>NZ_ATDK01000337.1 GCF_000444135.1 Pseudomonas avellanae BPIC 631
TACAGATGCCCTATCGAAATGATGACGGAAATGATGTCCAAGCATCATGAGAGTCCATCCCTAACTCAATAGCCGGGTGTTGCACTCAGCCTCTGAAACCGCCGAGAATAATCAGCCCGCGCAGAGCATCGATAGAGCGCAGCCGTGATGCTGGCGCGCGGGTTGGTTGAACAACTGTTGTCATGAAAGATTCAGGTCCATTGTTGGGGGGTGCTAATTGTTTGGAGCTTCAAGCTTCAAGCCTCAAGCTTTTAGCTTTTAGCTTTTAGCTTTTAGCTTTTAGCTTTTAGCTTTTAGCTTTTAGCTTGCAGCTTGTAACTTGCCGCTGGCGCGCAGCGCTGCTTCAAAATTCGTTTTGAAGTGCCTTGTAGCCGCGCACCAGGTCAATGTTGGTGTGCGCCACGTCTTCGGAAAACTCCGACGCCGAAATGCTCACCGGCGGAAATTGCGAAAGATCAGTATTAGGCCCGATCCGGGTAGTGGACGGCACGTAAAAATTCTCCGGCAAATCGCGACCGTCGACCACCGAATTGTGTCTGACCACACTGCCGTTGCCGACCTGGCAGTTGAACAACACGCTGTTGAAGCCGATGAACACGCGATCTCCGACCATGCAAGGTCCGTGCACGATAGAGCGGTGGGCAATCGAGGTGAACTCGCCAATGGTCACCGCAGCACCGGATTTCGAGTGAATCACCACGCCATCCTGAATGTTGGAATTGGCGCCGATGACAATCGGCTCCATGTCGCCACTGGCATCGACTTCGTCGGCGCGGATCACCGCGTACGGGCCGACGAACACGTTGTCCTTGATAATCACTTTGCCGCAGATGATCGCGGTTTTGTCGATGTAGGCAGACTCGGCAATAACCGGCAAATGGCCGGACGGATTTTTACGGATCACGGTAGGAAGCCTCAGGACAGGTAGTTGGAAGTCTGCGCGGCTGCATCATGAGGATGCAGGCTTTCGAAGTGACGCACGCTGACGCTGGAGGCTGGGTAGCGGCCCTCAAGCGCCTGCTGGATCTTGCGCGCGGCGTCTTCGACGTACATCAGGTTCTGGCCATTGAGCCGGGCAAAGGCCTGCTCGTCGGCACGCTTGACGGCGGTTTGCACCGGCGTGCCCAGCGCCTGCTCGACCGTATCGATCAGCGCCATCAGGCCCATCTCTGTGGCCTGCTCCGCCACGCGCACCTGCACCGTCGCCACACTGCGCTGGCTGTGCGGTGTGGCATACGAAGCGTTGTCCCGCAGCCAGGCCGCGACCTGCATGGGGTCAACGAACGACTGGCGGCCAAAACGGGTGACAAACGTTTCTTCCAGCAGTTGTCGGGACAGTGCCGCCGAGCATGGGCAAGTGGACGAGTAAGTGATGTCGGCAGAGACGTCGAGGCACAAACGCCCCGCCCGCCAGACGGCCTCAAGCTTGACCGGATAGGACTTCCAGCCGCTGAGACCTTCGGTGACCAGCGCCGGGCGGCGGCACAGCAGGTTGAATGTCAGCGTGATGCGTGCGCCGCTGGAGTGACAATCGACGTGGCTCTCGACCATCGCCTCCAGCAGTGCAGATAACGTCTCGGGCGTGAGCACTTGATGTTCGGCGAAACCGTCGAGCAGCCGGTAAAGCCGCGACATGTGGATGCCCTTGACGCTCGGGTCAGTCAGATCGACCTGCAGGTCTGCGTAGGCATGAACCGGGTGTGTGGCACCCGGCTCGCCCAGCGTCAGCGGCACTTCGACGCCTTGCATGCCGACCCAGTCGAGTGCAATCAGGGCCGAGGACACTTCCGTCAGGGCAACGTCTGGGAGGGGGCTGTTCATGGTGTCGGTCGTCTCGCTGGCGAACCTCGCCACAGGGGGCGAAGCATGATGTTGGCGGTCGGGAACCGCAGAGCGTGCAACCGCAAATTCATTATACTATAACATCATAATTACCAACACCATCAACCCGACGTGCAGCGCGCCTTGTACAAACGATATGACGCGGCGAAAAAACAGCCAGCTTTCAGGTTTTTGCCAGTTCTTCGATAAGAAAATCCCGAAATGCCGCGACCGCTGCCGGAAGGTTGCGCCCCGCCATGCTTTGCAGTTCGATCCGTCGCGCTTTCATGCCTTCATCGCTGATCGGCAGGGATTTAAGCTGCTTTTCATGCACACGCTTGTCCAGCGTCATTTCGCTGGACAGGCTGATCCCGCCCTCCTCGCTGACAAACCTCAACAGCGAACCGATGTAGTTACTGGTCAGCACAGGGTCGAACATAAGGCCTTGCACGCCGCAGCAGATGTCGAACAACTGGCGCAACGTCGTGTCGGTGTTGGTCAGCGCAATGGCGTACGGCTGCAGTTCGGCCAGGGTAACCTCCTCACGTGACGCCAGCGGGTGGTTGTGGCTGACCACTGCGCAGATCGCGCCGCTGTGAATATGCTCGACCTTGATTTCATTCTGCGGCGTCAGGCTGAACGTCAGGCACAGGTCGGCATCGCCCGAGCGCACCCGCTCGGTGGCCTGAGCCGGGGCGCAGACCTCCATCGAGAAATGAATACCCTGATAAAGCCTCCGAAAACGCGCGATGCATTGCGGCAGGAAATCCAGCGCAAAACCTTCTGAGCAGGCGATGCGCACATGGCCGCGCTGCAAGCCTTGCAGTTCGGTGATTTCCAGCACCACCTGCTCGGCCTCCAGCTGGGATTTGCGCGCATAGGCCGCCAGACGAATACCCGCTTCGCTGAGCATCATGCCGCGCGCCTGGCGTTCGAACAGCACGGCATCCAGCTCGCGCTCCAGCTTGCTGATCTGCCGACTGACCGCCGACGACGCCACATTAAGCCGAATCGAGGCCTCGCTGATTGATCCGCAACGCGCTACTTCAAGGAAGTAGCGCAGGGCCGTGGACTGCACGCCATAGAGCTGCATCGGTACTCCTGCGTTGCCTTATCGGCAATGAAAGGTTCTAAATATTGTGCTTGTGGCATTGATACGCTTTGCCTAGAGTCGTGTCGAGGCCCGCTACTCGATCAAAAGAAAATCAGAGCCTTGCTGTTAACCACCTTTTCGCATTTGCGACCCACTGCCCTTTGATACATCCACTTTGCCTTTTGGAGACGACGGCATGGGAATCAAGGGTTTCGCTCGCAGCATCGCGCTATTGAGCCTGTTCAGCAGTTTTTCCGCCCTGGCCGGCAAGGCCGACGACACGCTGGTCTACGCCTCCGACAGCGAACCGGAAAACATCAGCCCCTATCACAACGATTTGCGCGAAGGCGTGATTCTCGGCCGCCTGATCTGGGACAACCTGGTCTACCGCAACCCTGACAACGGCCAATATGAACCCATGCTGGCCACCAGCTGGAAACAGGTCGATGACACCACCATGGACTTCCAGCTGCGCGAGGGCGTGAAGTTCCACAATGGCGACCCGTTCACTGCCGATGACGTGGTGTTCACGCTCAATTACGTGGTGTCGCCCGAGTCCAAGGTGGTCACGGTACAGAACGTCGACTGGATCAAGAGCGCCGAAAAGCTCGGTGACTACAGCGTGCGCCTGCACCTGAAAAAGCCCTTCCCGCCTGCGCTGGAATACCTGTCCAACGCCGTACCGATGTTCCCGAAAAAGTATTTCGAGCAGGTCGGAATTGCCGGGTTCAGCCGCAAGCCGATTGGCACAGGGCCTTACAAGGTCACGGCCATCGCCACCGGTGAAGGCGTGAAAATGGACAAGAACCCCGACTACTTCAAGGACAGCCCACAGGGCCAGCCGAAGATCGGTCATATCAACTTCCGGGTCATCGCCGATGCCGAAACGCGCCTGGCCGAGCTGATGACCGGCGGCATCGACTGGACCTGGCGCGTAACCCCCGACCAGGCGGAAAACCTCAAGGCCATGCCCAATCTGGTGGTCACCAGCGGCGCGACCATGCGTATCGGCTTTTTGATTCTCGACGCACGCGGCACTTCCAGCGCCGATTCGCCGATTCGCCGATGAAACACCTGAAAGTACGCCAGGCAATCAACTACGCAATCAACCGTGACGGTCTGGCCTCGCAACTGGTCGGTGGCGAAAGCAAACCGCTGCAAGTCGCCTGCTACCCAGGCCAGTTCGGCTGTGACACCACGGCTGCCACGGTCTACAACTACGACCCGGCCAAGGCCAAGGCGCTGCTCGCCGAGGCCGGTTACCCGAACGGTTTCGAAACCGAAATCTTTGCCTATCGGGACCGCGATTACGTCGAAGCAATCATCGGCAACCTGCGCGCCGTGGGCATCAACGCCAAACTGCGTTACCTGAAATACGCCGCCATGCGTGACCAGCAGCGTGGCGGCAAGGTGCCGATGTCGTTCCAGGCCTGGGGCTCGTTCTCGATCCTCGACACCTCGGCCTCGGCCGGGACCTGGTTCAAGGGCAACCCCGACGACAACATCAAAGACCCGCAAGTCCAGGGCTGGCTGCAGACCGCCGACAACGCGCTGGACCCGCAGGTGCGCAAGGACAACTACCGCAAGGCCCTGCAGCGCATCAGCGAGCAGGCGTACTGGGCACCGTTGTTCAATTACTCGATGAACTACGCCTACGTCTCGGACCTGAACTTCAAGCCGTACCCGGACGAGCTGCCGCGCTTCGTGTTGTCGAGCTGGAAATAGGCTGTTCGCGACGTCAATCGGTGAGACCGGCTGCAAGGCGCACAACATGCCTTGCAGCATCGGCCACCCACCCGTTACTCCTCGGACACAAGGGCACTTGCCATGTTCGGATTTCTCTTGCGCCGCCTCGGCATTGCCTTGTGCGTAGCGATTACCGTGTCGGTGATCAGCTTTTCCCTGCTGCACCTGTCCGGCGACCTGGCCACAGCCATCGGCGGGCCGGAAGCCAGCAGCGAGCAGATCGAACAGATCCGTGTGCAATACGGCCTCAACAAGCCGTTGGTCACGCAGTATTTTGAATGGCTGGCCGACGTGGTGCGCCTCGATTTTGGCGATTCGTTCTTCTTTCAGGAGTCGGTCTACAACCTGATCGCCTCGCGCCTGTCGATCACCCTCGGGCTGGGCGCAATGGCCCTGAGCATTGCGCTGCTGATCGCTATTCCGCTGGGCGTGCTGGCAGCGGTGAAACGTGACACCTGGGTTGACCGGCTGGCGCTGAGCATCGCGGTGCTGGGCCAGGCGATGCCGAGTTTCTGGTTCGCGCTAATGCTGATCGTGGTGTTCTCGGTCACCCTTAAATGGCTGCCGGTGTCAGGCAACTCGACCTGGGCGCACTTCGTCATGCCGGCGATTGCGCTGGGTTATTACGCCACCCCGGCGATCATGCGCCTGACCCGTGCCGGCATGCTCGACGTGCTCAATTCCGACTACATCCGCACCGCTCGCGCCAAGGGCCTGCGCCCCGCCACCGTGCTGTTCAAACACGCGCTACGCAATGCGCTGATTCCGGTTGTGGCACTGGCTGCCGTGGAGTTCGGCTTCATGCTCGGCGGTTCGGTGGTCATCGAAACGGTGTTCTCGCTGCAAGGCATCGGCCAACTGGCCTGGGACGCGATTGCCCGTGACGACTTCCCTGTGGTGCAGGCGGTCGTGCTGTTGATTGCGGTGATCTACATCGTCCTCACGCTGCTGGCCGACGTGCTCAACGCACTGCTCGACCCGCGCATCCGCGTGAAATAGGAGGCCCCATGAGCACAACCCCGTCATCGCCGCTGGTCATCAACGATTACCAGCCACCGGCACGCAGCGTCTGGCGTACCCTGCGCAACAGCTTTGCCCATCGCGGCTTCGCCATCGGCGCGGTACTGCTGTTGATCATCCTGTTCGGCGCACTGTTCGCCCCCTGGCTGGCGCCCTACGACCCTTACGCCCAAGACGTGATGCTGCGCATGAAACCACCCGTGTGGATGGCCAATGGCACCTGGGATTACGTTTTAGGCACCGACAAACTGGGCCGCGATTACCTGTCACGCCTGCTCTACGGCGCACGCATCTCGTTGTTCATCGGCTTCTCGGCGGCACTGATCTCAGGCGTCATCGGCACCATCATGGGCCTGCTGGCCGGCTACTTCGGCGGCAAGACCGACGCGCTGATCAGCTACCTGATCACCACGCGCCTGGCGATGCCGGTGGTGATGGTCGCACTGGCCTCTGCGTCGTTGATCGGCGGTTCGCTGAAAGTCGTAATCATCCTGCTCGGCTGCCTGCTCTGGGACCGCTTCGCCGTAGTGGTACGCGCTGCCGTGCAACAAATTCGCGACGCCGAATACGTCGCCTCGGCGCAGGCATTGGGCTGCTCGACGCTGCGCATTCTGGCCAGCGAAATCCTGCCCAATCTGGTCGGCGCGCTGATCGTCGTCGCCACTCTGGAAATGGCTCACGCGATCCTCCTCGAGTCAGCGCTGTCGTTTCTAGGGGTCGGCGTGCAGCCGCCCATTCCTTCATGGGGGCTGATGATCGCCGAGGGCAAACCGTACATGTTCTTTTCCCCGTGGGTCATCGCCATTCCCGGCGTCGCTCTGATGGTGCTGGTGCTGGGTATCAATCTGGTCGGTGACGGCCTGCGCGACCTGATCCTGCCCGACGGGCGCAACTGACAGAGGAAATCCGCACATGGCGCTGTTACATGTTGAAAACCTGCGTGTCGAGATCCCGCTCGGGCAAGACACGCTCCACGCAGTGCGCGGCCTGGACTTTGCGGTCGAGCGCGGCGAAATGCTGTGCATCGTCGGCGAATCTGGCTGCGGCAAATCCCTGACCTCGCTGGCGCTCATGGACCTGCTGCCGCGCAAGGCCCGGCGTACCGCAACCACCCTGAGCCTGGACGGCATCGACATGCTGAGCCAAAGCGAACGGCAGATGTGCGACCTGCGCGGCAACCGTCTGGCGATGATTTTTCAGGAACCCATGACCTCGCTGAACCCGGCATACAGCATCGGCGACCAGCTCAGCGAAGTGCTGACCCGGCACCGCAAGGTGTCGCGCAAGGAAGCGCTGCAGCGTGCGGCGCAGATGCTCGAAAAAGTCGGTATCAGCAACGCCAGCGAGCGCCTGCGCCAGTATCCGCATCAGTTGTCGGGCGGCCTGCGTCAGCGGGTGATCATCGCCATGGCGCTGATGTGCGAACCGGACGTGATCATTGCCGACGAGCCCACCACCGCGCTGGACGTGACCATTCAGGCGCAGATCCTGCGCCTGATCCGCGACATCCAGAAAGAGTTCGGTCTGGCGGTGATTTTCATCACCCACGATTTGGGGCTGGTGGCGCGGATTGCCGACCGGGTGGCGGTGATGTACGCCGGGCAAATCGTCGAAACCGCCCCGGCGGTCGAGCTGTTCGAGAACCCGCAGCACCCTTACACGCGCGGCCTGCTGGCGAGCATTCCGATCCCCGGACGCACCCAGCCAGGCCAGCCGCTGGGTTCGATTCCGGGGTTGGTGCCCAGCCTGGTTGGCGAGCAACACGGCTGCGCCTTCCGCAACCGCTGCCCGCAGGCCATCGCGGCGTGCGCCGAAGACGTCCCTCAGGTTCACAGCCATAACCACATGACCCGCTGCCTGTTTGCTTCAGTGGGCGCAGAACCTGTGTTGCAGCGTGAGGGCATGACGTCATGACTAATCAAGCCCTGAACGCCAGCATCAAAAAAGACATTGCTCTGGAACTGTGCGACATCCGTCGTGAATTCAGCATCAGCCGTGGTTTTCTCAAACCCAACGCCACCTTGAAAGCAGTCGATGGCGTGTCGCTGCGCCTGATGCGCGGCGAAACCCTCGGGCTGGTCGGCGAATCCGGTTGCGGCAAAAGCACGCTAGCGAAGATGCTGCTCGGCCTGCTCGCGCCCAGCAGCGGCGATGTGCTGGTCAACGGCAAGCATCTGGCCGGCACCGACCGCAAGGAAATGGCGCGGCGCATCCAGCCGATCTTTCAGGACCCTTACTCGTCGCTGAACCCGCGCAAAACCCTGCGCGAAATCGTCACCCTGCCGCTGATCGTGCATGACATCGGCAGCAATGCCGAGCGCCGTCAGCGTGTCGAGGCGATGATGGACGTGGTCGGCTTGCCGAAACGAGTCATCGACAGCTACCCCAGCCAGCTCTCCGGTGGGCAGCGCCAGCGCGTGGCGATTGCCCGGGCGCTGGTGATGCGCCCCGACGTGTTGATCTGCGACGAACCGACTTCGGCGCTGGACGTGTCGGTGCAGGCGCAGATTCTCAACCTGTTGCAGGACCTGAAACAGGAGTTCGGCCTGACTTACCTGCTGATCAGCCACAACCTGGCGGTCATCGAACATCTGGCCGACCGGGAGGCAGTGATGTACCTGGGCCGCATCGTCGAGGAACGCAGCCGCGAATCGCTGTTCGCCAGACCGGGGCATCCCTACACCCAGGCGCTGCTGGACTCGGTACTGACCCCCGACCCGCACCTGGGCATTCCGGATCTGGGCCTGCACGGCACCTTCCCCAACCCCATGTCGCCGCCTTCGGGCTGCGCGTTTCATCCGCGCTGCCCGAGCTGCATGGCGGTGTGCAAGGAAAACTACCCGATCGCTGGCCGCATGGAAGGCGGCACCGTCCGTTGCCACTTGCGCGACACCTCGAAAACCCTGGAGCTGATGCCCTCATGAGTAGCCGTTCGCATGCCATCGAAAACGCCACCGAGCAGTTCGACAACGGCACCTTTTTCGCCTTGCTCGGCGACAGCGTCGCTTATCCCACCCAAAGCCAAGAGGCCGCGAGCTTGCCGGAGCTTTATCGTTACCTGAACGAGTTCATCACCCCGCACGTCGAGCGGCTTGGTTTCAGCGTCAAGGTGCACGACAACCCGGTGGCCGGACGCGGGCCCTTGATGATCGCCACCCGCATCGAAGACCCGGCGCTGCCGACCCTGCTCAGCTACGGCCATGGTGATGTGGTGCGCGGCTATGACGCGCAGTGGCAAGCGGGCCTGTCGCCGTGGGAAGTCGTTGAGCGCGGTGATCGCTGGTACGGCCGTGGCACCGCGGACAACAAGGGCCAGCACCTGATCAACCTGACCGCCCTGGAACAGACCCTCAAGGCACGCGACGGCACGCTGGGTTTCAACGTCAAACTGCTGCTGGAAATGGGCGAAGAAGACGGCTCGCCCGGCCTCAGCGCGTTCTGCCAGGCACACGCCGAAGAGCTTGCGGCGGATATTTTCATCGCCTCCGACGGCCCACGTCTGGCAGCCGCGCGCCCTACCCTGTTTCTCGGTTCGCGCGGGGTGTTCAACTTCGAGCTGACGGTGAACCTGCGCGAAGGCGCGCACCATTCCGGCAACTGGGGTGGGCTGCTGGCCAACCCCGGCATCATTCTGGCCAATGCCATCGCCAGCATGGTCGATGAGCACGGCCGGGTGAAAGTCGCGGGGCTCATGCCCGCCGCCATTCCCGAAGCGGTCAAAACTGCGCTGGCGGATATCGAAGTCGGCGGCGGCCCCGGTGACCCGGACATCGACCCCGATTGGGGCGACCCGGCGCTGTCGCTCAGCGAAAAGGTCTTCGGCTGGAACACCCTCGACATCCTTGCCTTCAAGACCGGCAACCCGGACGCCCCGGTACACGCCATTCCCGGCAAAGCGCATGCGCTGTGCCACATCCGCTTTGTGGTCGACAGCGACTACAACGCCTTTATCCCAGCGGTGCGTGCCCATCTGGATGCCCACGGCTTCACTCAGGTCGAGGTCCGGCAGACGCGCATGGATGTGATGCACGCCACGCGCCTGTCACCGGACAGCCCGTGGGTCGGCTGGGCGTTGGAGTCGCTGGCCACCACTACCGGCAAGAAGCCCGCGCTGCTGCCCAATCTGGGCGGTTCGCTGCCCAACGATGTGTTCGCCGAAGTGCTGGGCCTGCCGACGGTCTGGGTGCCGCACTCGTACCCGGCGTGCTCGCAACACGCACCCGACGAGCATTTGCTGGCACCGGTGGTCAAAGAAAGTCTGCAAATCATGGCCGGACTGTTCTGGGACCTGGGAACGGACGGCGCACGGCTGACCCGAGAGCATCGGGCACAGGAGCTGAGTGAATGAATGATGCACAACGGCAGGCAACCGACTGGCTGAGCGGGCAGTTTGAAGCGATGGAGGCGCTGTTGCAGCGCCTGGTCGATACCGACTCCAACAGCTACGACAAGGCCGGAGTCGATGCGGTCGGCGATCTGCTCACTGCGCACTTGAAGGCCGACGGGATCAGCGTCGAGCGCATCCCGGTCGAAGGTTTCGGCGATGTGCTGTTGGCTGAACTGCCCGGCGGCCACGGCAAGCCGGTATTGCTACTCGGTCATCGCGACACGGTGTTCCCGAAAGGCACGACCGCTACACGCGGCTACACAAACGACAGCGAACTGGCCTATGGCCCTGGCGTGGCCGACATGAAAGGCGGGCTGGTGCTCAACTGCTTTGCCCTTAAGGCACTGAAACGAATCGGCCCTCTGCCGTTTCCGGTGCAGATTCTGTACACCGGCGACGAAGAAATCGGCTCCGCCAGCGCCCGTGTTCACATCGAAAAGTACGCCCGTCAGGCGCGCGCGGTACTCAACCCGGAACCGGGGCGCGCCAGCGGCAACGTGGTCAGCGCTCGTAAAGGCGGTGCAACGCTGATCATCGAAGTCAGCGGCCGCGCGGCGCATTCGGGGGTCAACCACGCCGACGGCACCAGCGCGATTCAGGCCCTGGCGCACAAGGTGATCAAACTGCATGCGTTGACCGATTATGCAGCGGGCATCACCACCAATGTCGGACTGATCTCGGGCGGCACCTCCAGCAATACCGTCGCGCCCAGCGCCACGGCAAAACTTGATGTGCGCTTTATCGAACTCAGGCAGTGGGATGAAATTCTCTCTGCAGTCAAAAGCATCGTCGCCGAAGAGGAACTGCCCGGCACATCCGCCCGGCTGCTGGAGGCCACGACCTTTTTGCCAATGGAAGCCCGGCACAGCACCGAGCTGCTGAATATCTATCAGGGCCTCGCGCATGAACTGGGTTTCAACGTGGAAGGCGAATTCACCGGCGGCTGCGCCGACTCGGGCTTCACCGCCAGCCTCGGCATCCCGACCCTGTGCGGCCTCGGCCCGGTGGGCGGCAAAGTGCACACCGACCGTGAATACCTGGAGCTGAATACTTTGGTGCCCAGAGGTCAGGCGCTGGTGGCGACGATACTGGCGTTGGGGGATTTTTGAAGAGACTGCCCGCTTGATGCGTTCGGCCTGGAAAAAGAGGCGCGACGCAGATGTGTGACGCAGAGCTTCACGAAATGCATACCCACGCGGAGCGTGCGGAACGATGACATTCGGGAGAACACTTATCGTGCCCACGCTCCGCGTGGGTATGCAGTTCTGGACGCTCTGCGTCCGATACTGGCTCCGCAGAAGCGCAGAATATGTGTCCAAACGAAGACGCCTGGCGCGATAAGCCGTTCGATTTGTACAGTCCAGTGAGGAACATTCCATGCAAAATCCATCCGAGCTCCTTGGCAAATCCGCCACCGAATTGCGTGCGCTGATCGGCAACAAACAGCTATCGCCAGTGGAATTGCTCGACGCCTGTATCGAGCGCATTGAAAGCCTGAATCCAAAAATCAACGCCTTCGCCGCCACCTGCTTCGAGCGCGCCCGAGATGAGGCTGTCATCGCCGAACAGGCGGTCCTGCAAGGCAAACCCTTGGGGTTGCTGCACGGCCTGCCCATCGGCATCAAGGACCTGGAAGAAACCGCCGGGGTGCTCACCACCTACGGCTCGCAACTGTTTCGCGACAACATTCCCGCTCAGGACAACCTGTTCGTGGCCCGTCTGCGCGCGGCCGGGGCCATTATGGTCGGCAAGACCAATGTCCCGGAACTCGGCGCCGGAGCCAACACCCGCAACGTGGTGTGGGGCGCAACCGGCAACCCGTTCAATCCCGAACTGAATGCCGGCGGCTCCTCAGGTGGCTCGGCCGCCGCGCTGGCGGTAGACATGGTGCCGCTGTGCAGCGGTTCGGACACCGGAGGCTCGCTGCGCATTCCCGCAGCGCTGTGTGGCATCGTCGGCCTGCGCCCTTCTCCGGGCCTGGTGCCGAGCGAGCGCAAGAAACTCGGCTGGACGCCCATCTCCGTCGTCGGCCCGATGGGCCGCAATGTCGCTGACACCCTGCTGCAACTGCGTGCCAGCGCCGGGCTGGCGCAGTCCGACCCATTGAGCTACGCCATCGCCAATGACGAATTCGCTCCGCGCACTGTCGACCTCAGCCAGCTGCGCGTCGGCTACAGCGAAGACTTTGGTACATGCGCGGTGGACAACCACATCCGCGCAGTCTTTCGGGAAAAGATCAGCGCCCTCAAACCGCTGTTCAAGTCCTGCGACGCCATCGACCTGAACCTGACCAGCGCCCACCGTACCTTCGACGTACTGCGCGCCGAAGCATTCGTCGCCGGCCTACAGGACGCCCACGACCGCGACCCGGACGCGCTGGGCCCCAACACCCGCGCCAACTTCGAAATGGGCGCGGCGATGTCACTGCAAGACTGCGTCAAGGCGCATGGCGAGCAGAGCCGACTGTTTCGCGGCTTCCAGAAACAATTCGAACACTACGACCTGATCCTCGCAACGACCACACCCGTGTCGCCCTTCCCCTGGAGCGAACTGTACCTGCGCGAAGTCAACGGCGTGCCACTGGACAATTACTACCGCTGGCTGGCGCTGTGCTACACCATCACCCTGACCACCAACCCCGCGTTGTCCCTGCCCTGCGGCACCGACCATCAAGGCATGCCCTTCGGGCTACAGGTTATCGGCGGCTTTCGTGGCGACGCAAAACTGCTGGCCTGCGCCGAGGCGCTTGAACAAGCAACGGCGAATGACCCCCGCTTGTCTCGACCACGCCCTGATCTGCAGAAACTGCTGGCGTCGGCGGTAGACCTGACACACATCGTCACCCATCCACCGGTTTACGGCGGGTCGAAGGGCGATAAGCCGGAGGTGGGGGCGATGTGAGGGTGGCGCAAGCAGAAGAGGTAGCTAAAGAAAAGCGCTTGAAAAAGCGTGTCACACTTCAATTTTTCAGCAATCACTTGAAAAATTTCGGGACGTTACAGAATGAGAAAAGTATTAAATTTCATTGCATTAGGCCCTTGAAGACTTCGCAAGCGACGTTTGATAACCAATTGACATCATTGCCTACAGCTATCTGAATCTAGAAATATGGCACCTTCAGAAATGAGCTGGGCATGCCTTATTGGCTCTGAGGGCCAATTCCCGCGCATGTACCAGTCAGACGCCTCAAGGATCGAGACTCGGGATTACCTCTTCATCAAGGACAGAGTTGAATAAACGGATCTTTTAGCAAACGTCCCCATGTGGGACGACATCGAGCGAACCCTCGATAACAAATTCAACCATCTGAATCAGTCTTTCGATGACGGCTGGGAAAGCGCCTACGATGGTTGGAACGGCTTCACTCGACGAGTGAGCAACGAGGCCACCTTGGCCTTCGGTAGCATTGGCGGAAATCGCATCGAATCGGTCAAACTGGCGATGGCAAAGTCCTACCCGATCATCCAGCTCAGCCTGATGCGCAAATGGTCCTCCATCGATATCGCGGAAATACTCCCTGTCTTGCTGAAGCTGGTCAAAGAGGTCGCCATGATCATGGGCGGCAGCGTGGCGGTCGGGACTCTTGTTGGGGCTGCGGCTGGATCGCTTGCATTTGGTGCAGGTGCTATTCCAGGAGCTATAGCAGGCAGCGGCATAGGCGTACAGGTCGGCAACCTGATTCTACTGGGCATGGGGCTTTCAGCCATCGCCGAGTATTTTTATCAAGGGCTCCCCGCCTGTCTCGCAACTCTCTATGAGGGTATCGTAACCGCCTGGAACGCAGAAGAAGGTGTCAAACCGCCAGGGCTTGATCCCACGGGTGCTTCCGCATGGCTGATCGATGAGCGTATAGATGCAGCCGCTCGGAAACTCGCCAAAGGTCAGGAGCAATTAGTCATGCTCCTGCTGACTGCTATAGTTACCTACATCACGAGAGGTCAGGTCAAAGCAGGGATCGTAGGCAGTCTTGACGGCATCGCCGCAAGAAGCGCGAAGCTTCAAGCAGACATGACCAATAAGCAAATTGCGGGTTGGTTGGCTCGGAATGAGCAGAGGCTGCTGGCTCATCCTGAGTTGCGGATGCCAGAGCCAGCACCATTGAGAAGAGCAGAAACGCCTTTAGTCGATGAACATTACAAGAAGCCGTATAGTAAACCGGAGCCTGAAAGGCCAGCTAAAAAAATTTCAGCTCCCAAGCGGTCCTTTTGGTCTAAACCACCAATAGAATTCAAAGGCAACAGAGTTTCTCAACGTGACGATCTTTTTGATCCAGACCTGATGACTACTTGGAGAGAGCGTGGAAAACTGGTGCAAGGCACTAACCTTGAACGCATGGCAAGCGGGCGGGCCCCGATAGGCGTTGATGGCGAGTCAATTAACCTGCACCATATGATACAAACTCAAAGCGGAGGAATAGCAGAGCTAACACAGACCTTTCATCAAAAATACAGTTCCGCCATACACATAAATCCGAATACAATACCCTCTGAAATAGATCTACCATTATTCAACCAGTGGAAGACTGACTACTGGCGCTATCGCGCGGAAACTTATGAGAAATCGTTATGACCCTTCTGACAGCATCTGATCTTGAGAGCCTTATAAAGACAAATGAAAACGTGGCGGCATTCGGAACACCTGCCGACGCGGTGGCCGACGAGTGGATTATTAAGGCAGAACAGCGTTTAGGTCACCCACTGCCTGACTCCTACAAATGGTTTTTACGAAATTATGCGGGAGGAGAAGTAGGCACCGAGGAAATTTACAGCATCTACGGCATGGACTTCGATGACATAAATGGTGGAGATATTGTCTTCCAACATATCAACGGACTCAAAAACAAGTCGACAACCCCGGAAAAACTAGTCATCAGCAAAACGGACCTGGGCGAAGTTTTCTTTTTCAACTATGACACTTACAAAGATAATGAATGTCACATCTTCTTACGAATACCTTCAGGAGCAGCAATCTTCTATGCAGAAAATTTTTATGAGTATCTTGCCAAAAGAATAATTGCCAACTCCTAAGGAACCTCCGAACAAGTCTCAAATATGCGAAAATCGCCTGACCACCTGATCCGAGCCGCCCATGAGCCAAATGAGCTTTTCCGACGTTGAGTACGCAGGCAAACGCAAGCAAACCCGCCGC
>NZ_ATDK01000338.1 GCF_000444135.1 Pseudomonas avellanae BPIC 631
TGTACTGTTTGCGAAATAATTTACCCGTGTCCTGCAACCTAAGTTATTGATAAAATTTGAATTTTACGTTAGTTAGTAGCTGGTTTTTTCGAAAACAGTACACTAGGGAGCGATGCATTACGATGTATGCCTACATCGTAAACCCGTGATACTCAAAAGTCTGATTTTAATAGACATTATTGGATCTCCTAAAATTCTATGTACCGTTTAGGTATAAGTATGTAGCTTGGCCCGATAGCGCCAAAACCGGGCTCTGTGGCACACTCCGCGCCTGTCTTCACTGTGTCATGAAACGCTGCTCCCGCTTGCGGGCAGCTTTTACCTTAGCACTGGTACGCTGGTCCCAATAAGTGTGGGCTGGCAGATGCCGTGCCTGAGCAGGTCATTACCTGCAACTCAATAAAAGAGGAACGACCGTGCACAACGTCGTCATCAGCGGCACAGGCCTGTACACCCCGGCCGACAGCATTTCCAACGAAGAGCTGGTGCAGTCCTTCAATGCCTACGTTGCACAGTTCAACGCTGACAACGCAGCCGCCATCGAGCGTGGAGAAGTGCAAGCGCTCAGCGAGTCCAGCGCCGCGTTCATCGAGAAGGCATCGGGTATCAAAAGCCGCTTTGTGATGGACAAACAGGGCATTCTCGACCCGCAGCGCATGAAGCCCAACCTGCCTGAACGCGGCAATGACGAATGGTCGATCCTGTGCCAGATGGGTGTTGCGGCGGCCAATCAGGCACTACAGCGTGCAGGCAAGACGGCTGCTGATATCGACGGCGTTATCGTCGCCTGCTCCAACCTGCAACGTGCCTACCCGGCGATCTCCATCGAGATTCAGGAAGCGCTGGGCGTTGCGGGCTACGGTTTTGACATGAACGTCGCCTGCTCTTCGGCCACCTTCGTCATTCAGGCCGCCTGCAACAGCGTACAGCTCGGCCAGGCCCGCGCCTTGCTGGTGATCAGCCCGGAAATCTGCACCGCGCACCTGAACTTTCGCGACCGCGACAGCCATTTCATCTTCGGTGACGGCGCGACGGCAGTGGTGGTCGAGCGTGCAGACCTCGCCACGTCGGCTTTTCAGTTCGATATCGTCAGCACCCGCCTGTTGACCAAATTCTCCAACAACATCCGCAACAACTTCGGTTTCCTCAATCGCACTTCAGCTGAAGGCCAGAACGCGCCGGACAAACTGTTTGTGCAGGAAGGGCGCAAGGTGTTCCGTGAGGTGTGCCCGATGGTCGCCGAGCTGGTCAGCGCGCATTTGCAGGACAACGGCATCAACATCAGTGACGTGAAGCGCTTCTGGCTGCATCAGGCCAACCTGAGCATGAACCACCTGATCACCAAGAAGCTGCTGGGCCGCGAGGCCACGGTCGAAGAAGCACCGGTGATTCTCGACACCTACGGCAACACCAGCTCGGCCGGATCGGTCATTGCGTTTCATACCTATCAGGATGATTTGCCGAAAGGCGCGCTGGCGGTGCTCAGCTCGTTCGGTGCCGGTTATTCCATCGGCAGCGTGATTTTGCGCAAGCGTTGATGGCGTTCGATGGGTAGCGTTTGAGCAATAAGCGTTACCTGTCATATCCCGTTATGTCACCTGCAGGTCGTCGGGTCTTTATCGTGTTGGCTTTTCACGAAGCTATTACCGGTATCGACCATGTCTATTGTCCGCACCCCACCTGAAACGCAAGCAGCGCCTGCTTCCTTGCCCCCCACACCGCCGCTCGACTCCGCCCCCTTCGAGTCCGACCACCCAAACACCGGGTTCATCAGAAGCAATTTACCTGCCTGGTATTTAAGTGCTCCGGCAGCATTGCGACAGGCCCTGCATGCCAGCCAGCAGAAAGCCGGACGCTCCCGGCAGGCGCTGGAGCCCATTCGCAGCCGCCTGTTATCGGCGCAGATGTTTGCAGCACCTGTGCTATCGCACGCTTTTCTTGAACGTTTCAAACTCGCTTTGGATGTGGAAGCCTTCCAGCTTATGACCTGGCGCTATGACAGTGCCTGGAAACCTGACCCTCTCGAGCAGACGCTTTTGCAGGCAGCCTTGCAAAACTTCGTTTCCAGCAACCGAAGCCGGTTCGATCCCTATTCGGCAATCCTGCGCACAGGGGGGCTGCGTTACTGGCTGACCGACAGCGCTCAGCGCAGGTACAGGATCGAATACAAGGATCGTCTTGATATCAGCCTTGAACAGTTCGCTGACTTTTGCCATGAGCTGGATCTGGGCACCCAATACCAGTCCCATCTGGACTCTGTGTTCAAGCCCACCGGGCCAGATGCTGCGCAGGCGGTCGCCGCTGCTTTCATTGACAGTGAGCGTGATGCCGTCGAGGTGCTTGCGCATATTGCCATGATGAAGGGGGATATCACTGATACGGCTTACCAGGTGCTTCTCAATGTGGTGAAGCCCGAAGATCGCCCACAATGGGATGGCAAGGGGCTGCGCTATTGCCAGTTGCACATGCTCGATACTTACGCTTTTTCAGGCTGTCTTTTGCACGGTGCCCTGCTGATCCAGCAGGACATTGATAATCCTGATGGCGGCCCCTGCATGGTTTACATGCCTTGCGACCCATCTCATCCAATCAAACAGTACGCGTCGCTCCAGGCGTTCAACGCCAGCCTGATGAGATCACTCGACAGCGAAGGCTATCGGCAATATTTCAGTCGCTTCATCAGTTTGAGCCGCAGTCCGGAATTCTTTGCCAAGTTGAAATCGCGTCTCTATCCAGCCTCGGAGCACACGCTGGATGTCAACGCGGATTTGGTGTTGCAGGCGCAGCCGTTTTCAAAGCCTGCTTTCGAGTTGCTTTACGATCACTTGCTGAGCAAAACCTATGGCGATTCAAGAGCCTTAGCGGTGCCGTCCGCGCAGGTGGATCAGCAGGCCCGTGATGCATTGTTTGAAAGTCTGGAAAACAGCGGCATGAACATGCTCAATGCTGCCGGATTCTTTTTGCCGGTGTTGGGCGAGATAATGGCCGCAGTCGCTCTCTATCAACTGGCCAGCGAAGCGTTCGTCGCCTATCAGGACTGGACGCATGGAGAAGTTGAAGAGGCCATGCAGCATGTCTATGACATCGGTGAAAACGTGGCCCAGATGCTGGTCGTGGGCGGTGTAGCGGGTGCATTGAGGCGCGTTGAGCCGTCTATGCTTATCGAAAGCCTGGTGCAAAAGACCGTCGACGGCTCCGTGCGCCTTGGCAAACCGACCCTCGACTCATTCGCTGACACAGTCACGTTGCCTGACTCCCTGAACCCCAATGCTTTAGGGCTCTATGAGCTGGATGGCAAGACCTGGTTGCCGCTGGACGGTAAGCTTTATCGGGTCGAGGCGGACGCAAACCGACAGAACTGGCGTGTCCGGCACCCGCTGGACGCCCGTCGCTACTCACCGAAACTGGAGCACAATGGCGCGGGGGCCTGGCGCCACGAATGGGAAAACCCCATGGGCTGGGACGAGGTGACCGCCTTCAGACGCTTGAACCCCACCTGTAACGCGTTCACAGAGGCACAGATTCAGAAAGTCCTGCAGGTGAGCGGCACCGATGAAGCGGTCTTGCGTCAGGTACATGTCGAGAACTTTCAGCCCCCGGCCTTGCTTGGCGATGCCATTGAGCGTGTACAGATCGAGCACGAACTGCAAGGCTGTATCGAAAGTCTTCAGGGGCCGGAGCTGGCGCAGATAATGGTTTCTCATGTCGAGCCATGGATGCAGTTGATCACCTCTTCGCCGCGCTGGAACAAAAATCGAGGCTTGTTGCTGATCGACGTGCAAGGAACCCTGGTCAAGGCCTGGAACGCAGGTTCCGAGATGACGCTTTCGTCTCATGTGACAGGGCCGACACGTAATCTTGTGGCGGTCATCGGCCAGGTATTTGATAGTTTGACGCCTGCTGAGATCAGCCGGATGGCTGGCAGTGAAAGTACAGAAAGGGCTGTGCAGCTGCGCGGTATTGCCAATCATCTGGCTGATCATGCACAACGGCGGACAGAGCAGTTGATTGACGGTGTTCAGGCGTTGAATAGTCATGCTGACGAGCCGCTGGTCAAATTGATTCAGCGGGACTTCAGCCGCTTGCCGGACAGCATTGCCATAGAGCTGATGAACATGGCAAGCGATGAGGACAAAACGCGAATGACCTCGCAAAAGCGTATTCCACTGGCACTTGCCGAACAGGCCCGCGAGTATCAGCAGCAGTTACGGGTGAACAGGACCCTTGAAGGCTTTTACCACAGTGCGACGCTCAATCCGGATACTCATGTCGCGGGGCTTGGCTTGTTGCGGTACGTGCCTGGCTGGCGTGGCGACATCTCGATTGATCTTCTGAAAGACAATCTGGAAGGGGACACCATCGCCAGCCTCGATGCAAACCAGGCTGGCGCACCGCACAGGATTTTGGTGAAGACTGAAGCGGGGTACCAGCTTTTCAATCCGTCAGGTGATGCTATGGGCGCGATTGATCGGTCTTTTTTCAAGGCCTTGTTGGGAGCGCTTCCTGACGTGACGCGTACCCATATCGAGTTGCCTTTGAATGCGGACGAGCAAACATTGCGCAATATGCTGGGGCAAATCGCGTTCGTTCGACGCGACCTGGTAGCTGAAACGTTGCGTCTGCAACCTGTCAAACCGGGCCTCAAATGGCCACAGAGACTACCCGGCGGGCGTATCGGCTATCCCATGAGTGGGCGTCTGCGCGGTTTTTTTCGCCGACTGGGCTTCGGAGCCTCCAGCCACTCGCCTGAGCTGGCGGTAAAAAGCCTGTACCCGGATTTTTCCGATAATGAAGTGTCGAGCTTTCTTGATGAGTTACGGGCTGAACATACTGGATCAGATAGCGAGTTATCGAATTTCGTTCGGCAAAGGCTACGTAGCCTCGCCGATGAGTTACGCAACCTTCAAGTCACTTTGAACACTTGGGTAGATGACACGCCGTTTTCTTCGTTGCGCAGGGACAGGGAGGTCGTGGCGAGGCGTATTCACGAGTGCTGGAAAAGACTCAGCATTTACTGCAGGAACTATCAGGGTGAATTTATAGGGTATACGCTTGATCTGGATAATCTGCACATGGGACAACTACCGGATATGGCTGCCAGCTTCGGCCATGTGGTGGTGTTGAAAGGGCGCAACATGCGGCTTACTCAGCCGCACGCTGATGCATTACTGAAAAACTTCAATAACCTGCAGTCGCTGAGTCTGGACTTCAATGGCTTGCAGGCCTTGCCTGAGTCGATAGCCAGGATGACCCGGCTTGCAGAGTTGTCAGTCAGTCATAACCCCCTGAGCTGGACCGACGCCTCCAACGCTACGTTGCAGAGCCTGAGCCGACTGGAGATTCTGGACCTCAGTTTCTGCTCCCTGGGAACGGGGACGCGTATCAATGCGCTCAATTCATTACGCCTTCTACTATTGCGCGCTACAGGTATTGATGCGCTGCCCGAGTGCAACTGGCTCCGGTCTGATTTGATTCGTCTTGATGTGCGGGACAACCACATTTCGGACATATCGATCCAGGCGCTCGATAATATCGACCTTTCCCTCAGTTCCTCTCGCCTTCATCTGCACCTGAACGGCAATCCGTTGAACCCACAGACGCTGGAGCGTATCAGGCTGTTTCGTGAAGGCAGGATACGCCCGCGATGGGGTGTCAGCCAAACCCGTCAGCCACTGCAGGCAGGGCCGGGCAGCGCACCCTGGCTTGCCGGTATGAGCCGTGAACAAGTAGAGGTGCGGACGAGCGTTTGGCAAGATCTGCGGGCCTGTGCCGGATCTACAGATTTTTTTCAGGTGCTGAGTGACCTTGCTCACTCGGCTGATTTTACAAATAACCGGGAAGAGCTTACCGCTCGCGTCTGGGCAATGATCGTATCGGCTTCTGCAAACATGCAGCTTCGTCTCCAGTTATTCGATCTTGCAGCCCACCCTCAGACATGCGGCGATGGACTGGCATTGGTATTCTCGGATATGGAAATTCGTGTCTGGATGCTTTCGATCATGTCATCCGCGCCGCATGTCACGCAGCCGCTGGAGCTGTTCAAGATGAGCCGGAGCCTGGAACGTCTGGATCAGGTGGAAAGAACTGCTCTGCGCGAGATTGCCCTTCGTCAGGAACTACGTGAGCCGGTGGATGAAGCGGAAGTGCGTCTGGCCTATCGCATCGGCTTACAGGCTCGACTTGAGTTGCCCGCTCAGCCCAGAACCATGCTGTTCAGCAATATGGCGAGGGCCAGTGCTGACGATCTGGAGGCTGCTTACAACGAAGTAATTGCTCGCGAAGGGACTCAGGCGTTTTTTGAGTCAATGATTGCGAGGGAGTTCTGGATGAATTATCTGGAGACCCGCTACGCCTCTGATTTCGAGCCGATAAAGCTTCCTTTCCTTCAGCGCCTTGCCACGCTGGATGAGTTGCCGCCGGACGAGCAATCCGATCAGCAGTATCTTGATCAGGTTACGCTGATCTCCACAGAGCGCACGCAGGCGGTCAGTGACTTCGCTATCAATCTTACGTGGCGGATCTCGGATGCTGTGAATACAATGCCTCAATAAGGGATACTCTTTACAAAGCCTGCCCACCGGGGAACCTGCATGCCCGTTCACGTTATCGACAACCTCGGCACCGTTGCGCCTGCTCAATGGGATGCGCTGGTACCGGGCAACCAGCCGTTCCTGCGCCATGCCTTTCTCAGCTCGCTGGAAGACAGCGGCAGCCTTGGGCCGCGCTCCGGTTGGCGTGCCGAGCATGTGCTGCACTACGAAAACGATCAGTTGGTGGCGGCGTTACCGGCTTATCGAAAGTGGCATTCGTACGGCGAATATGTGTTCGACCACGGCTGGGCAGACGCTTGTCGGCGTGCTGGCATCGCTTATTACCCCAAGCTGTTGGTGGCCGTACCGTTCAGCCCGGTCGGCGGCTCGCGTATCCTGTCTGCCACGCCAGAGGGCGGCAGGGAGTTGCTCAGCGAGCTGCCGGCCTATCTGCAGAGCGAAGGGCTGTCGAGCGCGCATGTGAACTTCACCGACCCGGCCGCCGATGCCTTGCTGGAGTCGCAACCGGGCTGGCTGCAGCGCATTGGCTGTCAGTTCCATTGGCATAACCGTGGCTACCGGGACTTTCAGGACTTTCTTGATGCATTGAGTTCGCGCAAGCGTAAACAGATGCGCAAAGAGCGTGAGCAGGTGGCCGGGCAGGGCATCGAGTTTGAATGGCTCGAAGGCAGGCAAATGAGCGAAGTGCTGTGGGACTTTGTTTATGCCTGCTATTCCAATACCTACGAAATTCGTGGGCAGGCACCATACCTGACACGCGAATTCTTCAGCCTGCTGGCCGAGCGCATGCCCGAATCGATTCGCGTGGTCATCGCCTTGCAGGGCTCACGGCCTGTGGCGATGGCTTTCAGTTTGATCGGTGGCGACAGCTTTTACGGGCGTTACTGGGGCTGTCTGGCCGAGTTCGACCGTCTGCATTTCGAGACCTGTTTCTACCAGGGCATGGACTACGCCATCGCCCACGGCCTGCAACGGTTCGACGCGGGTGCCCAGGGCGAACACAAGCTGATCCGCGGCTTTGAACCACAGATCACCCGCTCATGGCATTACCTGATGCACCCAGGGCTGAAAGACGCGGTGAGCGAGTTTCTGGAGCAGGAGCGGGTCGGCATAATGGCCTACGCCGAGGAGGCGCGCAGCGCGTTGCCGTATCGGCAAACGGAGTAGCGGAGGGTATGCCTTCCCGCGTGGAGCATCGGCGCGAGAATTGAATCTCGTTCCTCACGCTCCGCGTGGGAATGCAGTTCTGGACGCTCTGCGTCCGCTCTTGATTGTGCGGAGCGGCGCAGACTTGTGACGCGGAGCGTCACGAAATGCATGCCAACGCGGAGCATTGGCACGATAGTCATGGGTATACATGGCAGCGGGTAGATCACTGGCCTTGAAGATCTTGTGGGACCAAGCTTGCTCGCGAAGAGGCCAGCAATCTCATACTCAATCCACCCCCACAAACCCTCCGGTCTGATGTTGCCACAGCCGCGCATACAACCCGCCGCGGGCCAGTAGTTCGGCGTGGGTGCCGGTTTCGGCGATCTGGCCTTTTTCCAGGACGACCAGACGGTCCATGCGGGCGATGGTCGACAGGCGGTGAGCGATGGCGATGACGGTTTTGCCTTGCATCAACGTTTCCAGGCTCTCCTGAATCGCCGCTTCGACTTCCGAGTCGAGTGCCGAGGTGGCTTCGTCCATGATCAAAATCGGCGCGTCCTTGAGCAGCCGCGGGTGATCGCGATACGCTGGCGCTGCCCACCGGACAGCTTGACGCCGCGCTCACCGACATGCGCATCGAAACCGGTACGGCCTTCGGAGTCCGATAACAGCGGAATAAACTCATCGGCGCGGGCCTTGTGGATCGACTCCCAGAGCTGTTCATCAGTCGCGTCAGGATTGCCATACAGCAGGTTTTCGCGAATCGAGCGGTGCAACAGCGAAGTGTCTTGAGTGATCATGCCGATCTGCGCACGCAGGCTTTCCTGGGTTATCCGGGAAATATCCTGGCCGTCGATCAGAATCCTGCCGCCCTGCACGTCATACATGCGCAGCAACAGATTCACCAACGTCGATTTGCCAGCGCCGGATGGCCCGATCAAACCGATCTTCTCGCCGGGTTTTATGTCCAGGTTGAGGTTGTGAATGATCCCGTTGCCATTGCCATAATGGAAATCAACCCCGTCGAACCTGACGCCACCGTTCTCGATCTTCAACGGTTTAGCGCCGGGCTGGTCATTGACCGTGACGGGCTGCGAAATACTTTCCAGGCCGTCCTGCACGGTGCCGATGTTCTCGAAAATACCGTTGACCACCCACATGATCCAGCCGGACATGTTGACGATACGAATCACCAGGCCTGTGGCCAGCGCAATGGCGCCCACCGAGATGATTGACTGGGTCCACAGCCAGAGTGCCAGCCCGGTCGTGGTGACAATCAGCACGCCGTTCATGGTGGTGATGGTGGTGTCCATCGACGTCACGACCCGGCCAGCCAGCTGGCTTTTCTCGGTCTGGTCCCGCATCGCTTCACGCGCGTATTGCTGTTCGTGATTGGTGTGGGCGAACAGTTTCAGGGTGGTGATGTTGGTGTAGCCATCAACGATCCGGCCCATGAGCCTTGAGCGCGCGTCGGACGATTCCACCGAGCGTTGCTTGACCCTGGGCACGAAATACATCAGCGAAAGAATGAACGCCAGGATCCAGGTGCCCAGCGGGATCATCAGTCGCCAGTCAGCCTCGGCAAACAGCACCATGGCGCTGATCGCGTAGATCAACACATGCCACAGCGTGTCCACCGACTGCACGGCCGAGTCGCGCAGCGAGTTGCCGGTCTGCATGATGCGCTGGGCAATACGCCCGGCAAAATCGTTCTGGAAAAAGTTGACGCTCTGTTTGAGCACGTAGCTGTGGTTTTGCCAGCGGATCAGATTGGTCATGCCCGGGCTGATGGTCTGGTGCACCAGCAGGTCGTGCAGACCGACGAAAATCGGGCGCAGCAGCAGGGCCACCACCACCATCCAGATCAGCTCCGGGCCATGAAGGCTGAAAAAGTCCTTGGGCGGCGTGGTTTGCGCCAGGTCAATGATGCGGCTCAGGTAGTTGAACAGCGACACCTCGATCAGCGCACCGATCAGGCCCACGACCAACAGCGCGAGAAACGTCGGCCATACCTGACGCAGGTAGTACAGATAGAACGCAAAAACGGTGTTGGGCGGGGAAGCGGTAGGGGCGTCTTTGAAGATATCGATCAGTTGTTCAAAACGACGATAAAGCATTGGCTATCACACCCACGCGACGTGGGTTCTCCTTGATAAGTGGAGGCTCTCCCGTCCGGCCCGCACGAAGCCCCAAGGCTTCGTGCAGTGCAGGTTGCTGATCAGTTGACGCGTTTGGCGGACTTGATCAGGATCGGGTCGACTGGCACGTTTTGCATGCCTTTCTGAGTGCTGGTCTGGGCGTTGACGATGTTGTCGACCACGTCCATGCCCTTCACGACTTTGCCGAACACCGCGTAGCCGAAGTCACGCGTGCCGTTGTCGAGCATGGCATTGTCATTGGTGTTGATGAAGAACTGGCTGGTGGCCGAGTTCACATCCGAAGTCCGGGCCATGGCAATGGTGCCGCGCACGTTATGCAGACCGTTCTGGGCTTCGTTCTGGATTGGGTCCTTAGTGGGTTTCTGCACCAGTTGCTGGGTGAAACCGCCACCTTGCACCATGAAGCCCGGAATCACCCGGTGAAAAATGGTGTTGCTGTAGAAGCCACTGTCGACGTAACCCAGAAAGTTCTGGGTGCTGACAGGGGCCTTGGTGTCGGCGAGCTCGATTTCAATTTGGCCGAAGCTGGTATCGAGTACCACATGCGTGGCTTTGTCTTGAGCTGCCATCAGGTTGGCGGCAAACAGCACGGAGCAGGCGGCGAGAGCGATTTTTTTCAGCATGTGGCAACACGTCCTTCAGTAAGAGATATCGACTGTGGCCAGCATGGTAAACACGTTTGGCTTTTTTTGCCCAGCGCCTCGCAAGATCCGCTGCGTATTGGGCGCTCGGCTTGCACATGGACTTGCACATGGACAGGCTGCGTACGTTTTCAGACTCCAGTGCCCGCGATGAATTCCAGCAGCGTGCGATTGAATTGCTCAGGCTGGTCCAGGGGCGTGGCGTGCCGGGAGTCATTGATGACCACCAGTCGCGCGTTAGGCAGGCTTTTGACGTAGCCCTCCTTGAGCGACACCGGGGTGTAGTCGTGTTCGGCCGCAACAATCAAGGTCGGGCAGGTGATGCGCCCCAGCCTGTTCTCCACGCCCCAGCCTACGATAGCGTCGAAGCTGGCCAGATAGGCGCGTTTGTCGTTCCTGCCCCAGCGTTCGGCCATCTTGCGCCGCAGCTCGGCCTGCTCCGGTTTGGGAAACAGCAGCTTGCCCAGCGCCTTGCCGAGGGTTGCCATGCTGACGAGGCGGGACAGGGTCCAGCGTCTGATCCACTGCCACAGATCGCCGGGGCTTCTGACCTTGACCTGCGGCGCGCTGTTGACGATGCACAGACTCTTGAGCAGGTGCGGCTGATCGACCAGCCAGCTGGAAGCCGATCATCCCGCCCATCGACAGGCCCACCACGTGCACCGGCCCCAGCCGAAGGTGCTCAATCAGCGCTTCGACGTCATTGCTCATGGCTTTAATGCTATAGCGCTGGTGCGGCTTGTCGGAGCGGCCATGACCGCGCATGTCCATGACCATGACGCGGTAGTGGCTGGCCAGCACCGGAATCTGGTACTCCCAGTCCTGACAGCTGGAACCCAGGCCGTGCAGCAGCAGAACAGGCTCGCCCTGGCCATACTCTTCGTAGTGCAGTGAACAGTCATCGTGCTCGAAAAAAGCCATTTGCCTACTCCTGTCAGGCTTGTTGAGTGGCGGGCAGCGCTGCGGTCAGCGGCGCGGTGTCGAAGGTGCGGATCAGGTCGATCAGAATCTGCGTCGCCGGGCCCAGTGGCCGGTCCTTGCTGGAGTAAAGGTAGAACGTCGGGTTGCGGATGCCACCCTTGTCGAGCGGCAGGGGCTTTAGCAGCCCTTCGCGCAGTTCGCGTTCGATCATGTGCCGAGGCAGCCAGGCAAACCCCAGGCCGTTGCTGACAAAGGTCGCCGCCGTGCCGAGGCTGCCGACTGTCCAGCGTTGTTCGGCGCCCAGCCAGCCGAAATCACGGGGCTTCTGCCTGCCGGAGTCGCGAATCACGACCTGCAACTGGCTTTCCAGGTCCTGGAAGGTCAGCTCACGATTGGCCTGATGCAGTGCGTGGTCCGGGTGCGCAACGGCGATGAACTCGACCGAGCTCATTTCCGTTCCCAGATGGCCAGCGATACTGTAGGCGCTGATGGCAAGGTCTGCGACGCCTTCGAGCAACACTTCCTCGACCCCCGAGAGCACCTCTTCACGCAGGCGAACCCGGCAACCGCGGCTTTGCGGCATGAACGCAGTCAGCGCCCTTACCAGCCGCGCCGACGGGTAGGCGGCGTCGATGACCAGCCGCACCTCTGCTTCCCAGCCCTGTTCCATGTGGTGGGCGAGGTCTTCCAGCTGGCTGGCCTGTTTGACCAGCTGCCGCGAGCGCCGCAGCAGGACTCCTCCGGCTTCGGTCAGCACAGCCTTGCGCCCGTCGATGCGCAACAAGGGCACGCCGAGCTGTTCCTGCATGCGCGCCACGGTATAACTCACCGATGACTGCGAACGATGCAATGCCTCGGCGGCCTGTGCAAAACCACCATGATCGACGACGGCTTGCAACGTGCGCCACTGGTCGAGCGTCACGCGGGGCGCTTTCATGCTGTAATTCCTCTTTAATGTGCGGGCTATTGTTCTACTCTGACAATCCCGTCCCGGAGATCGACGAATGAATCGACTGTGCTGTTTACTGCTGGTCATGCTGCCTGTCACAGCCTTTGCGTACCCCATCGAAGTGGAAAAGCAGTACCAGGACGTGAAAATCGACTATGCAACCCATGATGTCTACCACGACACCGGGGCGATCACCGTCAACAACTACGGTGACGTAGACGCCAAATGTTCAGTAGTGTTCACCAATGGGCCAGAAGCGCCGCGCACCCGGCGTGTGCAAGTGGGGGCAGGCAAGAGCGTTGACGTATCGTCCAAATTCAATCGCAGCATTATCAAGTTGCGCATCAAGCTCATCTGTCAGCCAGCCTGAGAGTAGAGCGCCCTTATGGATAAAACAAATTTATGGAGGGGGCGTAGAGGGGCTTCGCGTTTTTGATCGATGTGTTGGTTTTTAATTGAGGTTTTGGCGGGTGGGGTTCACAAAACTGCCACGCGTCGTACATTCAAGATCGGACGCGGAGCGTCCAGAACGGCATGCGACGCGGAGCGTCGCACGATAGTTGAAAGGGCGTGGCACGATAGCTGAAAGAGCGTGGCACGTTAGTTGGGATTATCGTTCCGCACGCTCCAGCGTCGGAATGCCTTGGGTGACGCTCTGCGTCACAGATCTGTGCTGCGCCGCGCAAAGATCGGAAGAGCGTCGTGTAGGGAAAGAGTGTAGATCTCGGTGGTCGCCGTATCATTAAAAAAAAAAAAAAAAAAAA
>NZ_ATDK01000339.1 GCF_000444135.1 Pseudomonas avellanae BPIC 631
TACAGATGCCCTATCGAAATGATGACGGAAATGATGTCCAAGCATCATGAGAGTCCATCCCTAACTCAATAGCCGGGTGTTGCACTCAGCCTCTGAAACCGCCCTTTTAAAAAAACCGTTGATTGATATAAAAGATCCAGACGCACTGCTGACCATTCGCAACGTTTTGAACGGCAAGACGGGCCTTTCGCCCGGCGTGCTCAAAAATGACGCATTCAAAGCAACGTTCGAACGCGCAGCGGCCAACATCAAGCAAGGAATGGACGAAGAAATCAATAGCGTTAGCCGCCGAGCGCAGTCAATTCTTGATAACGTGACGCGCGTGCCGGGCGCCAGTTATTCCCAATTTCAAAGTGCGTTAGATCAAAACCGACGAACTCATGCAGCGACCATCGAAACACTGAAGGATATTGATAGAGTAGTGGCCGAGCATAGGCGACTGGAGACATCCTGGAATTCACTTATTCATCGTGAGGCAGGCATGGGGCGGTTGGTAGACAGCATCCGCGCTGAACTGAATCGCCGCTAGCAGAGTGCCCAGACATTTAAGAGTCAGGTTCCAGGCCTCACTTCTGCTGCTGCGCCAACAACCGCTCCAGCCTTGCCTCCAGCCGACGTTTGATTTCGGTCTCGATATGCGGTGCAAAGTCATCAATCACGTCTTGCATGATCAACTGCGCGGCGGCACGCAGTTCGGTGTCCAGGTGCAGCAGCGCATCGGGGTTGGGCAGCGCTTGAGCCTGCTGAACCTGTTGCACCTGCTCGACCGGCGCATCAGGCTCACCAGCC
The DNA here is from genome assembly GCF_000444135.1 of Pseudomonas avellanae BPIC 631. Lineage (GTDB taxonomy): Bacteria > Pseudomonadota > Gammaproteobacteria > Pseudomonadales > Pseudomonadaceae > Aquipseudomonas > Aquipseudomonas avellanae. The sequence continues at coordinate 790 of NZ_ATDK01000339.1, forward strand.
GTCAATGTCGGGATATCGTCTTCGTCGAAATTTTCCGGGTGTTCCGACTCAGGCCGGCTGCCAACCACATCGAACAGCAGGGGAATCTGGCCCTCGCGGCGGACGGTGTCGGTCAGTAACGGAGGTTGTGCGGAGTCATCGCCAAGCAACTGGCGGATCGATTCCAGATCGTCCAGCAAATGCGCGGATCCAGCTTTTTTTGAAGTGTCCATCGTGTCCTCAAAGACGCTGCAGTCGGTGATCTTGCGGAGGATAGCCCTGTTCGCGGTAGGAACGGAAACTCTCGCGTGCGGCAAGTCGTATGGCCGGGTCTTCGACAACCACTTCCGCCACGCGGGCGAAACGTGTGAAAAAGGCCGGAATGCTCAGGTCGAGGTTGACCAGCAGGTCCTGATGCGTGCCCGAGTCATCGCCCAGGCCCAGCACCACGGGTGCATCGTGATCGCTCTCGGCATCGCCGTGGGGCAGAAACACTTCGCCACGGAAACGCCAGAGCCGTGCGTCAAGGTCTTCACGCTGCGCTGCATCGCTGCAGTGCAGATAGACCTTGTGGCCCAGGCGCCAGGCCTTTTCCGTGAGTTTGCAGGCAAAGTCCAGGCGCGCCGCAGGGTCGGCGCTGGGCAGAATGTAGAAGTCGACTTGGGTCATACAGGTTCCAGAACCAATGGCGTATCGACCGTGAAGCCGACACGCCAGGGTTTCTTTTTTATACGCCGGCGCGGTCGAGCAGATACTGGGTCAGCAGCGGGACCGGACGCCCGGTGGCGCCTTTGTCCTTGCCGCCGCTCAGCCATGCAGTGCCGGCGATGTCCAGGTGGGCCCATTCATACGCCTTGGTGAAGCGCGACAGGAAGCAGGCTGCGGTGATAGTGCCGCCTTTCGGGCCGCCGATGTTGGCGATGTCGGCGAACGGGCTGTCGAGTTGCTCCTGGTACTCATCGAACAACGGCAACTGCCAGGCGCGGTCATCAGCCAGCTTGCCCGCATCGAGCAACTGATTGATCAGCGCGTCGTTGTTGCCCAGCAGGCCGGAGGTATGGCCGCCCAAGGCGACGACGCAGGCGCCGGTCAGGGTCGCGATATCGATCACGGCCTGTGGCTTGAAACGTTCGGCGTAGGTCAGTGCATCGCACAGCACCAGACGGCCTTCGGCGTCGGTGTTGAGGATTTCGACCGTCTGGCCACTCATGGTGGTGACGATATCGCCCGGGCGCGTCGCGGTGCCGCTCGGCATGTTCTCGGCGCAGGCCAGAATGCACACCACATTGATCGGCAGTTTCAGTTCGAGTACGGCGCGCAGTGTGCCGAACACGCTGGCAGCACCACACATGTCGAATTTCATCTCGTCCATGCCCGAGGCAGGCTTGATGCTGATGCCGCCGGTATCGAACGTGATGCCTTTACCGACCAGCACAAATGGCTTGTCGCCTTTCTTGGCGCCCTGATAGTTCATGACGATCAGGCGCGGTGGCTGGGCGCTGCCCTGTGCCACGGCAAGGAAAGAACCCATGCCCAGTTCGGCAAGTTTCTTCTCGTCGTGAATCTCTACTTTCAGGTTTTTGTGTGCCTTGCCCAGCGCCTTGGCTTCTTCGCCCAGGTAGGTCGGGTGGCAGATGTTCGGCGGCAGGTTGCCGAGGTCACGGGTCAATGCCATGCCGGTGGCGATGGCCTGCGCGTGCGTGGCAGCGCGCTCGACATCGGCCACGCTGACCTTGTCGGTCAGCAGGGTGATTTTCTTCAGGGGGCGGACTTCGGCTTTCTGGGTCTTGAAGCGGTCGAAGACGTATTCGCCATCTGCCAGGGCTTCTACAAACAGACGAGCCTTGCCGTACGTGTCACGATTTTTCACGGACAGGTCATCAAGTGCAATCACCGCATCGCTGCCGCCCAGGCCTTTGAGGCTGGACAGCACGCTACCGGCGATTTTCTTCAGTTGGCGGTCCGACAGCTCGCCGTCCTTGCCGATGCCGACCAGCAACACGCGCTCGGCCTTGATGTTTTGCAGGTTGGTCAACAGCAGGGTCTGGCCGGACTTGCCCGCCAGGTCGCCGCGCTCGAGGACGGCCGAGATGGCGCCGCCGCTCTTGATGTCGACCAACTGGGCTGCGCCGATCAACACACGGCTTTCATTGATGGTGACGACCAGTGTTGCGGTTTTCAAGGTTTCTGGGCTTACGCGTTTAACAACCAATTCCATGTGGGGTCCCCGAATAGACGATGAGAGTCGCAATATGAATGATGAACGCGGCATGGCCTGGATGTATTCAGGGACGATGCACGCGGTAAGCCTTGCAGTTTGACCCCGCTGCACGACTGCTGACAACCCCGCAGAGCGGCCTGCTTCGCCTCTATGTGAGAACTATCCCCGGTGCGCAGTGACAGAAACGCACAATCACAGGATAATGCCGCATATTTTTTGATGCCCACGCCGTTTGCCGGCGTGAATCTCTGGTTGCCGTAGCTCACAATTTTCCCTGTTTGGCTGCCTGAGCCTGACAACTCTGGAGTGTCTGGTTTGATTGTCTTCCGTTATCTGTCCCGAGAAGTGCTGCTTACCCTGAGTGCGGTCAGCGCCGTGCTGCTGGTGTTCATCATGAGCGGGCGCTTCATCAAGTACCTGGCGCAGGCTGCGTCCGGCGCGCTCGATCCTGGCGTGCTGTTCCTGATCATGGGCTTTCGCCTGCCGGGTTTTTTGCAGGTGATCCTGCCGCTGGGTCTGTTCCTCGGCATCCTCATGGCGTACGGGCGCCTGTATCTGGAAAGTGAAATGACCGTGCTGGCCGCGACCGGCATGAGCCAGCAGCGTCTGCTCGCTATCACCATGGGCCCGGCAGCGTTGGTCGGGTTGCTGGTCGCCTGGCTGAGTTTCAGCCTGGCCCCGCAGGGCGCTGCGCAGTTTTCGCAGCTGATCAACCAGCAGGACGCCATGACCGAGTTCGACACGCTGGTGCCGGGACGTTTCCAGGCATTGCGTGACGGCACGCGTATCACCTACACCAAAGAGCTGTCGGAAGATCGCTCGCAGCTGGCTGGCGTGTTCATCTCTGAAAAGCGCATGTCCAACGACAAGAGCAAGGACAACGGCATTACCGTACTGGTGGCCGAGAAGGGGCACCAGGAGGTCCAGCCCAATGGCACTCGCTTCCTGATCCTCGAAAACGGCTACCGCTACGATGGCAATCCGGGTGCCGCTGACTACCGCGTGGTCAAGTACGACACGTATGGGGCGGCGTTGCCCAAGCCGGAAATCAGCGAAGAAATCACCGACCGCGAAGCCATTCCGACCAGCGAGCTGTTCGGCAACCCGGCACCGCGTTCCGTTGCTGAATTGCAGTGGCGCATTTCGCTGCCGCTGTCGGTGTTCATCGTCACCTTGATGGCCATCCCGCTGTCAAGGGTCAATCCTCGTCAGGGCCGCTATCTGAAACTGCTGCCGGCGATCCTTCTGTACATGTCTTACCTGGCCATCCTGATCTCGGTGCGCAGTTCGCTTGAGAAAGGCAAGCTGCCCCTCAGCCTCGGCATGTGGTGGGTGCATGGTATTTATCTGGGCATCGGTCTGGTGCTGTTTTACTGGGAACCTCTGCGTCTGAAGATGGCGAGTCGTCGCAGCGTCACGGAGGTGACTCGTGGTCAAGCTTGATCGTTACATCGGTAAAAGCGTATTTCTGGCGATTCTTGCGGTATTGGGGATCATTCTGGGGCTGGTTTCGCTGTTCGCCTTCATCGACGAGATGGGCGATATCAATGATACCTACACGCTCCTGGATGCCCTCAGTTACGTGATGATGACCGCGCCGCGGCGCGTTTACGATACGCTGCCGATGGCCGCACTGATCGGCTGCCTGATCGGGCTGGGCACGCTGGCCAGCAGCAGCGAACTGACCATCATGCGCGCCGCGGGTGTGTCCATCGGGCGCATCGTCTGGGCGGTCATGAAGCCCATGCTGCTGTTGATGGTGGCCGGTGTGCTGGTCGGCGAATACGTGGCGCCTTACGCCGAGAACCAGGCGCAGGCGGCTCGCTCGCTGGCCCAGGGCTCGGGTGATGCACAAAGTGCCCGGCATGGTCTGTGGCACCGTCAGGGCGACGAGTTCATTCATATCAACACCGTGCAGCCCAATGGGTTGATGCTGGGTGTGACGCGCTATCGTTTCGACGACCAGCGCCACATGCTGACCTCAAGCTTCGCCAAAGAGGCTCACTTCAAGACTGATTACTGGGAATTGAAGGACGTCAGCACCACGCATTTCAAGGAAGGCCGCACGGAAGTCGTCAATGCGCCGGACGAGCGTTGGGATGTATCACTGAGCCCGCAGCTGCTAAGCACGGTGATCATGCCGCCCGAGTCGCTGTCGATCAGCGGCTTGTGGAGCTACGCGCATTACCTGGCTGATCAGGGGCTGAGCAACGGCCGCTACTGGCTGGCGTTCTGGACCAAGGTATTGCAACCGGCCGTCACGGTGGCGCTGGTGCTGATGGCCATCTCGTTCATCTTCGGTCCGTTGCGCTCGGTGACGTTGGGGCAGCGCGTGTTTACGGGGGTTGTGGTCGGCTTCACCTTCCGCATCATCCAGGACCTGCTGGGCCCGTCGAGCCTGCTGTTTGGCTTCCCGCCGTTGCTGGCGGTGCTGATACCTGCAGCAGCCTGTGCGTTTGCAGGGTTGTATCTGTTACGCCGCGCCGGATAGCGCTCTGTAGTAACACTGAAAAAGCCGACATCGAGTCGGCTTTTTCATGGGCGACTGCTTCCAGGCAAAAAGCCCCGACTCTCACGAGCCGGGGCTTTTGTATAGTCATGCTGCGTAGCGCTTATGCTTCGGCTTGCACTTCGTCAGCCTGCAGACCCTTCTGACCCTGCACGGCGATGAAGGTTACCTTCTGGCCTTCTTTCAGGCTCTTGAAGCCATTGCCTTGAATGGCGCGGAAGTGCACGAACAGGTCCGGACCGCTCTCGGGAGTGATAAAACCAAAACCTTTTTCGTCGTTGAACCACTTTACGGTACCGCTCTGACGTCCAGACATTTTCTTATTTCCTTTGACGCTTGAATTAATGACAGCCTCTTTCTCATGAAAGAGTACTGGGCTGGTTGCAGGAAGTAAGAAACGTAGAGCGGGTTGTAGCAAACCTAGAGCTACTGGCCTGGTCCAGATTCAGCGACCTATGCAAACACAGTTCAGAAACTCTACGCCAACTCTCGTGACAAATACAAGCCCCTTGCATCGCCCCTGTTTCCGGGGCTTTAGCGGTATATAGGGCGTGTTCCCGCGTGGGGCGCGGTGTTCAAGCGTTCATAACATTTTGCACTTTAGAGGTGCATTTTTTGCATATGGAACAGGGTGTTCCCCTATCGAAACATCATCGGGGAACAGTGCCCGCACCTGCACCGGTTATTGCTGTTTTTTTGACGCCGCTATTTAGCCGCTCATTAGCCACGGAAGTAACGTTGCGCAACGAAAGGCATTTTGGTAACAAGCATGGGCACTTTCTTGCCGCGCACCATTGCCCAGACAGGTGTATCGAGCGCGGTGTAATCGCTGTGCAGATAACCCATCGCCAGCGGGCCGCCGAGGCTTGGGCCGAAACCGCCGCTGCACACCGTACCGATGACAAAGTCCTGGTCATTGACGATCTGCGTGCCTTCACGTACCGGCGTACGCTCCTGAGGCAGCAGGCCTACACGCTTTTTGTCCACGCCGTTACCTTGCTGTGCGAAAACAGACTCGGCTCCCGGAAAACCACCGGCACGCGCACCGTCGGCCCGACGTACCCTCGAAATGGCCCACAGCAGGCTGGCCTGAATCGGCGAGGTTTGCGTGTCCATGTCATGACCGTACAGGCAGAGCCCGGCTTCCAGGCGCAGCGAGTCCCGTGCGCCGAGGCCGATCGGGGCCACTTCGGGCTCTTCCAGCAGGCGGCGCGCCAGGGCTTCTGACTGTTCGGCCGGTACCGAGATCTCGTAACCGTCTTCGCCGGTATAGCCCGAGCGGCTGACGTAGCACTGGGCGCCCAGCAGCGTGACGCGAGTGAACTGCATGAAGGTCATGTGTGCCACTTCTGGCGCGAGGCGGGCCAGCACGGTCACCGCCGCCGGGCCTTGCAGCGCGAGCAGTGCGCGTTGTTCAAACAGCGGTTCGATCTCGCAATGCCCCGCCAGGTGCTTGCGCAGGTGGGCCAGGTCCTGATCCTTGCAGGCAGCGTTGACCACCAGCATCAGCTCATCGTTGCCGAGATTGGCAACCATCAGGTCGTCGAGAATGCCGCCGGTTTCGTTGGTGAACATCGCATAGCGCTGCATGCCGACCGGCAGATCGATGATGTCCACGGGCACCAGGGTTTCCAGTGCCTTGGCGGCATCGGCACCGCTCAGGCGGATCTGGCCCATGTGCGAAACATCGAACAGCCCGGCCTGAGCGCGGGTGTGCAGGTGTTCTTTCATCACGCCAGCCGGGTATTGCACCGGCATGTCGTAACCGGCAAAGGGCACCATCTTCGCGCCGAGTTCGCGGTGAAGGGCGTGCAGTGGGGTCTTCAGCAGGGTTTCTGTGGACATGTTCAATTCCTTGTTGGCGAGCGAGCCATGCGCCTGCGCCGTCAGTAAGGGCGCAGGCAGGCAACGGGCGATCAGGCTTCCTGATAGCTCTCGATGGAAGGGCAGGCGCAGACCAGATTGCGGTCACCGAATACGTTGTCAACGCGTCCGACCGGCGGCCAGTACTTGTTCTCGATCAGCGAATCGACCGGGTACACCGCCTGTTCGCGGCTGTAAGGATGGCTCCACTGGCCGACGATTTCCGCAGCGGTATGCGGGGCGTTTTTCAACGGGTTGTCGTCTTTGTCCAGGGTGCCGTCTTCGACTGCGCGGATTTCTTCGCGGATCTTGATCATGGCGTCGCAGAAACGGTCCAGCTCTTCTCGGGATTCACTTTCGGTCGGCTCGATCATCAACGTTCCAGCGACCGGGAACGACATGGTCGGGGCATGGAAGCCGAAGTCGATCAGGCGTTTGGCCACGTCATCGACGCTGATGCCGCTGCTGTCCTTGATCGGGCGCAGGTCAAGGATACATTCGTGCGCAACCAGCCCGTTGCTGCCGGTGTACAGCACCGGGTAGTGCTCTTCCAGACGACGCGAAATGTAGTTGGCGTTGAGGATCGCCAATTGCGAAGCGCGTTTCAGGCCTTCGCCACCCATCATGCGGATGTACATCCAGGTGATCGGCAGGATGCTGGCGCTTCCGAACGGCGCTGCGCAGACCGCGCCTTCCTTGCGTTCCATGCGTGCGTGGCCCGGCATGAACGGTGCGAGGTGCGATTTCACGCCAATCGGACCCACGCCCGGCCCGCCTCCGCCGTGAGGAATGCAGAAGGTCTTGTGCAGGTTGAGGTGCGACACGTCGCCGCCGAACTTGCCCGGAGCGCAAAGGCCGACCATCGCGTTCATGTTGGCGCCGTCTATGTAGACCTGGCCGCCGTTGTCATGAACGATGCCGCAGATTTCGCGAATGCCTTCTTCGAACACGCCGTGGGTCGAAGGGTAGGTGATCATGATCGCCGCAAGCTGCTCGCGATGCTGAAGTGCCTTGGCGCGCAAGTCTTCGATGTCGACGTTGCCGCGCGCATCGCAGGCTGTCACCACCACGCGCATGCCGGCCATATTGGCGGTCGCCGGGTTGGTGCCGTGAGCCGACGAGGGGATCAGGCAGATGTCGCGATGTTCATCGCCACGGCTCTGGTGGTAGGCGCGAATGGCCAGCAGGCCGGCATATTCACCCTGCGAACCGGCGTTGGGTTGCAGCGAAATGGCGTCATAGCCGGTGGCTGCGCAGAGCATGGCCTCCAGCTCGTCGGTCAGTTGCTGGTAACCGGCGCTTTGCTCGGCGGGGGCGAACGGGTGCAGGTTGCCGAACTCGGCCCAGGTTACCGGGATCATTTCGCTGGCTGCATTGAGCTTCATGGTGCACGAACCGAGCGGGATCATTGTGCGGTCCAGCGCAAGGTCCTTGTCGGCCAGTTTGCGCAGGTAGCGCATCAGCTCGGTTTCCGAGTGATAGCGATTGAACACCGGGTGGCTGAGGATCGCTGACTGGCGCAGCAAGGCAGCGGGCAGGCGCGAATGGACGCTGGCCGCCAATGCGGCGAAGTCCGGCAGAGTCTGGCCAGTGCTGGCGAAGATTTTCCAGAGCGCTTCGACGGCTGACTGCGCGGTGGTTTCGTCGAGTGACAGGCCCAGACGCTGGTCGTCGATTTCGCGCAGGTTGATGTGGCGGGCGCGGGCGGCGGCGTGCAGTGCGGCGGTTTTGCTACCGGTAACCAGCGTCAGGCTGTCGAAAAAGAACGCTTGTTCGGCTTTCAGGCCCAGTTGGCTCAAGCCTTCGGCAAGGATCGCGGTCAACTGGTGAACGCGGTTGGCGATCTGCGTCAGGCCTCGCGGGCCGTGATACACGGCGTACATGCTGGCGATGTTGGCCAGCAGCACTTGCGCGGTGCAGATGTTGCTGGTGGCCTTCTCGCGACGAATGTGTTGTTCGCGGGTCTGCATGGCAAGGCGCAGGGCCTGTTTGCCGTGGCGATCCACCGACACGCCGACCAGACGGCCCGGCATGTCACGCTTGAACGCATCGCGCGTCGAGAAATAGGCCGCGTGCGGGCCACCGAAGCCCAGCGGTACGCCAAAGCGTTGCGCGCTGCCGATGGCCACGTCAGCACCGAATTCACCCGGCGGGGTCAGCAGGGTCAGGGCCAGCAGGTCGGCGGCGACGGCCACCAGTGCGTTCGCACTGTGAAAGCGTTCGACCAGTTCGCGGTAGTCGAATACGTCGCCATTACTGGCCGGGTATTGCAGCAGTGCGCCAAAGTAGTCGCTGACATCGCCCAGCTCGGTTTCATCGGCCACCACAACGGTGATGCCCAGCGGTTCGGCGCGGGTGCGCAGCACATCGAGTGTCTGCGGGTGGCAGTGGCTGGAGGCGAAGAACTGCTGGCTGCCTTTGTTCTTGCTCAGGCGCTTGCAGAATGTCATCGCTTCGGCGGCAGCAGTGGCTTCGTCGAGCAGCGAGGCATTGGCAATCGGCAGGCCGGTCAGGTCGCTGATCAGGGTCTGGAAATTGAGCAGCGACTCCAGACGGCCTTGGGAAATCTCTGGCTGGTAGGGCGTGTAGGCGGTGTACCAAGCCGGGTTTTCCAGCAGGTTGCGCAGGATCGGGGCGGGTGTGTGGGTGTTGTAGTAACCCTGGCCGATGTAGGTCTTGAACAGCTGGTTCTTGCTGGCGATGGCCTTGATGGATGCCAGGGCGTCGGCTTCACTCTGCCCGGCAGGCAGGTTCAGCACGCTGGTGCCCTTGATGCTCTCCGGGATCACGCTGTCGCTCAGCGCTTCAATGGAGTCGAAACCCAGGGTTTGCAGCATGGCCTGCTCGTCAGCGGCACGCGGGCCAATGTGGCGGGCAATGAATTCGTTGGCGGTGGTCAGTTCAATGCGGTCAGTCATGGTTCGCTCCTCAGGCTTGGGCGTTGGCTTTGATCAGGCGGTCGTAGGCGTCCTGATCCAGCAGGCCGTGGATGGCGTCGGCGTCTTGCGGGATGAAGCGAAAGAACCAGCCAGCGCCAAGGGCGTCTTCGTTGACCCGTTCCGGGGTGGCATCAAGGATAGAGTTGACCTCGACAACCTTACCGTCCAGCGGCATGTTGATGCTGCTGGCGGCTTTGACCGATTCAACCACTGACACTTCGGCGTGTTGAGTGTAGGCCTGTAATTCCGGGAGCTGCACAAAGACCACGTCCCCCAGCGACTCCTGGGCGTAAGGCGTGATGCCGACCGTGACACTGCCGTCTGCTTCGGCACGTAGCCACTCGTGGTCAACGGTGAATCGCAACTCGCTCATACAAACTCCTCGGATGATGGGGTGCGCGCAGGGCGCAAAACACGATGGGTCTGACATAGCAATTTTGCGGCCATCTTTTATTTGTTGTTTTAAATCAGGCAGTTAGGTTTTTAAGCGGAAATTTGGGGGATTTGAGCTGTAGCGAAATCGCTACGGTGGCAGGCGCTGGAAAATGCTTGCGGGATCAAGGCCTTGAAACGAGAGGAATGACGCGAGTTGTAATGAAATCATTACGCTGGAACGATTTCGTTTCGGGTGGCGAGGCAAAGGTCGGCAATATCACCGACCCGTAATGTGGAGCCTTTATCCGAACTGTTGTTCCGGTGTACTTAAAAACGTTTCAAGCTCTGCCAGCGGCAGCGGCTTGCTGATCAGGTAACCCTGAATCTGATCGCATTGATTGTCCCGCAAAAACGCCAGTTGCTCAGGCGTTTCCACGCCTTCGGCTATGACCTTCAGGCCCAGGCTGTGCGCCAGTTCGATGATTGCTCGGGCAATCGCCGCGTCTTGTGGGTTGCTGGTCACTTCGCGAATGAAAGCGATGTCGATTTTAAGCTTGTCGATAGGGAATCGGCGCAGGTACGCCAGACTTGAATAGCCGGTGCCGAAATCGTCGATGGAGATACTGACCCCGTTGGCCCTCAGGGTTTCCAGGGTCGCGATGGTGTGAGAAGTGTTTTCCATCAATGAGCTTTCGGTCAGTTCGACCTCCAGCCACTGCGGGGCGACCCGATGATTGGTCAGCGCCTGACGGATGTCGGCGACCAGGCTGCTGTTGGAAATCTGCTGGCCAGAGACGTTGACCGCCACCTGAAACAGCCCCAGCCCCGAGCGTTGCCAGTGTGCAATCTGGGCGCAGACACGATCGACCACCCAGTTGCCGACTTCGCCGATCAGGCCCAGGCTTTCCAGCACCGGAACGAACACCGCAGGCGATACGCCTTGCTGGCCTGGGCGCGGCCAGCGCAGCAAGGCTTCCAGCCCGCATATCCGGCCGGTGACGAGGTTGAGCTTGGGCTGGTAGACGATCTCGAACGCTTGTTTTTCCACCGCGTCGCGCAAGGCGGCTTCGAGGTCCAGGCGCGCCGAAACGTCTGCGTTCATTTGCGCGGTATAAAACCGATAGGTGTCCGGGCCGATCTTTTTCGCACTGTTCATAGCGGTGTACGCATGCCTGACCAACTCGCGTGCGTCTTCGCCGTCCTCAGGGTAAAGAGCGATGCCGATACTGGCGGTCATGACGATGCTTTGACCTTCGACCATAAAAGGCACCCGTAAGGCTTTGCGAATGCGCTCCAGTGTCTGGCGGGTATCGGGCTGGCCTACGCGGATCATCAGAATCAACGCAAACTGATCACCGTCCACGCGCCCCAGGGTGTCGCTGGCATTGATGCATTCCGACAGGCGATGGCTGACTTCCAGCAGCACCTGGTCGCCGAGCACATGGCCCCAGGTTTCGTTGATGTTCTTGAAACCGTCGAGGTTGACCGTCAACGTCGCCAGTTTCCAGCGGCTGACGGCCGCCTGAGTCAGGCCCATCTGCAGGCTGGTAAAAAACAGGTCACGGTTGGGCAGGCCGGTCAGCGTGTCGTAATGGGCCATGGTCAGCAGGCGCTGATCGCTTTCCTTGCGCTGGGTGATGTCGCGCACGATACCGACAATGACCCAGTCCTCGCCGGTCCGATAGGCCTGGCGATGAATTTCGACCTCAACGTCACGACCGCTCTTGTCGCGAATCTGGGTTTCGAGGGGTTCGCTGGGGCCTTTGCCGGCAATGATCTGGTCATACACCACTTCCAGATTTTCCATGGACGTCTCGCCCAGCTCGGCGGGGGTCTTGTGCGCCAGTTCCTCAGCGGTGTAGCCCAGCAACTGGCAGGCCCTGCGGTTGAATTCGATCAGGCTCATGGTGTTGCGGTTGATCAGGAAGATCGCGTCTTCGGAAGCATCCATCACTGTGCGAAATCGCTCCAGGTCGATGGTGCGTTGCTGCAATTGGTCTTCGAGGATCATGCTGTGGCTTTTCAGGTAATCGCCAAACGCCTTGAGGCGCAGCAGGTTGCGCACGCGCAGCCACAGTTCGGCGCTCTCCACGGGTTTGCTGAGGTATTCCTCGGCACCGGCCTCCAGCCCGGACAAGCGCGCACCCTGCTCGTCGAGCGCCGAAAGCATGATGATCGGAATGTTGGCGGTGCCTTTTCCGGCCTTGAGCACGCTGGCTACTTCGTAGCCATCCATGCCGGGCATCATGATGTCCAGCAGAATAAGGTCCGGTGCCCGCTCATCGACCATGGCCAGCGCCTGTTCGCCAGACTCCGCAGTCAGCGTCTCGTAACCCTGATTTTGCAGCAGGACTTCAAGCAGGTCCCGGACATGGACATCATCATCGACAATCAGGATGGTTGCGGCAGGCTGGGTCATGACGAATGCTCAGTTGATTGGCCGTTGAGGCGGACTGTTTTCCAACAGGGTGTCGATGACCCGGTAAAGCTCCTGATAGCGCAGGGGCTTGATGATGTAGGCGTTACAGCCTGCCCGCCGGATTTTTTCTTCGTCTTCTTTCATGGCCATAGCGGTGAGTGCGACGACCGGTATTGCGGCGGTTTGTGCATCGTTCTTGAGCAGCGACGTGGCGCTCAGGCCATCCATTTTCGGCAACTGGATGTCCATCAGAATCAGGTCGGGCTGACGCTCGCGGGCCATTTTCAGGCCTGTTTCCGCATCTGATGCGCAGAGCACGCCGTAACCTGCGCTGTTGAGCAGCAATTCAGCCAGGCGCATGTTGGCGGCGTTGTCTTCGATAATCAGGATCTGGGCCATTGCGCCTCCTCGGTGACAGGGGCGCGAATGGGCAGCCAGACCACGAAGCGTGCGCCCAGGTCCTTGACGCTGGCGACGGCCACGCAGCCGCCGTGCAGCTCAGTCAGTTGCTTGACCATCGCCAGCCCCAGCCCGGTGCCCTCGAATTTACGCGCCAGGCTACTGTCGATCTGGCTGAACGCCTTGAACAGCTTGTTCATGTCGCTTTGCGCGATGCCGATTCCGGTGTCGCTGACACTCACTTGCAGAAAATGCTCATAGTCACCGGGTGGCAGCGGGAAGCTGTGTACTGGCCAGTCGCCGTCCAGAATGCCCACCTGTGCACGCGACACCTGACGCACTGCGAGAGTTACCCAGCCGCCGGGTTCGCTGAACTTCACCGCATTGGCCAGCAGGTTGTAGACAATCTGCTTGGTCTTGCGCCGATCCAGTTCAAGCACGCCGAAGTCGGCCTCGGTTTCCAGCTTCAACTGGATGCGCTGCAGTGCGGCCTGCTCGCGGACGATCAGCAGGCTGTTGCTTAACAGCTCGTCCAGATCGACGGCCTCAAGCTCCAGCTGCATCATTCCGGCTTCGACCTTGGACAGGTCGAGGATGTCATTGATCAACGACAGCAGGTGCTGGCCGCTGTTGAAAATGTCACCGATGTACCGGCGCTGGGCATCGGTCATGTCACCGACCATGCCGTCTTTGAGCGCCTCCGAAAAGCCGATGACGGCATTGAGCGGGGTGCGCAGCTCGTGGGACATGGTGGCGAGAAATTCGGACTTCATGTGGCTGGCGTGTTCCAGCTCGATGTTTTTCTCTTCCAGCGTGCGCTCGAAACGTTTGCGCTCAGTCACGTCCCTGGCCGCGGCGAACACACCCTTGAGCTTGCGGTCGCGATCATGAAAGGTTGCCGCGTTGTAGGAAACCACGGTTTCGGTGCCGTCGTAGGCACGCACGGTAAGCTCGTAGTCGCTGACCTTGTGTTCACTGAGCACCCGCTTGATCGCGGCGTCGGCACTTGCGGGGTCGGTGAAGAAGTTCTTGCAGGGCGCACCGATCAGTTCGTCGCGGGTTCGCCCGGTCAGCGCCATCATCTGTTTGTTGACGTCGGAGATGATGCCTTGCGGGTCGGTCATCATCAGCGCATCGATGTTCGATTCGATCAGTGAGCGGGTGTAGAACTGTTGATCCCGCAGCCGCTGGTCCAGCAACGCCTGGGTTTCTTCCTCTTGCTTGCGTGCAGTGTTGTCGGTGCCGATCAGCAGGTAACCGATGATGGTTTCGGCACTGTCACGCAACGAAGTCACCGACACCATCGCCGACAGGCGGCTGCCATCCTTGCGGATGTAGGTCAGTTCGTAGATATCTTCAATGCCGCGCGAGGCCTTGAATACCAAGGCTTCAAAACCTGGTGTGATTGGCGTGTTCAGCTCGTGGCTCAACGCCGCTGCACGGATGATCAGCTCGGCCGGGTCGGAAATATCTGCAGGGGTGATCTTGTCGACCACGTCCTCCGAGTGATACCCGAGCATGCGCTCGGCACCGACGTTGAAAATCTGGATAACGCCGTGTTCATCCGTGGCGATGCTGGAAAAATAGGCGCTGTTGAAAATAGCGTCCTGAAGGGCCCCGGTCTTGAGCAGGGTTTTCTGCCGACGAGATTCTACAATTTTTTCGGCGCGTGATTGCGTCTCGGTGGTGGGTTGGTCGACTGGCGGGTTTAGCATTGGACTTCCCGGTACTACGTGACCCTGTTTGCCATAACGGCCGTAACGCACACTTACGGACACCCATTCAAATGGGTGATAAGAGGTTTGTGGACCATACCAGAACGTTATCGGTTAACTGGTTATTAAATTAACCTTTTAAAATATATTTCGACCGCAGGTTTCAATCCACTAGGGTCTGTTCCCGTTTCACATTGGTAGCCACAGAAAAGCGCAGGCCATTGCTATGACGCTTTCATAGTTTCTCTTGAGTTT
>NZ_ATDK01000340.1 GCF_000444135.1 Pseudomonas avellanae BPIC 631
GGGCGGTGGCTTCTCGATTTGACAAACTCAAGAGAAACTATGAAAGCGTCATAGCAATGGCCTGCGCTTTTCTGTGGCTACCAATGTGAAACGGGAACAGACCCTAGCAAGGTAAGCATTCATTTTAGGGGCAATACCATGGGTTCCAGCTTCAACGGCCTTGTCGGCCTGATTATTCTCGCGCTCGATATCTGGGCCATTATCAACGTCTTGAAGAGCGGCGCAGAGACCGGCAAGAAAATTCTCTGGGTGCTGCTGATCGTGCTGTTGCCGGTCGTTGGCCTGATCATCTGGGCGATCCTCGGACCGCGTGGCAACGTGCGTATCTGATACGTCACCGGGCTGCCATGAACGCTTGATTACTTGGGTAATCAGGCGTTTTTTGTTTTAGGGGCAGGGTGTTTGCCTCGCGGGCGAGGGCGGTTGGCTGCAGAGAGGTTCGACCTGTCATGTTCCTCGACGTAGAATGCGCGCCTTTGTTGTGGGCGGTCGGCCGTCCTGTCATCAGTACCCAGCGGGAGCTTACCCATGAGCGATTATCAGGAAACGTTGTATGAAGGCTACGGCCAGCGCTTTCGTATGGAAAAAATGTTGCACGAAGTACGCACCGAGCACCAGCATCTGGTTATCTTCCAGAACCCGCGTATGGGCCGGGTCATGGCGCTGGATGGTGTGATCCAGACCACCGAAGCGGATGAGTTCATCTATCACGAGATGCTCACTCACGTGCCGATTCTGGCTCATGGTGCTGCCAAACGTGTACTGATCATTGGCGGCGGCGATGGCGGCATGCTGCGCGAAGTCGCCAAGCACCTGACCGTCGAGCACATCACCATGGTCGAGATCGACGCCACGGTGGTCGAGATGTGCAAGGAGTTCCTGCCCAATCACTCCAGTGGCGCTTTTGATGATTCGCGTCTGAACCTGGTCATCGACGATGGCATGCGCTTTGTAGCGACCACCGAAGAAAAATTCGACGTGATCATTTCCGACTCCACCGACCCGATCGGTCCGGGTGAAGTCCTGTTCTCGGAAAACTTCTATCAGGCCTGCCACCGCTGCCTTAACGAGGGCGGCATTCTTGTCACCCAGAACGGCACGCCTTTCATGCAGTTGAGCGGCGTGCAAACCACGGCCGGGCGCATGAACGGTCTGTTTGCCGATTGGCATTTCTATCAGGCGGCCATCCCGACCTACATCGGTGGGGCAATGACTTTTGCGTGGGGCGCGACCGACAAGAGCTATCGCAAACTGCCGCTGGAAACCCTGCGTCAGCGCTTCTCGGGCAGCGGTATTGTTACGCGCTATTACAACCCGAAAGTTCATATTGGCGCGTTCGCCCTGCCACAGTACGTGCTGCACGCTGTGAACAAGGCCAGCAACGACTGACAGACAGTCGAGACGTTTCAGGCCTAATGGCCTGAAACGTTGCCACACGCGCTCTGAGGCACGTGGCTGGCGACAGAAATTTCACAATTCCTGTCCCAGAATTGCGCGCGAAACTGAACGGTCTGCGCCTTCACCGGCTACCTGGCCCCAAGGCGACCCGCAATCTAGTAATATCTGCGCCCTGCTGCACGCCGCCCGGTCCGAGAACAGGGCGGTGCTGCACTCTCGAACCTATTTTCTGAATCCACCGGATCCTGACAACCATGGCCAAAACGGACGCCCAGCTTCATCGGCAAGCCCGCCTGCAAAACCCGACTGTCAAATCGCATCTGGCTTACATCCTGCTCAGCGGTTTCGCGCTGATGGTGATGTACACCTTGTTGCGTATCGGTCTGCTGGTCTACAACCGCGAGATGATTGGCGATACGCCAGCCTCGACCTTCCTCGAAGCGCTGTTCAATGGCACGCGTTTCGACCTGCGCCTGACCGTGTACCTGCTCATTCCACTGGTGCTGTCGCTGTTCAGCGCCCGGGCCATGGCGGCGCGCGGGTTCTTCCGGTTCTGGCTCACGCTGGTCGGCAGCATCACGCTGTTCTTCGGCCTGATGGAAATGGACTTCTACCGTGAGTTTCACCAGCGCCTGAACGGCCTGGTGTTCCAGTACGTCAAGGAAGACCCGAAGACCGTTCTGAGCATGCTCTGGTACGGCTTTCCGGTGGTGCGTTACCTGCTCGCCTGGGCCATCGTGACCTGGCTGTTGAGCCTGGTGTTCAAGGGCATCGACCGTCTGACACGGCCACGCCACGTTACGACGACGGGCACCCACAATGTCAGCAGCTTTGCGCCGTGGTACATGCGCCTGGGTGTTTTCGTTCTGGTCTTGCTGGTCATGGTCGTCTGCATCCGTGGCACCCTGCGTCAGGGCCCGCCGCTGCGCTGGGGTGATGCGTACACCACCGATTCCAATTTCGCCAACCAGCTGGGCCTTAATGGCACGTTGACCCTGATCACTGCGGCCAAGAGCCGTATGTCCGAAGATCGCGACAACATCTGGAAAGCCACCCTGCCGCAGGCGGATGCTCAGCAGACTGTACGCGACATGCTGCTGACGCCTCACGACAAGCTGGTCGAGTCTGACATTGCTGCCGTGCGCCGTGACTTCACGCCGCCAGTGGAAAACACGCTGCCGATTCGCAACGTGGTCGTGATCCTGATGGAAAGCTTCGCTGGCCACTCGGTCGGTGCGCTGGGCAACGATGCCAACATCACGCCGTATTTCGACAAGCTATCCAAAGAAGGTCTGCTGTTCGACCACTTCTTCTCCAACGGCACCCACACCCACCAGGGCATGTTTGCCACCATGGCATGCTTCCCGAACCTGCCGGGTTTCGAATACCTGATGCAGACGCCGGAGGGTAGCCACAAGCTGTCGGGCCTGCCACAGCTGCTGAGCACCGGTCGTAACTACGATGACGTCTACGTCTATAACGGCAACTTTGCCTGGGACAACCAGTCGGGTTTCTTCAGTAACCAGGGCATGACCAACTTTGTCGGTCGCGAAGACTTCGTCAATCCGGTGTTCTCGGACCCGACCTGGGGTGTTTCCGACCAGGACATGTTCGACCGTGGCGCACAGGAACTCAAAGCCCGGCAGGACGGCAAGCCGTTCTATGCGCTGCTGCAAACCCTGTCCAACCACACACCGTACGCACTGCCGGACCCTCTGCCGGTCGAACGTGTGACCGGGCATGGTTCGCTGGATGAGCATTTGACCGCCATGCGTTACGCCGACTGGGCGCTGGGCCAGTTCTTCGAGAAGGCCAAAAAAGAGCCTTACTTCAAAAACACCCTGTTTGTGGTGCTGGGCGATCATGGCTTCGGTAACGACAAGCAACTGACCGAAATGGACCTGGGGCGCTTCAACGTGCCGTTGCTGCTGATCGGTCCTGGTGTGCAGGAGAAGTTCGGCCAGCGCAGCAGCATCGTCGGTACGCAGGTCGATGTCGTGCCCACCATCATGGGCCGTCTGGGTGGTCTTAACCGCAACCAGTGCTGGGGACGCGACCTGCTGAACCTGCCGGAAGGCGACAAGGGCTTTGGCGTGATCAAGCCGTCGGGCAGTGAGCAGGTGGTCGCCATTATCAGTGGCAACCGCATTCTCATAGAACCGACGGAAATGCCCGCCAAGCTGCTGACCTACACGCTGGGTGCCAAACCGTCTGCCGAAGAAGTGCCCGATGCGCCCGACACACAGGAGCTCAAGCGCAAGCTCGAAAGCTTCCTGCAGACGGCGACCAAGAGCCTTCTGGACAACACGGCCGGTGTCGAGGCCAGCAAGAACCGCAACTGACGAAGACCGACTCGTCCGGGCAACCGGCGAGTCGGGTCACGCAACAGACAAAGGCCCTCGGCATCCGCTGCGAGGGCCTTTTTCATGCGCCAGTGCTGGCCGTGTGACACGAATCAGGTGGAACGAATGCGCGGCTCAAAAGGTCCTTATCACATAAGCC
Organism: Pseudomonas avellanae BPIC 631; assembly: GCF_000444135.1. Classification (GTDB taxonomy): domain Bacteria; phylum Pseudomonadota; class Gammaproteobacteria; order Pseudomonadales; family Pseudomonadaceae; genus Aquipseudomonas; species Aquipseudomonas avellanae. The sequence continues at coordinate 3,901 of NZ_ATDK01000340.1, forward strand.
AGAGTGCCTGGCTTCGTTCTGGAGGCATTGATGAAACAGTGGGCCATTTTGTACCTGGACAAGGATGGTGTGCAGCAGCGCCTTGAGGCCGGTTTTGCAGAGCGTCCCAGCGATGAAGAGGTTGCACGTCTTCTGCGCAAGGACCTGTATCCGGTCACTGATGAGCTGGACCTCAACGACCTGGACGGGCGTACCGACGAGCCTACCGTGAAGACACTCAAGGACCATAACAGCGTGCAGATCATTTCCATCACAGAAATGAGCTGATCGTTCATCGATCAAAAACCTTTTCGTGGCAATCACTTGGCATCCGGTCCGCGATAGGGCTACTCTGCAGATGAGGTCGTTCAACCGGCCTCTGACCTCTCGATTCCCGGCCTGCGCGCAGGCCCGGTCTGGTCAGCTACATGCTTGATTCCCCACGCCGGATTATCTGTCGTGCGGCGGCCTCCGATCCGGTGGTCGCTCTGGAAGAGTTGAAACTCTATCTATCGTTGCATAGGAGGACGTTTCATGAGCACAGCCTATCAAGAGGACATCAGCAGTAACGTACTGCGCCGCATGAAAGAAGGCGGTTTCGATTTCGCGCGAATCTATCCCATCGAGTTCTACGCCATTTTCCCGGACGAGGAACGGGCACGGCAGGCTGCAGAGCAATTTCGCGGCGAATCCCTCAATACCCAGATAAACGTACGTGATGACGGTGCCTGGCACCTGCAACTGAGCAAAGTGATGTATGCCACTTACGACGGTATCGGTGATTTCGAACAGGACTTTCAGATGGTAATTTCACCCATGGACGGTGAAGTGGAAGGCTGGGGCGTCACTCAGGAGATCAGAAGACTGCACGCTTGATGTTTCCTGATCGGGAAGCAACACATTGCCGGCTGATTCGGGATGACTTTCCGGATCGGCCGGTTTTGTTTCTGCTCGTGGTGTTCGATGTGCCAGGCCCCGTCTTCGGGCAGTAATACGAGCAGTGTCGTGAACAGTGGTCAAAAAAAAGCCACTCAAACGAGTGGCTCAAAGGGAAGTCTGTTTAAATCCGGCAGGCGAATATCGCCGGTTCTGCAAAATGATGCGTGAGGCAAAAAGCGGCGTTTGGTGCCCTGTTTGCTCGGTTGCTGGTGAGTATGGCGAACTAATATCGTTGGCGGAAATCAACTCTGACTATGCTGATCATAGATTTCACGGTTGAATGACGCTTCTGAATGAAGCGTAAAAGAATCGACTTGGGCGTTTAGTGCACAGGAATGGTGCGCAGGGCGTTGAGTATTTACCTAACTTACTGATATTTAGGCGTTTATGCCGGTGGCACGGGCTTTGCGATGGTCTTGGTGTCCATGGTGACAAGGAGTACGGCATGATCCGCACCTTTTATGACGAGATGTACGACGCTGGCGGTGTAGTTCGCCCGCACTATCGGGAGTTTGCCCGCTGGCTGGGTGACACGCCTCCCGAGCTTTTGGCTCAACGCAGGCGCGAAGCCGATCTGCTGTTTCACCGCGCGGGCATTACGTTCACGCTGTATGGCGATGAACAGGGGACCGAGCGGCTTATTCCTTTCGACACCATTCCGCGCAGCATTCCTGCCAGCGAGTGGCGGATTGTCGAGCGTGGCTGCATTCAGCGCGTCAAGGCGCTGAACATGTTTCTGGCCGATCTCTATCACGACCAGCGCATCATCAAGGCCGGGATCATTCCTGCCGAACAGGTGCTTGCCAACGAGCAATATCAACTGGCGATGCAGGGCCTGAACCTGCACCGTGATTTGTATTCACATGTGTCCGGTGTCGATCTGGTTCGCGACGGTGATGGCACGTATTACGTGCTGGAAGACAACCTGCGCACCCCGAGTGGCGTGAGCTACATGCTCGAAGACCGCAAGATGATGATGCGTCTGTTCCCCGAGCTGTTCTCGGCACAACGCATTGCACCGATCGATCACTACCCGAATCTGCTGCTCGACACGCTCAAGAGTTCAAGCCACCTGGACAACCCGAGCGTTGTGGTCCTCACGCCGGGGCGTTTCAACAGCGCCTTTTTCGAACACGCGTTTCTGGCTCGCGAAATGGGTGTCGAGCTGGTTGAAGGTGCCGATCTGTTTGTCCGCGATGACCGAGTGTTCATGCGCACCACCGATGGTCCCAAGGCTGTCGATGTCATCTACCGCCGCCTCGACGACGCGTTTCTCGATCCGCTGGCGTTCAACCCTGATTCGATGCTGGGCGTTCCTGGCCTGCTGGCGGCCTATCGCTCCGGCAATGTGGTGCTGGCCAATGCCATCGGCACCGGTGTTGCGGATGACAAATCGGTTTACCCGTATGTCACTGACATGATTCGTTTCTACCTGGACGAAGAGCCGATTCTCAAGAACGTGCCGACCTGGCAGTGCCGCAAGCCCGAAGAGCTGTCCCATGTGCTGGCCAACCTCGGTGACCTGGTTGTCAAGGAAACCCAGGGCTCCGGCGGCTACGGCATGCTGGTCGGCCCGGCAGCGACCGCCGCTGAAATCGAAGCGTTCCGCGCACGGCTGAAAGCCAAGCCACATGCGTACATCGCCCAACCCACGTTGTGCCTGTCGACCTGTCCGACGTTTGTCGAGAACGGTATCGCCCCGCGACATATTGATTTACGCCCCTTTGTTCTGTCCGGACGCGAAACCCGCGTTGTTCCTGGCGGGCTTACCCGAGTGGCCTTGCGTGAAGGCTCACTGGTGGTGAATTCGTCTCAGGGTGGCGGAACCAAAGACACCTGGGTGGTCGAGGATTAAGGATGCCTGCCAATGTTAAGTAGAACTGCCTCGGATCTTTTCTGGATGTCGCGTTACCTGGAGCGAGCGGAGAACCTCGCCCGAATGCTGGACGTAAGCTATTCGCTGTCGTTGATGCCCCAGGACGGGCGTGGCGACGGGCTGGATGAAATAGCCATGCCGTTGCTGATTACCGGAACGCTGGAAACCTACATCGAGCGTCATGGTGAGCTGCATGCCGAGCGCATGCTGCATTTCTTCGCTCTGGACGCGACCAACCCGGCCAGCATCTACAGCTGCCTGGGGGCCGCACGGGCCAGCGCGCACGCGGTACGCGGTCGTATCACTGCAGACATGTGGGAGAACATCAACTCCACCTGGCTGGAAATTCGCGGTATCGCCCAGCAGGGCCTGACCCGCTACGGCATGAGTCGCTTCTGCGAGTGGGTCAAAGAGCGCTCGCACCTGTTTCGCGGCGCAACCTACGGCACCATCATGCGCAACGATGCGTTCCGTTTCATTCGTCTTGGAACCTTCATCGAGCGCGCCGACAACACCATGCGCATGCTCGACGCGCGCTACGAAATGCTCGAACTGCGCGGGCCGCAGGCCAACGCTGCCGCAGACAACTCGGCAGCAGGTTACTACCAGTGGAGCGCCTTGTTGCGCGCACTGTCGTCATTCGAGGCATACACTGAAGTTTATCGGGATGCGCCGGGCGCGCGTCAGGTGGCCGAACTGCTGTTGCTGCGTGCCGATATTCCGCGTTCGTTGCGCGCCTGTCTGGAAGAGATGGACGTCATTCTCGCCAGTCTTCCCGGCGTCAACGGCCGACCCGCGCAGCGCATGGCGGCCGAGATGGATGCACGATTGCGCTACACCAGTATCGACGAGATCCTGGATGAAGGCCTGCACGAGTGGTTGAACGAATTCATTCCAATGCTGGCCCAACTGGGTGATGCGATCCACACTTCGTACCTGGAGGCTGCATGAGACTCTCTATAAGCCACGAAACCACCTATCACTATGATGATCAGGTGCGTTCCAGTATCCAGTACCTGCGCTTGACGCCTCATGACAGCGAGCGTCAGCAAGTGCTCAGTTGGCAGTTGACGCTGCCACGCCCGGTGCGTGCGCAGATCGATCCATTCGGCAACATCCTGCACGTCCTGAGCCTTGAAGAACCGCACGAGGCGATCATCATCGGCGCGCGTGGGCAGGTGGAAATCGACGAGACCCGCGAGGCCGAGCACGAAAGCCAGTCAGCGCTGCCGTTCTTGCGCGTCACCCGGTTGACCGAACCTGACGAAGCGATTCGCAGTTTCGCCGCCAAGGAATGTCGCAAGCGTACTGACCGTACTGCCTTGATCGATTTGATGCAGGCGCTCAATCAGCACATGACCTACACGCAGGGCGCAACCGAGGTCGACACCAGCGCCGCTCAGGCGTTTGCCGGGCGCTCTGGGGTCTGTCAGGACCATACCCACGCTTTTCTGGCCTGCGCGCGCAGCCTCGGGGTGCCTGCACGCTATGTGTCCGGCTACCTGTGCAGCGAAGACAGCGAACACCTGTCCAGTCATGCCTGGGCCGAAGCGTGGATTGACGATGCGTGGTACAGCTTCGATGTGACTAACCAGTTGGCCATTCCCGAGCGCCATTTGAAACTCGCGGTAGGGCTGGATTATCTGGATGCCTGTCCGGTACGCGGCATGCGCCGTGGCGGCGGATCGGAACAGATGCACGCCAAGGTGGTGGTCTCGCCCATGACCGGTACGCCCAAGGTGAAAAGCCGAGTGCAGGTTCAGACGCAGCATCAGTGAGTCAGCAAGTGGTCATGGCCGGGCGGGAAAGCCCGGCTGTTGCTTATTCTGCAGGGTCGTCGGTGATGTCGTAGAGCGCGTTGTGCAACTCTTCGTAATTGCCGCCATTAATGACGCTGAAGTAACCCGCAGCCCTGAGCTTTTCCTGAGCCTTGTCAGCTTTGCTGTCAGTGCTGCTGAAGATGACAAACACCGCGTTTCGGTCGTTGAGCACCTGCTTCATCTGATTGACCAGACGCCTTTCATCGACCCGCACGGCATTCAAGACCGTGCCAGCCTCGTAATCGGTCTGGCTGCGAACATCCATCGCCAGCTTGCCTTCTTTCAATGCCGACACGGCCGCAGCCTGATCCACCACACCCGCCTGTGCAGCGACGCTGCCGACCAGTGCAAATACAGCAATCCATTGGCGCATACGCCCGTCTCCTTCAATGCGAGTGGAAAAAGTGGCACAGTTACACACTGTTCGAAAGTGCATCGAGTCAGCCGAATAACCTGTTCAGATTCGGCACGATCAATAACAATGTGGTGGTGAAAAGGATCCATACCGCCTGACGTACTTTCGAGTGTTTGAACTTGAACATGGCTGACCGCCTTTTGTTGTTATTCCTGAGCGACAGAAGCACGTCGAATCCAGCGCAGGGATTGGACTGCTGGCTAGGTGAAGCAGTGAACAGGCGGGTCCGGTCATCTGACCGCTGACCCGAGCGCTGAATGGATTTTGCACGCTCCCTGTTACAGATCTAACCATAGAGCCGAGGTGCCCTTCGGTATAGAACTGTTAGGCATGTCTATCTTGATTTTTAATTCGGAATGTTATTAGTGATCAAGACAGCGGATGCGCAGGCCTCTGCTAGTGTACTGTTTTCGAAATA
>NZ_ATDK01000341.1 GCF_000444135.1 Pseudomonas avellanae BPIC 631
ATTACGTTGTGGTGTGGCACGCATTTGACGCAGACCGTCAACCAATGCGGAGCATTGGGACGAGAGTGAGCCAGGTAATCATCGTGGAATGACAACGGACGCCAACACGTCATCCGATCCGTAAAACGCTTTTACACACAGTTACATTTGAACCTCCACGGCTGTTGTACGACGTCTTATCTTGTCTGCTGGCGACCGACGTCTCAATACAATAACAATGGAGATAAAACGCATGTCTGGCACCCCTACGCTTGAAGAAAAGGCTGCACAAGCAGCCGAACCGCGTCTCAAAAAGCTCGCCAAGCTGCTGGGCCCCGGCATTATTGCCGTGCTGTCCTGGCTGGGCGCAGGCGACCTTATTACTTCGTCGGTGGCAGGTGCCAGTTACGGCTACGCCATGATGTGGGTGCTGGCGATATCGCTGCTGCTCAGGTTTCTGATCGTCAATATCATTGCCCGTTTCCAGCTCTGTAATAACCAGGGCATGACCATTCTGCAGGGCTACGCGCAGTTGCATCCGTTCTTCGCCTGGTTCTTGCTCGGCTACGCGCTGTTGATGGGGCATCTGATCAACGCGTACATGATCAAAGGCGCCGGCGAAGCACTGGCGATGCTGCTGCACATCAATCAGCCGCTGCTTTGCTCGGTCACGGTGGTGCTCGCCGTGTGGCTGCTGGTCGGTCGCAATATCTACACGATGATCGAAGGCGTCATGAAAGTGCTGCTGGCAATCATGACGCTGGCGTTTCTGACCCTGGCGATCATGTCCGGTCCTGATGTCACCGGCATCATCAAGGGCACGATTGGTTTCAGCATTCCGCCCGATGAAGGTGTGCATGGCGCACTGTTGGTGGCCGTGTCGGTGATCGGTGCGGTGGCCGGCTCCATTGCCAACTTCGTCCACCCCTACGTCATGCGCGAAAAAGGCTGGACGGGGCCGCAACACAAACGCATACAGCGCAACGACCTGCTGTTCGCCGTGATCATCGGCATTATCATCAATCTGGCCATCTGGGTGGTTGGCGTTGAAATCCTGCGGCCCAACGGCATTCAGGTGAACACCCTGGCCGATCTGGGCAAGGCGCTGGAGATATTCTTCGGTCCATTGGGCTGGTACATCTTTTTCATCGGGGTATTTGCCACGCTGTTTGCCAGTATTTCCGGCAAGACCACCGCCTTCCCGATGCTGATCACCGACGCCTTCCAGCACATCCGCCCCAAGCGCCGCGAACGTTACGGCAAGGTCTTCCACAACGACCCGATGCACAAGTGGTTCATGCTGTTCATCCTGGTCACTCCGCTGATCTGGTCACTGCCCGGCATGCCCGACTTCGTGACCCTGACCCTCGGCGTCAACGCGCTGAACATCATCGGCTTGCCGATCATCTCGCTCGGACTGCTGATCATGTCCAATCAGAAGTCGCTGCTGAGCAAGGAATACCGCAACAACTGGTTCGAGAACATCGCCCTGACCTTTGCGACCGGGCTGGCGTTGTGGGTGGCGTTTCAATTGGGTACTGAGTTACTGGCCTGATTTGCGCTGGATAAACTGTCCGCGAATCCATTCCCGCCCATGGGGATGGACTCGGTTTCGTTGATCGAATTTCTTCAGAACCCCGAACTGTGCCCTCACGCGTCAGACAGCCTGGTGATCGATACAAACTGTCACATCCCGCCGAGCAACAAACAGAAATAATTCTCAACGGAGATGTTATATCGTATCTATAACTATCAGGAAGTCTCACATGTCGTCTCGTAAAATCGCGTCTCTGGCAGGCTTGGCAATCGGGGTTTGGGGTAGCAATGGCTATGCGGCAGAACCGCCGCAGACTATCGAACTGGGAAGCGTCAACGTCACCTCCGACTATCAGTACGAGACCGCCACCAGCCCGGTTCAGGGCTATCGGGCCACCCGCTCGGCCACCGCTACCAAAACCGATAGCGCTATCAGGGACATCCCGCAGTCGATCAGCGTGGTGCCTGCTTCGGTGCTCAAGGATCTGGGCAGCAACAGTGTCGAGCGTGCGCTGGACTTTGCCGGTGGCGTGTCCAAGCAGAACAATTTCGGCGGCCTGACCCTTTACGAGTACAGCATCCGCGGCTTCACCACTTCCGAGTTTTACAAGGACGGTTTCAGTGCCAACCGCGGCTACCCGACCACACCGGACGCCGCAAACATCGAGCGTATCGAAGTGCTCAAAGGCCCGGCCGCCAGCCTCTATGGGCGTGGCGACCCAGGCGGCACGGTCAATATCGTGACCAAAAAACCCCAGCGCGAAGCGTTCACTACTCTGCAAACCAGTGCGGGCAGTTGGGACCGCTACCGCACCGCGCTGGACGTCAACACGCCGCTGGATGACCAGGGCAACCTGCTCTCGCGGGTCAATCTGGCCGTCGAAGACAACAACAGTTTTCGCGATCACGTAGAGAGCAAACGGGTTTTCGTCGCGCCGTCCTTCAGTTGGCAACTGAACCCCGATACCAGCCTGCTGGTGGAAACCGAATTCGTCCGGCACACCTCCACCTTCGACCGTGGCGTGGTCGCGCCCAACAACAAATGGAGCGGCGTGTCGCGCTCGACCTTTCTGGGCGAACCGGACGACGACATCGATAATGACAACAACATGGTCCAGTTCGCACTCGACCATCAGTTCAATGACGTGTGGTCGCTGCGCCTGGCCAGCCATTACAAGCAAGGCGAGATGTCAGGCTTTGCCAGCGAGTCGCGCCCGCTGAATGCGGATGGGCGCACCGTCAATCGTCGTTACCGGGAACGCGACAACAACTGGCATGACAGCATCACCCAGCTGGAATTGCGCGGACGTTTCGAGGGCCTGGGCGTCGAGCATGAAGTGCTGATCGGCACCGAATACGAAAACTACCGCAAGAACGAACGGGTCACGACCATCGCCGGCAGCCCTTACGCCATCGACATCTACAACCCGGTGTACGGCCAGCCGAAACCCAATGGCGCACGCTCCGGCACTGACTTCTACGAGCACATCGAAAGCCGTGCGCTGAACCTGCAGGACCAGATTGTCTTTACCGACAAACTGCGCGGCATGGTCGGCGCGCGTATCGAGCACTTCGATCAACAGGTGGACGATTTCACCACCAACGCCACCTCCGGCCAGCGTCACGATGCGTTCACCCAGCGCGCCGGACTGCTTTACCAGCTCACGCCGCAGGTGGGCCTGTTCGCCAACGCGTCCACCTCGTTCAAACCCAACAACGGCCTGGACGCAGCCGGCAAGACATTCGACCCGGAAGAAGGCGTCGGTTACGAAGTCGGGATCAAGAGCGAACTGTTCGACGACCGCCTGAGCACCACCCTCGCCGCGTTCCATATCGAAAAGGAAAACGTGCTGGCCCTGGACCCGGGCACCGACACCAACCGCGCCGTGGGCAAGGCCCGCAGCCAGGGTTTCGACCTGCAATTGACCGGGCAAGTCACCGACGCGGTGCGGATCATCGGGGCGTTCGCCTACATCGATGCCGAAGTGACCAAGGGCGACCGCACCATCCCGTCAGGCAGCCGCATCCTCGGCGTTGCCAAACACAGCGGCAGCCTGCTGAGCGTCTATGAGTTTCAGGAAGGCGTACTGCGTGGCTCGGACGTAGGCGCTGCGTACACCTACGTCGGCGACCGCTCCGGCCAGTCCGGCACAGACTTCGAACTGCCGGCTTACCAGACCGTGGACCTGCTGGCACACTACAAGGCCAGCGACAACGTCACCGTTGGCCTGAACCTGAACAATATCTTCGACGAAAAATACTACGAGCGCTCCTACAGCAACTACTGGGTCGCACCCGGCGAACCACGCAACTTCACGGTCAGCCTGACACTGAGCCTTTGACGCCGATAACCAACGATTCACAACAATAAGGATGCACCATGCTTTCAACAAAACCTTTTCTGGCCCTGAGTCTGCTCGGCGCACTCTTTGCCACGCAGGTCAGCGCCCACGGTCTTTGGACAGAACAGCGTCGCGGCAACATCGAAGTGGTCTACGGTCATGGCGCGGAAGACAACGCCTTCAAGGCACAGAAAGTCAGCGGCGCGTGGGCGTATGACCTTCAGGGCAAGATGATTCCAGTGACGGTGCAGCGCCTCGACGATCACGCGCGTCTGGTGCCACTCAAGCCGCCTGCCGTAATGTCCGTGGCACTGGACAACGGCATGTGGACACGCAACACCGAGAAAAAGTGGATCAATGAAGGCCGCAGCAAAGTGCCAAACGGCACCGACTCGATTCACACATTCAAGTACAGCGTGGCGATCTACGAGGAAGGCGCGCACCTGCCATCGTTCGAGAAACTGAACTTTGTCATCGTGCCCCAGGCTGATCCATTGAAAGTCGGCGTGGGCAAACCCTTACCGGTGCGCGTGCTGATCGACGGCAAACCCGCCGCCGGCATCAAGCTGATCGGCGACTACCGCAGCGCGCCGGACGTCGTCAGCGCCGAAACCGACGCTCAGGGCCTGGCCAGCGTCATCGTGCGCAACGAAGGGCTGAACATCATCGCTGCCGAAGTCACGCAACCGGTCAAAGACAACGTCGATATCGCCGAGCGCGGCCTGTTTACGTCACTGACGTTTATCGGTGAGGCGCATCACGACTGACGTCGTTAAACGCTGCATCTCAATATGATGAGTGTTGAGATGCAGTGCGAAGATAGCCCACTGCACTCAAACAGCGCCAAGACAGCACAGTACTGACTAGCGACTCAACTGATGAAGAATAGTCAGATGAACTTCAAGGTCCAGCTTCACCAGATTCTGTAGCGTTATAGAGCCCCCTAGAACCAGAGCCGGTTGAAACCCGTACATCTCATCCTCATTCAAACGCCCGAGCTTTTGTACCGCGCGCTCAAACAACGGGATGCCGTCATGATCCTCCATATCAAAATCTTCCCGATCAGACATGGCAAAGAATGACTGGATAGCCAGATCAGGGTCATCGCATCGAATCTCGGCTTCATCCGCCAATGAAACTATATAGTCGCCCGGGCAAGACACGATGATTTTTCTGCCGTACTTTTCACCCCAGGCATACAGATCACCGAACGCACTTCGTGCAATGACATGATAATTATCAATACCGGAAAATTTTGTACCGGAAAGCCACATATCGAGTAGGTGCTTATATTCATCCGGATTTACTGTCCAGAACAAACCATCCGCATAACCACACCAGCCTTCGCTGCGCCAGTAATCAAGCAACACATCCGGCAAGACACCTTTGTATTTGTCGATGACCGACTCTGATGCAGGACAAACCTTTACGGGTTCGCCCATTGCTTCAACGAATATATCAAAACTTTCGTCTCTCACGGCGTAGTTGCTCCCCTTAACACATTAAGCCTTACATTTAATTTCGCGCCACCATTACCGTCAAGCATAGCACTCTCAACAGCGTCATCCAAGGCTTTCAGCCGACTAGACCAACTTCCCCCAATAGAAGAGTTTACACTTGAACTCCCCATCCTAACGGGATCTGGACTTAACCAGCCCCCGGCTACCATATCTGGCTCGTGAAGTGCTGCGACAGTTGATTTTATTTCCTTCGCCCGCGCTTTAGCCTGGATTATAGCCTCCCTGACATCAACACCTTTTTTCACAAGAGATTTTTGGATTTTCTCCGCAACCTCTCTCTCCATCTGCTTGCCCATTCTACGCTGCATAGCGTCAGCAGCAGGGTTCCTACCAAGGCTCTTGTAGGAGTCTCTTGCTGACTTAAACTCTTCAGCTGTCATGTTATTTATTGCATCTTGTTGCGCTCTCAACTGAGCGCTATAAGTTTTTAAATACTTCTGCCTCTCAACCAGAGACATTTCTTTGAGGCGTGGATTGTCGTATGGATTGAAATCTTTTATTTCTAACTCTTCAAGTCTTTCGAGACGCTTAGCTTTAGGCTGCGACCTTGGCGTTTCAGCCCCCCTCATCGGTCTGCTTAAAGTTAAATTTAGGTGGATCTACAGGTTGAAATTCCGGATGAGCCAAAAGCTTTTTTTCGTTTTTTGCCAACCAATCTGCCAGCCTACGATTCGAAATATCGCTTTGAAGTTTTGCACTACGCGCTGCGAGATTATCTACACTTACCATAAGACCAGACTTAATCTGCCCTCGTGTCAAGTAGGTCACTATTGCGGTTAACAATAACGTCACAACCTGCTCTTGCCCCCGGGCTAAAAGCCTAGAAGCTGACTCAATAGCATATTCCCTGCGAGCCATAGAGCCGCCGGTAGGATCCACCCCTGCGAATTTTTCTTGCTCTGCACTATCCCCCCTCCCACTACCAAGCCAGGTACAGCGCCAACCCCTAAAAAAAAACCTCCCGCCACACCACCTACTATTGAGCCGATAGCCACGCTACCACCCAGTATTAAAGCCACCTCTCTCGAAATTTGTACCAACACATCGACAATTTGTTCAATATCAAGATCGGCCCAACGCCGTCTCAGACGTCCTAAAACTATTGGATATGAATTATTAAGCGCCTCTTTGACAGAATCAATACGCCCCCATCCAAATAACCATAAGTCCTATCAAAACCAGAGCTGATACGCCTTGTAAAGCCATGCCATTCCGGCTCAGCCTGAGCCCAGGACCGGTTAAAAGCCTGATTCAGATCATCAAATTTATCAGCGAGATTTCTTTCTATCTCATCCCAGCGCGGAACATCTTTTAATATCATCATATGCGCAACACATCCATTACCAAACTGAGGACTCACATTCCATGGTCGAATACCGTTCGCACGTCACGGATACCCTTAATGCAATTTAAAGCAAAGAGATCGCTATAGAAAGCTAGCCTCCGCTCAAAAATGTGAGCGCATCGATATTTTAGATACATCTGTGTATATTTCCCCCAACGAAGGGCTCCCAATGCCAAAGTGGTCGCCACATTGCGCCACGAAAATCTGTGCACACCGCATTCTCTAACGGCAACCCACCACGGCTGTCAGGCTGTTTGGTGATTACCAGAGTGAACCGGAAGTAGTCAGCTCCGAAACTGACACCCAAGGCTTGGCCAGCGTGATGCGCTACAAAGGGCTGAGCGCCATCGTCTAAGCTAGTCCAGACCCGACCGGCAACCTCAAATCCCCGGCTTGCGAGCACAAGCGTCACGCATGACGTCGCCGATATAGATGCCGTGGACTGGGTGCGCTCCTCGTCCGGGCGTTGTTGCAGAGTATCAATATCGACCTCATCCGCTGTCGCCACGCCCAGGGTGATGATGCGTGGCAGGCAGGCAAGCACGATGTAGCCCAGGCCTTAGGGGTTGTCAGGCGTTTGTAAGATACATTCCGCACGTAAGCATTCGACTGCCATTCCGGCCTTGGCAAGAATGCTGTGCAGGTTAAAAGCAATGTGCAGATCCGCACCTTCGTTCGCGATCAGCTGCAGCCAACCCTACGCTTTTCTGTGCAGGGTAAAGGCATCGATGCTGGCCGGTGCGAGCGTGGTGTCGTGTTCGTGAAAACCATCACGCCTTCTGGGCGAAGATGCTTTGCCAATGCCGTGACTGCGGCATCAACCTGATACATGAGGACACGCATTCCGTCGGTAATACCTGCATCGGTGGAAGTCGTGTCTGGTACTGGTCATGCCACGGGCTCCAAAGATTTGCTGAGTCTGAGGCAGATCGCCCCGCTAAGCACAATGCGTACTCGTGCCGTGGCTTGACGAGACAGCCTGATCACGCTCAGCCCGACGATTAAGCAGACCCATATTCCCTTCGATAAACAAAGTTTCCAGAAACCTCTGGACGCTGCATTTCCTTTCGCCTATAAAACAGCCTTCAAGAATATTAAATTCCTGTAGAGAATTTTATTCGATGGAGACGAACCTCCGTAGCTGACCTTTTTCGCCTTTGTAATGAGCTGCCGCCACCCTCCAGAGGACACGCCATGCAACACGAGAAGAACCATTTCATCCTGAAGATCAGCTGCCCGGCGACTTCCGGCATTGTCGCGGCGGTGACTTCCTACCTGGCTGGCAACAGCTGCTACATCGGTGAAATGGCCCAGTTCGACGACGAGTTCAGCGGCACCTTTTTCATGCGTGCGGTGTTTCGCTTCAACGATGGTCACGACGGCGATATCCAGCAGTTGAAGGCCGGCTTCGATGCGGTGGCCAAGGACTTCGCCATGCAGTGGGAGCTGCATGACACGCGTCGGCCAATGCGTGTGCTGTTGATGGTCAGCAAGTTCGATCACTGCCTGACTGACCTGCTGTATCGCCACCACAAGGGCGAGATGGACATGACCATCACCGCCATCGTGTCCAACCACCTGGACCTGCGACCGATGGCCGAGCGTGAGGGCATTCGCTTTATTTACCTGCCCGTGAGCAAGGACACCAAGGCCGCGCAGGAAGCTGCGCTGATGAAAGTAGTCGATGAAACCGGCACCGAACTGGTGGTGCTGGCGCGTTACATGCAGATTCTCTCCGACGACCTGTGCAGGCAACTGGCAGGCCGGGCGATCAACATCCATCACTCGTTTCTGCCGGGTTTCAAGGGGGCCAAGCCGTATCACCAGGCTTACGAGCGTGGCGTGAAGCTGATTGGCGCGACCGCGCATTACGTCACCAGCGATCTGGACGAAGGCCCGATCATCGAGCAGGAAGTGCAGCGTGTCGATCACGTTTACCTGCCGGACGATCTGGTCGCCGCAGGCCGCAACAACGAAACCATCGCGCTTTCCAGAGCGGTGAAATATCACCTTGAGCATCGGGTGTTTCTCAACACGGACCGAACGGTGATCTTTCGATGAGCGCGCGCATCATCGACGGCAAGGCCGCAGCCGCTCGCGTGCTGGAACAGGTCAGAGACGACGTGCACACCTTGAAAGCCGAAGGCATCGAACCGGCCCTGGCGGTCATCCTTGTTGGTAACGACCCCGCCAGCGAGGTGTATGTGCGCAACAAGATAGTGCGCGCCGAAGAAGCCGGCATTCGCTCGCTGGAGCACTGTCTGCCGGCCGACTGCAGTGAAGCGCGTCTGTTGGCGTTGATCGCCGAACTCAATAATGCCCGCTCGGTGAACGGCATTCTGCTGCAACTGCCGCTGCCGGCCCATATAGATGAAGCCCGAGCGTTGCAGGCCATTGCGGCAGCCAAGGATGTCGACGGGTTTCACAGTGAAAACGTCGGCGGCCTCAGTCAAGGGCGCAACGTACTGACGCCCTGCACGCCCAGCGGCTGCATGCACTTGCTCAAAGAGACCTGCGGTGACCTGACCGGCAAGCATGCAGTGGTCGTCGGCCGTTCCAATATCGTTGGTAAACCGATGGCCGCCCTGCTGCTGCAAGCCCACTGTTCGGTGACCGTGGTGCATTCGCGCAGCACTGACGCCAAGGCCCTGTGCCAACTGGCGGACATCGTCGTTGCGGCGGTTGGCCGGCCGCGCATGATCGATGCTGGCTGGTTGAAACCCGGCGCGGTAGTGATCGATGTCGGCATCAACCGTATCGACGATCAGGGCCGCAGCCGCCTGGTAGGCGACGTCGATTTCGACAGCGCCCTCGGAGTCGCCTCTGCCATTACCCCAGTGCCCGGCGGCGTCGGCCCGATGACCATCGCTTTTCTGATGAAAAACACAGTGACCGCTGCCAGACAGCAAGCCCACGCGCAACGCAGCCAATCGGAGGCCGTATGCCTTTCAATCTACTGAAATACGGGCTCAGCCCAGAATACCCGGTCGAGGTGGATCTGCCGGCACCCAAGGAACTCAAGTCTTCCTACGACGTGGTGATCATCGGCGGCGGCGGTCATGGGTTGGCCACGGCGTACTACCTGTCGAAATACCACGGCATCACCAATATCGCGGTGCTGGAAAAAGGCTACCTTGGCGGCGGCAACACCGCGCGCAATACCGCCGTGATTCGCTCCAACTACCTGACCAGCGAGGGCGTGAAGTTCTATGCCGAGTCAGTGAAGATGTTTCAGGGTCTGTCCAACGAATTCGACTTCAACATCATGTACTCCGAGCGCGGCCAACTGACCCTGGCGCACACCGACGCCACGGTGCGTTCGTTCCGCCAGCGCGCCGAGGTCAACAAGCATTTCGGCGGCCGTACCGAGATGATCGACCGCCAGCAGATCCGCGAGCTGGTGCCGAGCCTCAATCTGGACCCGGGCCATTTGCCGGTACTGGCAGGCTTGTGGCACATCGACGGTGGCACCGCGCGGCACGATGCGGTCGCCTGGGGCTACGCCAAGCAGGCCGCCAAGCGTGGCGTGGAGATTCATCAACTGACCGAAGTGCAGGAACTCGTCATCGAGAATGGCACCATTACGGCGGTGAAAACCAATCGCGGCACACTCCAGTGCGGTTGTGCGGTGCAGGCGGTCGCGGGCATGAGCTCGCAGATGATGAAAAAGGCCGGTATTCGCTCGCCGATCCAGACCTTCCCGCTGCAAGCGATGGTCACTCAGCCTTTCAAGCCCTTTCTCGACCCGTTGGTGAGCTCGTCCGCCCTGCACTGCTACGTGCAGCAGACCAGCCGTGGCGAGGTGGTGTTCGGTGGCGGCTCGGACCCGTATCCGCTGTTCAACAGCCGCTCGACGCTGGACCTCAAGGAAAGCCTGCTGGCGCATGCCATCGAGATGTTTCCGTTTCTGGCCAACGCCAAATTGATGCGCCAATGGGCCGGGATCACCGACATGACTCCCGATTACAGCCCGATCATGGGCCTGTCGCCGGTCAAGAATTACTACCTGGACGCAGGCTGGGGCACCTGGGGGTTCAAGGCCACGCCGATCTGCGGCAAGACCATGGCCGAACTGGTGGCCAGCGGCGGCAAAGTGCCGGAGCTGATCAAGCCGTTCGGTCTGGAACGTTTCTCGACCTTTCAGCAAGTCAACGAAATGGGCGCAACAGCGGCCAGCCACTGACGGAGAGCGACACATGAAAATCATGACCTGCCCGCTCAACGGGCCGCGCAACATCAGCGAGTTCACCTACGGCGGCGAATTCAAACCCATGCCGGACCCGCAGACCTGCAGCGATGCCGAATGGGCCGATTACGTGTTCAACAGTGAAGACACTCTGGGCGTGGTGCGTGAATGGTGGATGCACAATCCGTCCAGCTACTGGTTTCTGGCCGAGCGCCATACCGGCAGCGACGAGATCATTCGCACCTTCGACCCAAGGGAGATCTTCACCACTCGCATCGACTTCGCCCCCGCCCCTTCCAAGGAGATAGCAGGATGAACACCCCCGCCCGCCTGCCCGCGCCCATGGGCCTGCTGATCGATCGCAACCAGCCGCTCACGTTCAGTTTCGACGGTAGAACCTACCAGGGCCTGCAAGGCGACAGCATTGCCAGCGCCCTGTTGGCCAACGGTCGTTTTCTGCTTTCGCGCTCGTTCAAATACCACCGCCCGCGTGGCCCGCTGACCATGGCCGGACAGGACGCCAACAGCCTGATCCAGTTGCCTCACGAGCCCAACGTGCTGGCCGATACCTTCGCGCTGCACGAAGGCCTGCAGGCCACCGGACAGAACTTCAACGGCTCGCTGGACAACGACAAGGATGCGTACCTGGGCAAGTTTTCCAAATTCATGCCGATGGGCTTCTACTACCGGTCCTTCTACAAGCCCAAAGGCATGTGGAAAATCTGGGAGCCGATCATTCGCAAAAAGGCCGGTCTGGGCGTGCTGGACCTGAATTTCCAGCCTGAGTATTACGACAAGGCCTATCTGTTCACTGACCTGGCGGTGATCGGCGCAGGGCCTGCCGGGTTGCAGGCAGCACTGACTGCCGCCAACGCCGGAGCCAAGGTGTTGCTGATCGAGCAGCAGCCCATTCTCGGCGGCTCGCTGACCTACGCGCGCTTCGATATCGACGGCCAGCGTGCCGAACAGCTGCGCCGCGAACTGGTCGCTGCGGTAGAAGCACACGACAATATTCAAGTGCTCAAACAGGCCACGTGCAACGCCTGGTTCACCGACAATTACCTGCCGGTGATTCAAGGCAAGCGCATGTATAAAGTGCGCGCCACGCAATGCCTGGTGTGCAGCGGCTCCCTCGATCAGCCGGTGATTTTTCGTAACAACGATTTGCCCGGCGTGATGCTGACCAGTGCCGTGCAGCGCCTGATGAAGCTCTACGCAGTCAAGCCGGGCAAGCGCGCTGTGGTGCTGACCGGCAATGATGACGGCTACCTCGCTGCACTGGATTTGCACGATCAGGGCGTGGAAGTGGTCGCCGTTGCCGACATGCGCACCAACCCCTCGGATCGAGAATTGCAGCTCGCCCTGGAGAAGCGCGGCGTCGCCTGCCACATGAGCACCACAGTCTACGAAGCGCTGCACGAAAAAGGCATGCGCCATGTCAGCGGTGCCGAACTGCGCAAGATCACCGGTCAAGGCCAGGTGGCCAATCATGGTTTGAGTGTCGAATGCGACCTGCTGTGCATGTCGGGTGGCTACATGCCGGTCTATCAGTTGCTATGTCAGGCGGGCGGCAAGCTTGCCTATGACGATCAACAGGCCGAGTTCACTCTCAGCGGCCTGCCGCAGAACCTGGGCATTGCAGGCTCGGTCAATGGCTATCACATGCTGGATAACGTGCTGGCAGATGCTGCAAATGCCGCTGACGACGTTATTTCCGCACTCAGTCTGGAAACGACTGGTGACCACGCTCCATTGCACAGTGAAGCAAAGGTCAATTTCAGCTGGCCGATCTTCCCGCACCCCAAGGGCAAGGATTTCGTCGATTTCGATGAAGACCTGCAAGTGCGCGACATCGTCAACGCCACGCGTATCGGCTACCGCGACATCCAGTTGGTCAAACGCTACTCCACGGTCGGCATGGGCCCGTCGCAAGGCCGCCACTCGGCGCTGCCGACCGCGCGCCTGGTGGCGGCTTCAACCCAGCGCAGCATCAGCGAAACCGGCGTGACCACGGCGCGTCCGCCCTTCGAGGCCGAGAAGCTGGCGCACGTGGCAGGTCGCGCGTTTGACCCGTACCGGCAGACGCCCATGCATCAAAGGCATGTGCAGGCAGGCGCAAAAATGATGCCCGCCGGCATCTGGCAGCGTCCGGCGTTTTACGGCAAGCCGTCGCAACGTGACGCCTGCATGCAGCAGGAAGCCCTGCACGTGCGCAACAAGGTAGGGATAATTGACGTATCGACCCTCGGTGGCCTGGACATACGCGGCCCGGACGCCGCCGAGCTGCTCAACCGCATGTACACCTTCGCCTTCCTCAAGCAGCCGATCGGGCGTTCGCGCTATGCATTGATGACCAACGAACAAGGCGTGGTGATCGATGACGGCGTGTGTGCACGGTTTGCCGAACAGCATTTCTACGTCACCGCCACCACCAGCGGCGTGGATCGCATCTACCAGCAGATGCTCAAGTGGAACGCGCAGTGGCGCCTGAACGTAGACATCACCAACGTCACGGCGGCCATTGCGGCGGTCAACGTGGCAGGCCCGGATTCGCGCAAGGTGCTGGCGCAGGTGTGCAGCGATCTTGACCTGTCCGCCGAGGGTTTTCCCTATCTGGGCGTGCGCCAAGGTACGGTTGCGGGCATCAAGGCACGGTTGCTGCGGGTCGGCTTCGTCGGCGAACTCGGTTACGATATCCACGTTCCGGCGCGTCACGCCCTCAAGCTGTGGGATGCGCTGAGCGAAGCGGGCAAGGCGTTCGACATGCGTCCGTTCGGCGTCGAGACCCAGCGTCTGTTACGCCTGGAAAAAGGCCATGTGATCATCAGTCAGGACACCGATGGCATGACGCACCCCGGCGAGATCGACATGGGCTGGGCGGTCAGTCGAACCAAGCCGTTTTTCGTCGGCCGTCGCGCGGTGGACATCCTCGAAGCCCTGCCGCAAAAGCGCAAACTGATCGGTTTCACCCTGCCCAAAGCCAGCCCGCTGCCGCTTGAGGGCCATCTGGTGCTCAAGGGCGCAGACATCAGCGGCAATGTCACCTCCTGCGAGTACTCGCAAACCCTCGGCATGATTATCGGCATGGCCTACGCCGCGTTCGATCAGAGCACGCCCGGCCAGCAGATTCCGATCCGCGTCGAAGACGGCGTGGTGGTTCAGGCTACCGTCGTGAAACTGCCCTTCTTCGACCCTGAAAACCAGCGCCAGGAGCTCTGAACCATGACCAGCCTTACCACAGACCGCCCTGTCGAGCTTGATGCCCGCTCGCTGTGCACACTGGAAGACCTGACCGACCTGCCGCGTGTGGGGTTTCGTGGCACGCAAACGGCCGACTACCTGACCGCACGCGGTTTCAGCCTGCCCGAGACGCCCAATCGCGCCGTCACCCAGCCCGACGGCAGCCACGTCGCTCGTCTGTCGCAGACTGAGTACCTGCTATTGGGCAGTCGGCTCGATCAAGGGCAGCGTATCGCCGATGAAGAAGCCCGCTGGGAACTGGACCACAGCGCCCATTACCTGCTGCCCCGTGAAGACAGCCACGCCTGGCTACAACTGAGTGGCGCATGCGTTGCGCAGGTGATGGCCAAAGTGTGCGGCGTGGACCTGCGCCCGCAGGCTTTCGGCCCAGGCTCAGTGGCGCAGACCTCGGCAGCGCGGATCAACGTGATCGTCATCAACGTCGGTGCACAGACCGAGCCCTGCCTGCAGATCCTCTTTGATCGCGCCTCGCTGGCGTATTTCAAGGATGCGATGCTGGATGCTATGGCCGAGTTCGGCGGCCGCTGTCTGTAAGGATCGACTTACCCTGTCAGGGCGTGCGGCACGTCCCTGACCCAGAAACGACAAACATGCCCGTTACCGCCATCCTGCTTAAAGAAACCTGGTAACAAGCCGTTGCATTCTCGGTAGACCATAAGACAAAGCTCTGGGTGAAGCCCCGGCGCGACAGACTGCAGCCATGCAGCGCCCGACACTTGCGGCAGTAATGGACACTCCGGAGCTCAAATGAATATCAAACAGAAATTGACGTGGGCGTTCGCAGTGATTGCGTGTTTGCCCATCGTGGTCGTGGCTGCAATCGTGATTGTGAACCTGCGCGACAAGGCGACCAGCGATTTTGTCGACAGCAGCGGACGGGAAATTCGTCAGGTCGATAACGCCATGCAGCTGTTCTTCGACGGCATCACGCAGAACGTCAACTACATTGCAGCGCACCCGCTGATCGCCGGTGCGGGCGATGATTTTCGTAACTACATGGGCACCGCCGCTACCGCGCAGTCAGAAAACGACAAACAGGCTACCGAGCTGTTCGCGAGCATTGCCAAGGCCCATCCGGCCTACTCTTATGTCTCTTACGGTCTGATCAATGGCAGCTACATCATGACGCCGGAAGACCCGAAAATGAGCAACTACGACCCGCGTGTGCGGCCGTGGTACAAGACCGCAATGGCCAATGCAGGCAAGACCGTGCGCAGTGACGCCTATTACTGGGCCAATGACGATGCAGTGCTGGTCAGCACTATCCGGGCTATCCCCAACAAGCTCGGTAACCCCGGTGGCGTGGTCAATATCGACGTGTCACTCAAGCAACTGACCAACATCGTCAAGCAGATCAAGCTGGGTGAAAGTGGCTACCTGATGCTGATGGAAAAGAACGGCACAGTGCTGGTAGACCCCAAACAGCCAGAGCATAACTTCAAGAAGCTGGGTGAACTGGGCGACGGTTTCGCCGAACTGGCAAAAACCGGCAGTGGTCTGGTCGAGTTGACGCTCAATGGCGAGCGTTACATGGCCAACGTCTACCCGTCCGAGCAACTGGGCTGGAACTTCATCGGCCTGATCAAGCAGGACGAAGTGATGGCCTCGGCCACCCGCCTGACCTGGCTGATCGGCATCATCGCTGCCGTGCTGGCGCTGGTTTTCGCGATTGTCGGGGCAAGTTTTGCCAGTGTCATCGTGCGTCCGATCCACAGTGTTTCCACTGGCCTTGAAGGCATTGCCGGAGGCGAAGGCGACCTGACCCAGAACCTCGCTGTGCGCGGCACCGACGAAACCGCGCAACTGGCGGGCTGGTTCAACAAGTTCCTCACTGCGATTCGCAGCCTGATCCAGCATATTGGTCAGGCCGCCGGGAAAATTCTCGAGGCCTCGCACAGCTCAACCCGCGTCTCCAACGACATGGCCGAAGCCGCCGGGCGTCAGCGCGAGGCAGTGGACATGGTATCGACCGCCTTCCATGAGATGGTCGCCACCTCCAACGAAGTCGCCCGCTCCTGCAGCCAGGCCGCCGATTCCGCCGACAGCGGTCAGCAACAGGCCCGCGAAGGCCAGCGGCAGATTGATGATGCGGTGCGCAGCGTTGATCAGTTGAGCGAAGAACTGGCCCGTTCAGCCAAGGACATGACCCAGCTGGAAAAAGACAGCACGGGCATTCAGTCGATTTTGAATACCATCCGCTCCATCGCCGAACAGACCAATCTGCTGGCCCTCAACGCAGCCATTGAAGCGGCGCGCGCGGGTGAACAGGGTCGCGGCTTTGCCGTGGTGGCCGACGAAGTTCGCGCGCTGGCCAAACGCACCGCCGACTCGACTGCCGAGATCGACAGCCTGCTGGGCAACCTGGCCAGACGTACCGCTTCTGTGGCGCAACAGATGCACTCCAGCCTTGAAGTGTCGCAACAATCAGTAACCAGGATCGGGCAGGCACGCAGCAGTTTCGGGCAGATTCGTGAGTCGGTGGATGTGATTCGCGACATGAACACCCAGATCGCAACGGCTGCTGAAGAACAGCATCAGGTGGCCGAGGACATCAACCGCCACATCAGCCAGATTCATGGCGATGCACAGCTGATCGCCGACCTCTCGGACTCGGCCCGCGCCGACTCCAGAAGCCTGGAAACCCTGTCCAGCGAACTCGACGGCCTGGTGCGCAAGTTCAAGACCTGATGCGTAGCGCGGCGATAAAACCAACTATCGTGCGACGCTCCGCGTCGCCATGCCGTTCAGGACGCTCCGCGTCCTCTCCTGAGCAGGCGCAGCATCACACCCTCGCAAACCACTCAGCCAGAAAATCCAGCAGGGTGCGCAGGGTCGCTGACTGGTGATGCCGTGAGGTGTAGATCGCGTGTATCCCCAACGCGCGTGGCTGATAGTCGGGAATCAGCGCGATCAGCTTGCCGCTGGCAATCAACGGCGCTACCGAATGCACCGGCTGCAAGGCAATACCCGCGCCTGCCGCTGCGGCTTCCAGCAATACCACTGAATCGTTGGCGCTGAGGTTGCCGCCCACCGGCACGCTGAGTTGCGTGTGTTGATGGGTGAATTCCCACAGGCTTTTACCGAAGTAGGAATAGGTCAGGCAATTATGAGCGCTCAATTCTTGCGGCCTGGACGGCGCGCCGTGTGCGGCAAGGTACGCCGGCGACGCGCAAACCCGCGAATCGCAATGCCCCAGCGGTCGGGCGATCAGGTTGGGGTCCAGCTGATTGGTGATGCGGATGGCCAGATCGATGCGTTCACTCACCAGGTCCACCGCTTCATTGCCAATCTGCAAGTCCACCGAAGTACCCGGATAGCGCTGTAGGTAGGCGGTGACCGCAGGCGCCAGAACCGCCTGCGCCAGGGACTGGGAGCAGGCAATGCGCACCATGCCGCGCGGTTCGTCGACTTGTGTGTCGGCGGCCAGAGGCACGGCATCGGCCAGTTCCAGCAACTGCTGGCACCGCAGCAAGGTCGCCTGCCCCGGCGCGGTCAGCCCAAGCTTGCGGGTGGTGCGGTGTAACAACCTGGCGCCCGCCCAACCTTCCATCTGCGCCAGGTAGCGAGTGACCATTGCCCTGGACATGTCCAGCGTTTCGGCAGCAGCGATGAGGCTGCCCCGTTCATTGATGGCGATGAACACCCGCGCCGCGGTGATGCGATCCATGATTCGTTCGATTAAAGCAATCAATAGTTGCCAATACTGAGGCTTTTGTTTCATTTAAAGCAACCTAAGATAGAGGCCTCAGTCCTGCCCGCCAAAGGTCGTGCCTCATGTTGCGCAACTCCCTGCTTGCCCTGTCTCTCGCTGCCCTGCCCCTCGCGGCGTTGCTACCGCTCGCCGCCCACGCTGCCGACCCCTTGGCGATCGAGGTCTACAACCCGGCCGAAAAAGCCATCTTCCCGGTGTCCTCCGAACTGGTCACCGGCAAGCATGATGCGGTGCTGATTGATGCGCAGTTTCAGCGCAACGATGCTCAGGCGCTGGTAGCGAAGATCAAGGCCAGCGGCAAAAAGCTCACCACCGTCTACATCAGCCACAGCGACCCAGATTACTACTTCGGTCTGGACGTCATACAAGCGGCTTTCCCCGATGCAAAAATCGTTGCCAGCGCGCCCACTGTCAAAGCGATCAAAGCGTCGATGCAAGGCAAGCTTGCCTACTGGAGCCCGATCCTCAAGGACAATGCTCCGGAAAAACTGGTGCTGCCCGACGTGCTCGAAGGTGATCACCTGACCCTCGAAGGTCAGCCGCTGGAGATCAAAGGTTTGACAGGCCCGGCTCCGGAACGCAGCTACGTATGGATTCCATCGCTCAAGACCGTCGTCGGTGGCGTCGTGGTGTCCAGCGGCATTCACGTCTGGGTAGCCGACACACAGAGCCCCAAGTCGCGTCAGGACTGGCTCGCCACACTCAAGGGCATCGAAGCGCTGAAACCGGCCACCGTGATTCCAGGCCATTACCTCGGGCAGATTCCTCAAGGCACCCAGGCTGTTGCCTTCACCGCCGACTACCTGAAATCCTTTGAACAACAAGCGGCCAAAGCCAAGGACTCCAAGGCCCTGATCGATGCCATGCAGAAAGCCTGGCCACAATTGGCCGAGCCGAGCTCGCTGGAACTGAGTGCCAAGGTCATCAAAGGCGAGATGAAGTGGCCTAACTGATCTGCTGTAAATGGGTGTGGTCACACGCCCACATCCATCGCTATGCTGCGTCCATGAGCCCACCCGTCAAAACCCGTAACCCCTGCCCGCCCGGCGCTTGCGACTGCGAGCGCGAACGGCTGGAGGCAGAGGATGCCGATCTGCGCATACTCAAGCTGACCCGTGACGCGGAAATCACGCTGCTCGAGCGGCTGGGTCGTGTCGAAAGCCTGGAAGATCTGCAGCACATGCAGCGCAGGATTTTCGAGCAACTGGGCGTGCGCATTGAAATCGCATCGGGCTTCAACGAAGTGCGCACCATGCGCGGCATCAGCATTGTCGTCGAGAAAAAGACCGGGCTGTGCCGCAAGACGCGCAAACGGGTCGCAAGCGCAATCCGCAGTGCTCTGGAAGCACGCCCGCAGATCGCCTACCAACTGCTCAACGCCAACGATTTGCTGCGCGACGCGTGACTATCGACTGACTGACGACTGCGGCTATCATGCTGCGCCCATCAGCCAAGGAGTGCCTCCGTGCCCCTCGAAATCCGCCCTGCCACTGCCGCTGACGTCAGTCAGATTCTGGCATTCATCACCGAACTTGCGATCTAAGAGCGCGCCGGGCATGAAGTCAAGGCCAGCGCCGAAGACATTCAAAAGTCCCTGTTTGCCGACAATGCACCTGCCAGCGCGCTGATGTGCCTGTACGACGGCAAGCCTATTGGTTACGCCGTGTATTTCTACAGCTATTCCACCTGGCTGGGGCGTAACGGGGTGTATCTGGAAGACCTGTACATCACCCCCGAGCAGCGCGGCGTCGGTGCCGGCCGCGCCCTGCTTCGACACATTGCTCGCGAAGCCGTGGCCAACGATTGCGGCCGCCTGGAATGGAGCGTGCTGGACTGGAACGAGCCGGCGATCAAGTTTTACGAAGCGATCGGCGCAGAGCCGCAAAGCGAATGGGTGCGCTACCGGATGGAAGGTGCTGGTTTACGAGACTTCGCCGACAGCGGCGATTAAGGGCACATCAGTGAGAAAAAACGCCCGACCTGTAACCAGGCCGGGCGTTTTTCAACAACACGCGCTCAGCAGACCCCAGGCGGTATGCCATCCTTGTTGAAGTCTTTCAGGCGTTCCTTTTCTTCCGGCGTCGAATGCGCTGGTACGTCACTTGCCGGTTCTGGTTTCTTCTCGTCTTTTTTCTCGGTCATGGTCGGATCCTCCGCGTATGTATAGGTTTAAGGCCACACGCGGAGCATTCGGTTCAGACAGATTGCACGGCCGCGCTGCGCTGATTGACGCTGCGCTCCAGTTGCCTGGCCAGCCCTTGCAGGTCGAGCAGGGTCGCGCGCCAGCTGCGTTCCTGGCTGCCGACGCTGACCAGCGAGCGCACCCGGTCGTTGACCGAGATCCCCTTGCCGGTATTGGCCTGCCAGCCCTGATCAAGCATGGCCGGGTCAAACTGATTGAAGGCGTCGATCGCCTCGACCCGGTTGACCGCAAAGCCGAAGCAGGACCGCTCGCCGCGCACGATCAGCACCCGCGACGCGTCGTCCTGAGGCTGTTTGCCTTCGCCCAGCAGGCTGCTCAGGCAGATCAGCGGCACTTGCTCGCCACGCAGATTGAACTGCCCCAGCAGATGGGTCGCCGGTTGCAACAGGCCGATCAGCTGTTGCGGCACGCTCATGATCTCCACAATCTGGCTCAACGGCGCGACAAAGCGGGTCGGCGCGTCGAACAGCAGGCAGGCAGGCATGGCGCAGCATGGCTTTGGTCACGTCATGCGAGGCTTGCGCCGGTTTGACGTCATGCTGGTAAACCTGGGTGTAGCTTTTGACTTCCGGTCGCTGCAACAGCATCGGGTGATCAAGCAGTAACGCCTGCTGGCCTTCCTCAAGGTTCATCACCCCGGCCAGCAGCTCCGGGTGCGGCAGGCCATAACCCGGCGCAGCCAGCAGGCTGTCAGGGTCCTGGCGCTGAATGGCGACCATGCGGTCGTAACCAAAGCCGCACACACGGCCATCCGGCGCGGTCAACAGCAGCAACTGCGGCTTGGACGTCTGGCGTTGATGATCCAGCCCCAGTACTTCGGAAAGGTTCAGCGCAGGTACTTTGGTACCACGTACTGACGTGACGCCAAAACAACAGTCGCTGGCAAAGTCCGACGCGGTGATCTCGGGGCCATCCACCAGTTCGGTCACAACGCTCGCATCGATACAGAAGTTGCGACCGTCACACTCGAACACCAGGTAATGCAGCAGGCGATTCTTGGCTGCCAGCGCCTCTTCCTTGAGAGTCTGCGCGCTTGGATCAGCCGCAAACAGCACGCCCGGCAGACGGCTCAATACACCAAGGTCCAGCTTGTAGATCATCCGCGACTCATCTGCGCTCAACAGCAGCGCTGGCAGCAGCCCGACGCTGGTGCCGCCAGGCCCCAGAGGGCTGAACTGCGAGTCGCGGGCCTTGAGGATGTCGCAGACCGCATCAATCGCCAGGCCAAGATAACCGCCGCCGTATTTGAGAATCGCAACCAGTGGCGTGGCTGAGGTCACGTCGCCCCCCTGCGCCAGTTCACTGCGCAGGTCCACCAACGGCACCGGCTTGCCGCGCAGGGTAAAGACCCCACGCAGCGCGCCACGGGTCAGCGGGTGAGGATGCAGATCCGCAGGCCAGTGCACCGCCTCCATCAGTGCATCGGCCACCACCGCCAGATAAACGCCGTTAATCTGCACGACGCCATAGGCATTCAGGCTGCTCATGCAGGTTGTCCGATGGATACCTTGTCCAGGGTCTGGCTGTAACCGGTCAGGTT
This sequence comes from Pseudomonas avellanae BPIC 631, assembly GCF_000444135.1. Classification (GTDB taxonomy): domain Bacteria; phylum Pseudomonadota; class Gammaproteobacteria; order Pseudomonadales; family Pseudomonadaceae; genus Aquipseudomonas; species Aquipseudomonas avellanae. Next base: position 21,625 of record NZ_ATDK01000341.1, read on the forward strand.
GGCTTTATGCAGCTCGGTGATCAATGTTTCGACCTCCTGCGCCGACAAGCGCTGTTTCTCGGTTGCGGTGTTGATGCCGTCGATTGCCTGAGTGGTCTGCATCACGCCGTTCACAATGTGCTCGAACGCCTCGCCGGCACTGCGGGAGATCTCGTTGCCCGACTCGATGCGGCTCACCGTTTCGAGAATCAGCTTGTTGATTTCCTTGGTGGCCCGCGAGGACTTCTCGGCGAGCTTGCGGACTTCATCGGCAACCACCGAAAAGCCCAGACCGTGCTCACCGGCTCTGGCGGCTTCAATGGCCGCGTTGAACGCCAGCATGTTGGTCTGGCTGGCGATCTCGCTGATCACCTGGATGATGTCCTGAATACCCTCGGCCGACTTGGCAATCATGTCCATGGCATCGGACGCCTTGACCAGCGTCTGCGAACCGCTGCTGGCCTGCTCGCGGGTCAGCCTCGCCAGCTCAGTCGCCGTGTCGGTGCTCTGCGCCACGTAGGAGATAGCGTTCATCAACGCCTTTACCGACTCGCCCATGGCGCGGGTCTTGGCTTCAATCGCCTGCTCCATCTCGACCTGGCGGGTGATGTCAGTGGCAAATTTGACGACCTTGAACGGCAGACCATCGTGGTCGAAGATCGGGCTGTAAGTCGCCTGAATCCAGATTTTCTGCCCGTATTTACTGACCCGCATGAAGCGGCCCGAGTGGAACTCGCCCTGCCCCAGCCCGTGCCAGAACTCACGGTATTCGGTGCCGCGCACGTACTCTTCTTCACAGAAGATCCGATGGTGCTGGCCCTTTATTTCCTGCAGGCCGTAACCCAGCGCCTTGAGGAAGTTGGCGTTGGCCGCCAGAATATTACCGGACATGTCGAATTCGATAACCGCCTGAGCGCGATCGATGGCATTGACCTTGCCCTTGTCCTCTACACTGCTCTCCTTCGCTTCGGTCACGTCCAGTGCGAACTTGACGATCTTGTAAGGCTTGCCCTGAGCATCGAAGATCGGGTTATAGGTCGCCTGAATCCAGATCTCCTTGCCGTCCTTGCGTTTGCGCTTGTACTCGTTGGCGTCGTACTCGCCACGACCGAGTTTTTCCCACAGTTCGCGGTACTGCAGGCTGCTGACAAACTCTTCGGAACAGAACATACGGTGATGTTCACCGACAATCTCGTCCAGGTCGTAGCCAAACACCGCCAGAAAATTACGGTTCGCCGTCAGCACTCTGCCGGTCAGGTCAAATTCAATAACGGCCTGGGAGCGTTCGATAGCGGTAACCTTGCCCGCGTACTCGGCCTGACGGGCTCGGATCTCGGTGACGTCGTTGGCAAACTTCACCACTTTATAAGGGCGGCCGTCCGGATCGAAGATCGGGTTGTACGTGGCACTGATCCACAGCTCGCGGCCGTTCTTGCCGACGCGTTTGTACTCGCCGGAGTCATATTCGCCACGTTCCAGCTTGGCCCAGAACGCGCGATAGGCCGGGCTGTTCAGGTAATCGTCGTCGCAGAACATGCGGTGGTGCTGGCCCTGGATTTCATCCAGACGATAACCCAGTACCTTGAGAAAGTTTTCGTTGGCATTGAGCACCCGACCGTTCAGATCGAATTCAATAATGCCCTGGGAGCGATCAATCGCGGCAACCTTGCCCTCGTACTCGGCGTTGGTCTTGCGCTGCTGAGTCACGTCGGTGGCAAACTTCACCACTTTAAACGGGTTGCCCTGTTCGTCAAAAACCGGGTTATAGGTCGCCTGCAACCAGATCTCGCGACCATTTTTGCCAAGACGTTTGTATTGCCCTTCATCAAAAGCACCCTTGCCGAGGGTCTCCCAGAACGATGCGTACTCGACGCTGGAGGCGTATTCCGGGGTGCAGAACATGCGGTGGTGGCGTCCCTGGACTTCCTCCAGCCGATACCCGACGCACTCCAGAAAGTTGGCGTTGGCCCGCAGGATATTGCCTTCGAGATCGAACTCGATCATTGCCTGAGACCGGTCAATGGCTGCCATCAGCGAATGAAGGTCCAGCTGTACGTCGGCTCTGTCCTTGGGGGTGCTTTCTGTGGTCGTCGACATATGAAAATACTCTGCGAGTAAGCATCTATGGAAGTATTGTTATAAAGCACCAGTCTGTGCAGGCCCTCTCAGACACACGCATAGGCGGACTGTGGTACCTGCCGATCAAGCCGGGTAATCGTCTTTCTCAATGCCTTCCATAGCGCGAACTGTCAGGTCATCAGGGCCAGGTACAATTGCCGCAGTCGCCCGGAAAACAGGTGGCGGATTCAGCCTGACGTCATTCAGACTAGCGCCAGAGCCACTGGTTCGCTACTACTAAAGGCGCCGCGTCAAGCCTGCCCGATCACTGGCAGAGCCTGCGCTGTATGCAGCCCGATAAAACGGTAAAAACCACCCACCATTCACGCGTAAAACCAGATGACGAGAAGCACGGCACCGGTCCATCCCAGCGTGAGTAAAAAAGAAAGTCCAGCGAGACGCGGGTCCATGGGGCTCCTGTTCCACAAGGCTCTAGTGTACTGTTTTCGAAAAAATCAGCCACCAACTAACGGAAAATTCAAATCTTATCAATAGCTTAGCTTGCAGGTTATGGGTAACTTATTTCGAAAA
>NZ_ATDK01000342.1 GCF_000444135.1 Pseudomonas avellanae BPIC 631
ATAACGCTTATCGGATAGAGTTGAAGGGTGAATCGATGCGCAGGCGCGCAACGAAATTGACGACGACAAGGACTTCAGACTAACAATGCGAACCTGCGTCGCTGCGCTCCGACTGCCTGGCCGGATGGCGTGGAATGCGCAGCCTATCCCACAGTCGCTCGCGTGGAGAGCGAGGCGAACCTCGCCGTTTTGGCACCATGCACCGCCACAAAGTGGGTTATGCAAACTTGACGGGGGTATGCTCGGTAGACAAAAAAAGCAGACGAAAAAAAACAGCAATTTTTTCGCTGCAGTAAGGCAATAAATTGCTACAAACCGCTGCTACAAATCGCTGTTTTTCACCTTCGTAACTCATTGATTTACAAAGGATTTTCTATAATGGCGGAGAGATAGGGATTCGAACCCTAGGTACCGGTGAAGGTACAACGGATTTCGAATCCGTCCCATTCGGCCACTCTGGCATCTCTCCAACGGCGCGAATAATAACAGCATCGGCGCGGAAGGCGAAGCCCTTCCGCTGATTTTTTTTGTGCTATCAAGCGCTTGCGTGGTTTTTCGGGTTACAGCGGTACGCCCAGACGGTTTGCGACTTCTTCGTAAGCCTCGATAACGTCGCCCAGACCCTGGCGGAAGCGGTCCTTGTCCATTTTCTTGCGGGTGTCCTTGTCCCAGAGGCGGCAGCCGTCGGGGCTGAATTCGTCGCCGAGGACGATTTCACCGTGGAATACGCCGAACTCGAGTTTGAAGTCGACCAGCAGCAGACCAGCGTCGTCAAACAGCTTGGTCAGGACTTCGTTGACCTTGATCGACAACTCTTTCATACGAACCAGTTGCTCGGCAGTGCCCCAGCCGAAAGCAACAACGTGGGATTCGTTGATGAACGGGTCGCCTTTGGCGTCGTCCTTGAGGAACAGTTCGAAGGTGTACGGATTGAGTTTGGTACCCTCTTCGATGCCCAGACGCTTGACCAGACTGCCAGCGGCGTAGTTACGCACGACGCATTCGACCGGGATCATGTCCAGTTTTTTGACCAGGCATTCGTTGTCGCCCAGCAGCTTGTCGAATTGGGTCGGGATACCCGCTTCTTCGAGCTTTTGCATGATGAAGGCGTTGAACTTGTTGTTTACCGTGCCTTTGCGGTCCAGTTGTTCGATGCGCTTGCCGTCGAACGCCGAGGTGTCGTTACGGAACAGCAGGATCAAGCGGTCAGCATCGTCGGTCTTGTAAACCGATTTGGCTTTGCCGCGGTAGAGTTCTTCACGTTTTTCCATGATGGGCTCCGCTTGCTAAGTAGTTGGGCTAGGCGATATGTCGCCAGTCGAGCCCTGAATCTTGATCGGCCAGTTGCAGCCAGTCCGGGTCGCACCCAAGGGTGTCGACAAAACATTGCCGGGCCAGGTGCGGCAGGTTGTTCTTGCTGCTGAGATGCGCCAGCACCAAGTGCTGAAGGTCCTGCCATCCCAGTTCGCTCACCAGGCTGGCGGCCTGATGGTTGTTCAAATGACCGGTTTCACAACCCACGCGCTGCTTGAGAAAGACCGGGTACTGGCCTCGGGCAAGCATGTCGCGGCAGTGATTGGCCTCGATCATCAAGGCATCCAGGCCTTGATAACGCTGTAATACGTTGGAACAGTAAGAGCCGAGGTCGGTCAGCAGGCCGAAGCGGCGCGTGACGTCACTGAAGACGAACTGCGTCGGTTCAAGTGCATCATGCGCAACAGACACCACGTCGATTTCCAGAGCGCCGATCTGCAAGCTCTCCCCGCCAGCCAGCAAACCAGCAACTTCCACTGGCTTGCGCATTCCGCGCAAGGTGCCGCCACTGAGGTAGACCGGCACATTGTAGCGCCGCGACAGCAAACCCACGCCATGCACGTGATCGGCATGTTCGTGAGTCACCAGAATGGCGCTCAGCTGGCTTGGCGCAACACCCAGACGAGCCAGGCGCCGCTCGGTTTCCCGCAGGGAGAAACCGCAATCGACCAGTACGTACGTATCGTTGCTTGCGACCAGCGTGCCGTTGCCACGGCTGCCGCTGCCAAGAACTGCGAAGCGCACTTAACCCAGGTTGTCTTGAATAACGCTCAACACCCGACGAGCGATATCCGCAGGTGCAACAGTGTTGATGTTCTTCTCGACGGTCACCTGAACGTTGTCACCGACCTTGCTCAGGCGCACCTGATAACGCTCGGCGCGGGCATCGATCTCTTCCTTGCTCGATTTGCTGCCGAACATGCGACCGAAGAAACCAGGCTCGTTCTCAGGCGTTTTGGCTTTTTCGGCCAGGTTGATGTAGTACAGGCCCACGCTACGGTTGATGTCCTCGACACGCCAGTCGCCCTGATCCAGCGCGCGGCCGACGCTCGACCACGCACGGTCCAGATCGGCACCCAGGTTCAATACCGGGTTGCCGCTGCCGTCTTCGCTCAAGGCAACACGGCTCGGGGTATCGTAGTCACGTGCTGCCAGCAGGGAAATCGAACCGCCCTTCTCGGCGTTGCGGCCCATGCTGGCCAGCAGGTCATCGGTCAGTGCCGCATCGAGGCCCAGGTTGGTGGTGCGGGTCGGGAAGGCCACATCGGCCGTGCTGCCGGCAGGACGCTGGACGCTGACCACGTAGACTTCACTGGTGTTGCGCTGCACGCCCGGCTCGATGCGAACCCGTACGCGGGTTTCTGCGTCAGCCGCGACGCCAGCCGCGCTCAGACGCTTGGCCACCGAAGCGGAAAGCTCATCAAGACGCTGCCACGAGGAGCTGAATTCGCCTGTCTGCGGACGCTCTTCAGCGATGCGAAAACCATTGTCTTCAAAATACTGGTGGGCCACCGGCCAGACTTCGGCTGGCTGGCGCTGAGCCAGAATCCAGTGCGAATCACCGCTCTTCTGCAAGCTGAAATCGCTCGACTCGGACGTCGAGGCCAGCGGCAGAGGGCGAGGAACGGTGTATTCGCCGTCCTTCTGGGTGCTGTCAGCCACGTTACGCGGGATCGGCAACAACGGATCCAGGCGCTTGACGCCGGAAACATCGGCAGGCACCTGCATGGGCGGGGTCTGGGTTGCCTGGAGGTAATCGCTACCGCGATCACGGAAGTAGCCATCTTCACCCCAGAGCCAACCGCAACCGCTGGTGCTGGAGATAATAAGAGCAAGTGCGGAAAGTCCGGCCAATCGCTTCATTGCGTGATACTTCCTCAATTAAACCAGGACGCCGGACTGGCGCATGGCCTGACGCAGCGGTTCGTGACAGGCTTCGCTGAGCCAGGTAAGCGGCAGACGGATACCGTCTGGCATCAAACCCATCTCATGCAAGGCCCATTTCACGGGGATAGGGTTGGATTCGATGAACAACGTGTTGTTGAGCGGCATGAGCGTTTGGTGAATCGCTCGTGCAGTCTCGGCATCGCCACGCATGGCCGCTGCACACAAGTCGCTCATGGCGCGTGGTGCAACGTTGGCCGTAACGGAGATATTGCCCTTGCCGCCCAGTAGCATCAGTTCGACAGCCGTGGCGTCGTCACCGGAGTACAACAGAAAATCGCTGCTGACGCTGGCCAGAATATCCTTGGCGCGCTGCAGGTTGCCGGTGGCTTCCTTGATGCCAATGATGTTCTTTACCCTGGACAGACGCGCAACAGTCTCTGGCAGCATGTCGCAGGCCGTACGGCCCGGCACGTTGTAGAGGATCTGTGGGATGTCTACGGCATTGGCGATGTGGCTGAAATGCTGGAACAGGCCTTCCTGCGTCGGCTTGTTGTAATAAGGCGTTACCAACAGGCACGCATCAGCGCCAGCGGTCTTGGCGTTGGTGGTCAGCTCGACGGCCTCGCGCGTCGAATTGGCGCCTGTACCGGCGATGACCGGAATACGTCCTGCAACCTGAGCAACCACACGGCGGATGACCTCGATGTGTTCGCTCACATCCAGCGTCGCCGATTCACCGGTGGTGCCGACGGCAACAATGGCGTTGGTGCCCTCTTGCAAGTGGAAGTCAACCAGTTTGCTCAGGCTGTCCCAGTCCAGACGACCTTGTGCATCCATTGGTGTGACCAGTGCCACCATACTGCCCGCAATCATGCAACCGCTCCTGCCGGAAAAAGAGAGCGGTAATGGTACTGGCGCTATCAACCTTGTACAAGCGAAGTACCGCGCTCTGAGCATTCCCCTGAGCGATGGTTTTCGCTACCCTTCGTGCTTTGATCGGTACTGGTCACCTGCGCACCTCGCTCAATCGGTCGATTTTGTCGCCAGAAGCCCCGCCCCAGTGCACTCCAGCCCAGTCATGGCACGTCCATGCAAGCCAGACGCTCCGGGACCCGGGCAGATATCTCGCGCCGCCGATTGGCGAAACAGCCCCGCAAGTCCGAAAAAGTACCGACCGCTCATCGTCTAGGAATGCTGCATGTCGTCCACCCCCACAGTTCGCGAACAATTCCTTGTCATCAGTGCCCTTGGCGCCAACCCCATGGAGCTGACCAACGTCCTGTGCCGCGCCAGCCATGAAAACCGCTGCTCGGTCGTCACTTCTCGCCTGACCCGTCATGGTGAGTGCAGTGCGCTGATTCTGCAGGTGTCGGGTAGCTGGGACGCGCTGGCGCGCCTTGAAACCGGCCTGTCGAGCCTCTCCAAGAAGCACGCCTTCACCACCAGCGTGGTGCGCAGTGCCACCCTGGAAAGCCGCCCCGAGGCCCTGCCCTACGTGGCTTACGTCAGTTCGGCCTACCGCCCGGACATCATCAACGAACTGTGCCAGTTCTTTATCGACCACAACGTCGAGCTGGAAAACCTGATCTGCGATACCTATCAGGCCCCGCAGACCGGCGGCACCATGCTCAACGCAACGTTCACGGTAACGCTGCCCGCCGGTACGCAAATCAGTTGGCTGCGTGATCAGTTCCTCGATTTTGCCGACGCGCTGAATCTTGATGCGCTGATCGAACCGTGGCGCCCACAAGCCCCCATGTAAGGAATCCTCATGGCCGTTACAGTAGATCAACCGGTTCCCGATTTTCAGGCACCTGCTACCAATGGGCAGACGGTAGAGCTGTCTGCGCTCAAGGGTCAGCAGGTCGTGATTTATTTCTACCCCAAGGACAATACGCCCGGCTGCACCACGCAGGGTCAGGATTTTCGCGATCACATCGCTCAGTTCCAGGCAGCCAACACTCTGGTGCTGGGCGTTTCCCGCGACAGCCTGAAAACCCACGAGAACTTCAAGGCCAAGCAGTCATTTCCGTTCGAGCTGATTTCGGACAAGGAAGAAGCGCTTTGCCAGCTGTTCGATGTCATCAAGCTGAAAAAGCTGTATGGCAAGGAATACCTGGGCGTTGATCGCAGCACGTTCCTGATCGACAAGGAAGGCGTGTTGCGTGAGGAATGGCGCGGCGTGAAAGTGCCCGGCCATGTCGCTGATGTGCTCGCCAAGGCCGAAGCCCTTAACAAAGGCTGATGACCGATACCGGCTGCGGCACGCAAGGTGCCGCAGCGATTGCGCCCTGCTATTCGCAGCAACGCGCTAAAGCAGCGGCGCTACGGTGGGCTCATTGCGCGGCCAGGCATCCAGCACGGCCTTGTCGCGAAGAAGATCCCCCAGAAGCCCCACAGCCCGCCGAACAGTAACACGGCGCAGATAATCGCGACCGGGTGCAGATTGACGGCTTCGGAAAACAGCAGCGGCACCAGAACGTTGCCATCCAGCGCCTGAATGACACCGTGAGCAATCATCAGGTAGATGAATTGATCACTCCAGCCCCACTGGAACAGACCGATCAGCGCCACCGGCACCGTGACCACCACCGCGCCAACATAAGGCACCACCACCGAGATGCCCACCAGCATGGCCAGCAGCGCGGCGTAATTGAGCCCGAGCGCCACGAAGGCGATGTAGGTCACGCCGCCGCAGATGAAGATCTCGATGACCTTGCCGCGAATGTAATTGGCGATCTGGCGCTTCATCTCGTCCGCCACCCGATTGAGCAACGCGCGTTCGCGAGGCAGATAGCCACGCGCCCAGCGACCGATCAGGTGGCGATCCTTGAGGAAGAAGAACACCAGAATCGGCACCAGCACCAGATAGATCATCAGGTTGACCAACAACGGCAGGCTGGAGATCGAGAACGTCAGTGCCAACTGGCCGATCTTGCCGACCTCGCCACGGGCGACTTCGATTGCCAGCAATACCTGCTCGTCGGAAACCAGATGCGGGTAGCGCTCGGGCAGCAACAGCAGCACCGACTGCCATTTGGCAAGCATGCCCGGCGCCTCGTTGAACAGCGTGATCAACTGATGCCAGAGCAACGGCACCAGCACCAGAAGAAACACCAGCAGCGCGCCGATGAACAACGTGAACACCACGCCGACCGCGGCCACCTCAGGCATTCGCAGACGCTCCAGAAGACCGACCAGCCCGTGCATCAAAAAAGCCAGAACCAGCCCGGCCAGCACCGGAGCGAGCATCCCGCCCAGCGTCAGGACGAGGGTAAACGCCACAAACAGCAAGACCACCAGTACCACCGCCTCCTCGTCAGAGAAGTAGCGTTGCACCCAATTGCGAAGCACATTGAACATCAAACATCCTTTTCGGAAAAAACGGCGATAGATCAGGCCTTGCGAAGCCAATAACGGTAAATGCCGGCCTCGGCTTCTTCATGCAACAGTTCATGGCCAGCGAGCCTGGCAAAGGTTCGAAAATCCCGTTGCGACCCGGCATCGGTCGAGATCACCTTCAGCACCGCACCGCTGGCCAGACGATTGAGTTCCATCTTGGCCTTCAGCAGGGGCAACGGGCAGTTGAGCCCGCTGGCATCCAGTTCGGCGTCACAGGCCTCGGGGCGCACTACAGCGTCAGACATCGTTTCTCTCCAGGCGGACACATCGAATTACAAAGCAGGTCCGAAAAGGCAAGGCGGACATGGCGGCAAGAATACCTCACTCTGGTCAGCACGCCATTGGGCCAGCTACAGTACAGGTTCTTCTGACCAGAGCTTCGTGCATGAATTTTTTGCGTCCTACACTGCTCACCCTCGCCTGCCTGTTCGCCACACACGGCATCGCCGACGATCTTCCGTCACTGGGCGACTCCAGCTCATCGATTGTTTCCCCGGAGCAGGAACACCGCCTGGGCCGTGCATGGCTGGGTTTACTGCGTGGTCAGGTCGGGCAACTGTCGGACCCGCAACTCAAGGACTACGTCGAGACATCGGTCTATCGTCTGGCCGAAACCAGCCAGGTTCAGGACCGGCGACTTGAATTTATCCTCATCAACAGCCCGCAGCTCAACGCCTTCGCCGCACCTGGCGGGATCATCGGCGTCAACGGCGGCCTGTTTCTCAACGCCCAGACCGAGGGCGAATACGCATCGGTTCTGGCTCACGAACTGGCTCACTTGTCCCAGCGCCACTTCGCCAGAGGCATAGAAGCCCAGCAGCGCATGCAGGTGCCAGTAATGGCGGCGATGCTGGCGGGCATTGTCATGGCGGCCGCTGGTGCCGGTGATGCCGGTATCGCAACCATTGCCGGCTCACAGGCCGCTGCGATTCAGGAGCAGCGCCGGTTCTCGCGTCAGAACGAGCAGGAAGCCGACCGCATCGGCATTCTCAACCTGGAAAAAGCCGGTTATGACCCGCGCAATATGCCGACCATGTTCGAGCGTCTCATGCGCCAGTATCGATTCGACGCCAGGCCTCCGGAGTTTCTGCTGACCCACCCGGTCAGCGAATCGCGGATCGCCGACACGCGCAACCGCGCCGAGCAGGCCAAACCGGGCGGCAAGGAAGACAGCGTGCTGTACCAATTGATGCGCGCGCGGGTGGCGCTTATCTACGAAGAAACGCCCGGCATTGCTGCCAAGCGCTTCCGTGCCCAATTGGTTGAAAATCCGAAATCCGAACTCGCGCGCTACGGTCTGGCCATCGCGCAGATCAAGGGTGGACAGCTCAATGAAGCACGGGAAAGCCTCAAGCCTCTGCTGGAAAAATCGCCGAACGACATCACTTACAACCTGACGCAGATCGACCTGGATATCACCAACAACCGGCTGGCCGATGCACAGCAACGGGTCGATCGCATGTTGACGCTGTACCCGGCCAGTTACCCGCTCAACGATGTGCGCATTGATGTGCTGCTCAAGCAGAACCGTACCGCCGAAGCCGAAAAAAGCCTTGAAGCGTTGCTCAAGACCCGTCCCGATGATCCGGACATCTGGTACGTGGTGGCAGAAACCCGTGGCCTGAACGGCAACACGGTCGGCCTGCATCAGGCCCGCGCCGAGTACTTCGCGCTGGTCGGCGACTTCCGTCAGGCCATCCAGCAACTGGACTTCGCCAAACGCCGGGCCGCCAACAACTTCCAGCTAGCCTCGCGCATCGATGCCCGGCAAAAGGATTTGATCGAGCAGGAGCGCATGGTCAAGGACATGATGAACTGATAGTTCAGGAGCGAGCTCCGTTAAAACGGCCTTAGCGTAACCAGAATGAAAAAGCCCGACACGTCAGTCGGGCTTTTTCGTTGCATTTCTCACTGCAGCGGTCAGGCATTGCCCGCCTGACGTAAACGGGCGGCCTGCGTGAAGTCCAGCATGCGTTGCAACGGGCGCACTGCATTGGGAATCAGCGCAGGCTCAACGAAGATCTCGTTGCTACCCTCGCGCAGGCACTGCAAGGTGCGCTCAAGCGTATTCATCGCCATCCACGGGCAATGTGCGCAACTGCGGCACGCCGCACCGTTACCGGCCGTAGGCGCCTCAATGAAGACCTTGTCCGGGCACAGCTGCTGCATCTTGTAGAAGATGCCTCGATCCGTGGCCACAATGAACATCTTGTTCGGCAGACGCTGGGCGGCTGCAATCATCTGACTGGTGGAGCCGACCACGTCAGCCAGTTCTATCACCGCTTCCGGCGACTCTGGATGAACCAGAATCGCGGCCTCGGGGTACAGGGCTTTCATGTCTTCTAGCAGCTTGGATTTGAACTCTTCGTGGACGATGCAGGCACCGTCCCACAACAGCATGTCGGCGCCGGTTTCGCGCTGAATGTAGCGACCGAGGTGTTTGTCGGGCGCCCAGATTATCTTCTCGCCGTTGTCCATCAGGCTTTCGACGATTTCCAGCGCACAGCCTGAGGTCACCACCCAGTCGGCGCGGGCCTTTACTGCCGCCGAGGTGTTGGCGTAGACCACCACGGTACGTTCCGGATGCTGATCGCAAAACGCGGAAAACTCATCGACCGGGCAACCCACATCAAGCGAGCAGGTGGCTTCCAGCGTCGGCATGAACACGCGTTTTTCCGGGTTGAGGATCTTGGCGGTTTCGCCCATGAAACGCACACCGGCGACCAGTACGGTGCTGGCCGGATGATTATTGCTGAAACGCGCCATTTCCAGGGAGTCGGCCACACAGCCGCCGGTTTCTTCGGCGAGCGCCTGAATCACCGGGTCGCAATAGTAATGAGCGACCATGACCGCGTCCTGCTTCTTGAGCTCGGCAGCAATCTCGGCACGGTAGTGCGCCTGCTCTTCGGGGCTCAGCGCCTTGGGCTGCTTGGCATCAAGGTGCGCCTGCACCAGAAAGCGTTCGGAAATCTGTGTCATGTTCGCGATACCTGAAGGCGCTTGAGCGCGAAAGGCAAGTTTACACCCGATAAAGACAGGCCATAAAAAAGCCGGAAACCTCATCTGCAATGGGCCGTTCAGCCTTACATCTACATCGCCTCACTGAAGCTCGACCGCACGCGATCAGGCAGATGGCAGATGGCAGATGTTCAGCGACTATCGATAGTACGTCTGACAGCGCGCCGATTCTAACGCTAAAAAACTGATTTAACAGCAGTTTCTGGCTTGCCCGATGCTGATGAGAAGCGTTCTTGAACAGCCATTTTCAAGCGCACTTTCTACCGACACAGCAGCACGCAACAACTTGCAATAAATTTTTATTTGACTCATCTATGAACTATCCTTACCGCTCCAACAAGGCCATTCAACTTACAGGGATTATAGATGTCAGGCGCCGCACACTTCTCCAACTCCGTTTTCCGAAAAACCTCCTGGGCAATTACCTCTCTGACCGCTTCGCTGATGATCGCCGCGCCCGTACAGGCCGCTGGCGAGGCTGCGGTGGTAACGCCCTGGGGCACGATAAACGAGCCCGCCAGCCCGCAGGTCTGCAAGCAACTACCGGCCACGTTGACCCCCAAGGATGGCTCGCTGGACAGCGTCGACAGTGCGGCGCTCGACTCCAAACCTGACCAGGAAAGAATCCAAAGCGCAATCAATGGCTGCGCAGCCGGGCAAGCCGTCCAACTGGTTAAAGGCAGTGGCGAAAACTCGGCATTCCTCAGCGGAGCCCTGCAGCTTAAATCCGGCGTGACGCTGTGGATCGACGACGGCGTTACGCTCTTCGCGTCACGCAACCCCAAAGACTACGACAACGGCAAAGGCACCTGCGGCGTGACGACAGTCGCCAATCAGGACGCCTGCAGCTCGCTGATTTCAGCAAAAAATACTCGCGCCAGCGGCGTGATCGGAAAAGGCGTGATAGACGGTCGCGGTGGCAGCCTGCTCACCTCCGGGGCAAACGCCAACCAGCGCAGCTGGTGGGACCTTGTTTACCAGAAGACTATGTCCAACGTTTACCAGCAAAAGCCGCGCCTCATCCAGGTCAGCGGCGGAACGGATTTCGTCATCCAGGGAGTGACACTGCAAAACGCCCCGGACTTCAACATTGTGACTGACGGCGTAACAGGCGTGACCGTCTGGGGGATCAAGATTCTGACTCCAAGCCGGGTCTACACGGTTGAAGGCTACCACTGCCCGACCGGCTCGACGCCCGACCAGAAGACCCCAGGCACCTGCTTCACCCCGGAAACCGTGAAGAACACCGACGGCTTCGACCCAGGCCAATCGAACAAAGTACTGCTGGCCTACTCCTACATCAGCACGGGTGATGACAACGTAGCGATAAAGTCCAGCCGGACCTCCGGGAGTCGGGATCTGATGTTTGCGCACAACCATTTCTACTATGGGCACGGCTTATCCATCGGCAGTGAAACCAACGGCGGCGTACATAACGTCAGCGTTGTGGATCTGGCAGCGGACGGCGCAGACAGCCAGGACGGCATTGGTCTCAGAATAAAGTCGGGAGCCAAAAACGGCGGAATCGTAGACGGCGTCAGCTACGAAAACGTGTGCATGCGCAACGTCAAATTCCCGATGGTGTTCGACACCAACTACGGCAGCGCCAGCGGAACCTCGTACCCTGACTTCAGCGGTATCACAGTGAAAGGCTTCCACTACCTGGGCAGCCCGAGATTCGGCGGCGGCAAGATGACTTTTGTCGGCTACAACGACAACGGCCAAAAACGGCCGATATCCATTACGCTGGATAACGTTGTTTTCGATGGCACCCAGCCTAGCTTCACCGGGCTTACCGCGACCCACTTCATTTTGGGGCCAGGACCGGTGAGTTTTGCCAACAAGCTGGTGCCTTCGATAAAGGATGACGTCACGGTGTCCGGCAGCCCAGGCGATGGTACGCCGGTCGATTGCACGGCAGCGTTTGTGCCGATGAAGTCAGTGCTGCCTGGGGCTCCGTTTTAATACCCTGCCTCCAAACACTTTCAGACGTGGCTGTTGTCATCAGGCAAAGCGTGCAACCTGATGACAACAGCCGAGCAAAGTGATCAGCCTATTCAGCGCAACACGCGCGACAGGCCTGAAAACCCTCTCGGCTAAACCAATCGTTTTTGGCATTTAAATCGCTGAAGAAGCGCCCCCCATAAACATGCTGACTGCATCGTCCACGACGGTCTCAATTTCCTCTATCGACATGGGCACAGGGTTGCGTTGGAAAAGGCGCCCTTCCGGCTCTGCTGTCAGCAATGCCAGGAACTGATTGGCTCTGAGCTTTGGATTCGCTGCTTTCAACTCCCCTGCAGCCGTTGCGCGAGCCATCAGCTCCGAAAGCGCCTCAATGCATTGGACAGGACCCGCATTATGAAAAAGCACACCCACATCCGAGCGTCCCGACTCAGATAACACCAATCGATAAACCTTGATGGCCACCGAATCACTCATCAGGACTGCCATCATCTTGCGTCCGAACTCGATCAGCTGTTGCTCAAGCGTCAGGCTAGCTGGAACTGACAGGAACGCGACGGCGTTATGCAAGTGGGAGGTCGCATACATCTCCACTACCGCAGTGAACAACTGCTCTTTGGTTGGAAAATAACCGTAGAGCGTAGTCTTGGATCCCCCCAGACGCTTTGAAACCTCGTGCATGGTCGCACCTTCGTAACCCAGATCGAGAAACACCTCTGCTGCGATTTCAACGATAGCGACCCTGCGTGCCTCGGTACGAACCTTCATCACCCCTCCATAACGATACAGCATTGTACACTTAAGATTGACTCCTGAAATTTCCACCCATAAACTGTACCCGATCGTACGCTTTTGAGCTTTGCGAGGAGAGTGCTCTTTTGATACCTCAAGGAAATTTCTTCACCCCATTCCGCGCGCCAATCACGGCCCCCCGCCGCAAGGCAGAGAAGGTGATGCAGGTTACCGGCTGACCAAAGCTCATGCTTGATGAATATTCATTCCCTTGTGGTTGCCTGGGAAGCCGTTCAACTGGAGATGATCATGCACAATCCACGATGCTCAAAGATGGTTATGCTGTGTGCGTTAAGCATTCCTGTCGTATTTTTAGCAGGCTGCTCAAGCCAAGGGCCTCACCCGTATACCGGAATTGGCTCGTCCAGTCAGTTGCGTTTGAATCAGCAGGAGGATGCTTATCGTATCCCTTACCGCTATCAGGTCTCGGTTGACTGGCGGCAATATCATAAGGTAATGCTTGAGCCAGTCACTATTTATAAGGGTGCCGATGGGCAATTCTCGGGCATGGATGCTCGTGACAAGATGACGTTGGCCAAAACAATGACTGGCGAATTTTCCGAAGCACTCAGCGAGCGATTCCAACTTGCCTCAGCCCCCTCCGCCGAGACACTTAGAATCCGAATCACGCTGACAGGCGCAGAGACGACGACGCCTGGCTTGTCTACCTTTTCAAGGTTCGACATAGGCATGGGCTCCTATAACCTCGTTCAGTCCATGCGTGACCGAGAAGGCACTTTTACAGGTTCAGTCACGTACGCAGTAGAAATATTTGATGCATCGACGTCCAGGCTATTGGAAGCCTATGTCACGAAACAGTATCCAACTGTTTACGACATCAGTTCCACATTCGGGTCTTTGACGGCAGCGAAGACCGGAATAACCAATGGTGCAACAAACCTGGCAAACTCTCTCTCTTCACGCTGACTGAGTGAACAATACATGCACACTTTTTTTGCCGAAAGTCAGCAACGCGCTTACGCACCTATTTACAAACCCGGCGTCACATCACGCTGATGACGCGTTCAAGTAGGCACTGGAGTGGCCCAGTCTTTAAAAGTCGGCTGATTACTTATTGACTATTTTCTATATTTCATTGAGGTATTCGGGATGAAATCAAAAAGCGTACTACTGTGCCTGTTCATTGCTTTATTATTGCTAGGCGGTTGTGTCCCTCATGACGACCGTGGGCGAAGATGGGATAACACTAATTATTCTCGCGATCGAGAAATGGCCCGCCAGAATGAGATTGATCGTCTTGCGGATCGAGAGCAGCAGAGACAGATAGAACAGGCAAAAGACAATGATCGGCTTCGTCGTCTTGAATCACAAGATGATAGAAATCGTAATGGCTGGTAGACATTCGCGCAGAGCGTAAAGAAATTGAAAGCGATTTTCTTACATGACCCGTTGCCCCCCCCCCGGCACGCCCCGGCCCGTTTAATATGGGCCGGGGCGATCAGCGGGATGAAGCATACTCTTACGACTGAAAACCATACTACAGCCATAGAATGAAACACCGACCTGTCACTCTATTGTTCGGCCCCTCACAAGGCCTCCAGTTTCTCTCGCTCGCGCTGCAGTGTTGTCGCTGACCGAAAACTGACCCAGTAGAGGCTGTTCTGCCGACTGAAAACTGACCCAGGTGTTCAACTGCTTCTGCTCACTTTTTGAGCAGGAGAACA
>NZ_ATDK01000343.1 GCF_000444135.1 Pseudomonas avellanae BPIC 631
TATCGTTCCCTACGCTCCAGTGGGAATGCATTGCGTGACGCTCTACGTCACAGATCTGTGCCGCACTGCACACTCAAGAGAGGGCGCAGAGCGTCCAGAACGGCATACGACGCAGAGCGTCGCACGATAGCCAGAGTCGAGTCAGCCTGGTGTACGCTGTGCCTTGTCGAGGAAGGTCCAGGCCACGAAGCGGCTTTGTTTCTGGCCCTGGCCCATCTCCACGACTTTCACTTCAAGCGCGCCGGCTTTTTTCAGGGCGCTCTGGATCGGCGGCAGGTTGCTTGCCTTGGACACCAGGGTACTGAACCACACCACCAGGCCGGGTAACCTGGCGCTTTCCTGGATCAGTTGCGTCACGAAGCCGATTTCGCCGCCCTCGCACCACAGTTCCTGAGACTGCCCGCCGAAGTTGAGCACCGGTAGCTTGCGCTTGGGGTCAGCCTTGCCCAGTGCGCGCCACTTACGCTGGCTGCCGCGTTGGGCTTCGTCCAGCGACCCATGGAAGGGCGGGTTGCAGAGGCTCACGTCGAAGCGTTCGTTGCTGTCGCATAGCTCAAGCAGGATTTGCTTGCGATTGCCCTGCAGGCGCACGCTGATGGCTTTGTGCAAGCCGTTGGCCTTGACGATGGCCGTCGCGGCGGCGACTGCGGTGCTGTCGATGTCCGAACCGACGAACTGCCAGCCATAGTCGCTATGCCCCAGCAGCGGGTAAATACAGTTGGCACCCGTGCCGATATCCAGCGCCTTGACCGATGGCCCGCGCGGGATCATGCCTGCGCGGTCCTCAGCGAGCACGTCGGCGAGAAAATGCAGGTAGTCCGCGCGCCCCGGAATGGGCGGGCACAGATAATCCGCCGGAATGTCCCAGTGCGCGATGCCATAGAACGCCTTGAGCAGCGCACGATTGAACACCCGTACCGCCTGTGGATTGGCGAAGTCGATGCTTTCCTTGCCGTAGGGGTTGAGGATCACGAACGCGGCCAGTTCAGGACTGGATTTGATCAGCTTCGGAAAATCGTAATGCCCCTGATGACGATTGCGCGGGTGCAAGGTGGCTTTTTCGCGTGGCGCTGCTGGCTTGGCCGGTCGCTGAGGCTTCTTGCGCGGAGGTTTCGGGGTATCAGTCATGGATTCGATTTCGGCTGCGAGTAGGTCAATACAGAACATGGGGATAACAAAGGCCAGATAACAAAAAGCCAGCCCACGTATGGGCTGGCTTCTATGACCACCTTACAGGCTGGCGATGCGCGAGTGTTGCTCGGCCAGCTTGCCCAGCGCCTGTTCGGCCTCGGTCAGCTTGGCGCGTTCCTTGGCGATGACGTCAGGCGGTGCCTTGTCGACGAAGGCTGCGTTGGACAGCTTGCCGCCCACCCGTTGTACTTCGCCTTGCAGGCGCTGGATTTCCTTGTTCAGGCGCGCGAGTTCCGCCCCCTTGTCGATCAACCCGGCCATCGGCACCAGCACTTCCATGTCGCCCACCAGCGCGGTGGCAGACAACGGCGCTTCGGCACCGTCGGTTAACACCGTCATGGACTCCAGCTTGGCCAGCTTCCTGAGCAGGTAGTCGTTTTCGCTCAGGCGGCGCTGGTCTTCGGCGTTGACGTTCTTGAGGAACAGTTGCAGCGGCTTGCCCGGACCGATGTTCATTTCGCCACGGATGTTACGCACGGCAAGCATCAGGCCCTTGAGCCATTCGATGTCGTCTTCGGCAGCCTGATCGATGCGTGCTTCGTTGGCCACAGGCCAAGGTTGCAGCATGATGGTCTTGCCTTCCACGCCCGCCAGCGGCGCGAGGCGCTGCCAGATTTCTTCGGTGATGAACGGCATGAACGGATGCGCCAGACGTAGCGCGACTTCCAGTACCCGAACCAGCGTGCGACGCGTGCCGCGCTGACGTTCGACCGGTGCGGTTTCGTCCCACAGCACAGGCTTGGACAGTTCCAGATACCAGTCGCAATACTGGTTCCAGATGAACTCGTACAACGCCTGCGCGGCGAGGTCGAAACGGAACTGATCCAGTTGGCGGGTCACTTCGGCTTCGGTGCGCTGCAGTTGCGAGATGATCCAGCGATCCGCCAGCGACAGTTCGACGGCTTCGCCGTTCTGGCCGCAGTCTTCGCCCTTGTCCAGCACGTAACGTGCGGCGTTCCAGATCTTGTTGCAGAAGTTGCGATAGCCTTCGACGCGGCCCATGTCGAACTTGATGTCGCGACCTGTAGACGCCAGCGAACAGAAAGTGAAGCGCAGGGCGTCGGTGCCGTAGCTGGCGATGCCATCAGCGAATTCCTGACGGGTCTGCTTCTCGATCTTCTTCGCCAGTTGCGGTTGCATCAGGCCACTGGTGCGTTTCTCTACCAGCGTTTCGAGGTCGATACCGTCAACGATGTCCAGCGGGTCCAGAACGTTGCCCTTGGACTTGGACATCTTCTGGCCTTGGCCATCACGCACCAGGCCGTGGACATAAACGGTCTTGAACGGGACTTGCGGCGTGCCGTCTTCGTTCTTCACCAGATGCAGGGTGAGCATGATCATCCGGGCGACCCAGAAGAAAATGATGTCGAAGCCGGTGACCAGCACGTCGGTGGAGTGGAAGGTTTCCAGTGCCTTGGTCTTTTCCGGCCAGCCGAGCGTGGAGAAGGTCCACAGCCCTGAGCTGAACCAGGTGTCGAGGACGTCGTTGTCCTGTTGCAGCGCGATTTCCGGGCCAAGGTTGTTCTTGGCGCGAACTTCGGCTTCGTCGCGGCCTACATAGACCTTGCCGGACTCGTCGTACCAGGCCGGAATGCGGTGGCCCCACCAGAGCTGACGGCTGATGCACCAGTCCTGGATGTCACGCATCCACGAGAAGTACATGTTTTCGTATTGCTTGGGCACGAAGGCGATGCGGCCGTCTTCAACTGCAGCTATTGCAGGTTCGGCCAGCGGCTTGGTGGACACGTACCACTGGTCGGTCAGCCACGGCTCGATGATGGTGCCGGAGCGGTCGCCTTTCGGCACCTTCAGGGCGTGATCATCAACGCTGACCAGCAGGCCGGCGGCGTCGAACGCTGCGACGATCTGCTTGCGAGCTTCAAAACGGTCCAGACCGGCGTAGGCTGCGGGCAGGGTGCCGTCAACGCTTTCGTTCAGCTTGCCGTCGAGGTTGAACACCTGGGCGGCAGGCAACACATGGGCATTCTTGTCGAAAATGTTCAGCAGCGGCAGGTTGTGGCGCTTGCCGACTTCATAGTCGTTGAAATCGTGGGCCGGGGTGATTTTCACGCAGCCGGTGCCGAATTCAGGGTCGCAGTAATCATCGGCAATGATCGGAATGCGGCGGCCTACCAGCGGCAGCTCGACGAACTTGCCGATCAGCGCCATGTAGCGCTCGTCCTGCGGGTTCACTGCAACAGCAGCGTCACCGAGCATGGTTTCCGGGCGAGTGGTTGCAACGATCAGGTAATCCAGGCCTTCAGCGGTTTTTGCGCCGTCCGCCAGCGGGTAGCGCAGGTTCCACAGGTGGCCTTTTTCGTCGTGGTTTTCCACTTCGAGGTCGGAGATCGCGGTGTGCAGCTTGGTGTCCCAGTTGACCAGACGCTTGCCACGGTAGATCAGGCCGTCTTCATGCAGGCGCACGAAGGCTTCTTTCACGGCATCGGACAAGCCGTCGTCCATGGTGAAGCGCTCACGACTCCAGTCGACCGACGAACCCAGGCGGCGGATCTGACGGCTGATATTGCCGCCGGACTCGGCTTTCCATTCCCAGATCTTGTCGAGAAACTTCTCGCGGCCCAGCTCGTGACGGCTCACGCCCTGAGCTTCCAGACGACGCTCCACCAGCATCTGCGTCGCGATACCGGCGTGGTCGGTGCCCGGTTG
This sequence comes from Pseudomonas avellanae BPIC 631, assembly GCF_000444135.1. GTDB lineage: Bacteria > Pseudomonadota > Gammaproteobacteria > Pseudomonadales > Pseudomonadaceae > Aquipseudomonas > Aquipseudomonas avellanae. The sequence continues at coordinate 3,859 of NZ_ATDK01000343.1, forward strand.
CCACAGCGTGTTGCGACCCTGCATGCGCCGGAAACGGATCAGCGCGTCCATGATCGCGTTGTTGAAACCGTGGCCCATGTGCAGGCTGCCGGTGACATTCGGTGGCGGGATCATGATGGTGTACGAGTCACCCGCGCCCTGCGGAGCGAAATAGTTCTCGGACTCCCAGGTCTGATACCAGGAAGTTTCGATGGCGTGCGGCTGGTAAGTCTTGTCCATGCGCGGCGGGAACCTGTGGCATTGATTCGGAAACCGGTAAGTATAGCCCTTGCGGGCAGCGACAAGCCACAGGAGTAGCTGTGAGCTTCAGCAAGTTAGGTGGAATGCTTCTGAGCTACGCTGATTCTGACGACGTTGACCTGTGGGGCTGGGGACGTCTTGCGTTCAGGCTTTGCAGAACGCCCAGTCAAATCGACGGGAAAAAGCCGATAGTCGTGGGCGCTGTGATCTGGCGTTTGTAGTTTTACTAAAAGCTATCTGCCTTAAGCTGAATAGCTATTTTTAAAATGCATATTATAAAAACATCAATACTCAAACGTGCAGAGGGATGGTTGACTTTCACTGCAGCTGAGTCCGTTCCAGGCTTTCCCCACAGGTGTTGCTACCTTGAGTGTTTCAAGACTCATCCTGATTCCTGCGCTGCTATTGCCTTCATAGTCGCACGCCACAAATGCATTACCTGTGATCGCGCTTCGGTTGCGTATATTTGCAGTTTTGAATGCAATACTATTTATGTCCTTTGCATCGCCTCGCGGGTTTTCGCCTCTCCATTGTTGGTTGTTTGGGGCGGGCGCCGTATACACAAAACCTTGCCCTTCCTGATGTTGTTTGATGACGCTGACATCCGGGCATGCGGCAGGAGTAGGAGCGGCATAGACCTTCCCCATTAAAAGTGCCAGAGCAACAATGCCTACTGATTTCTTTGAGCGAGCTTTCATTTTACTTTCTCCATAGTGGATCTACGTTGATTTTATTTTTGCAGTGGGTGAACGAGTTGCTTGCCATGCTTTTAACCGACAGATCACCGCCACCGGCTTATCTATTCGCTTTTACTATTTTTTCATGTGCAGCGCATGAGTGGTCAGCAGTGTCCATCGAGTTCCATTATGCTTTCCAAATATTTTAAATGGTCGATAGCGTCTCAATACCAACGCTGCGATCAGCGTCAAAATGTAGGTTTTCTTATCATGTAGCGATTGATCAATCTGAGTTACACCCACCGCATTCGTCACGACACCCACCAGCCTGTGCACCGCGCGGCTCAGGTATCGGCGGAGGTTACCTGCTTCAAGACGGGCCTCGGTAGTGTGGACGTAGTGATCTCGTCAAGGAATGGAAGACGGGGAGAGTAATTTTCCATTCCACATAAACGCTTCAAGCTGGTAGTTCTGTCAGTAGGCGGGGTGTAGGCGAGGGGGCATGATCGGTATTCAGACTTTACTTGCAGGGCGGACGCTGCCATGGACGACACGCCTGAAGCCAGACGCGTACTGTGTCTATATCGCTATGACGCGCTGGATCGTGTTGCCGTAGTAGATCCAGAGGCGCAGGAGGCGGTTTCGCGGTTTTATCAAAAGAGTCGTTTGACGGTCGAGATACAGGGCGCGGTGCGTCGTCGTGTGTTTCACGCTGACGACCGTTTGTTAGCTGAATATGAGGCTGATGGCGCTGGCGATCGAGTGGACCTGCTGGTCACCGACCTGCAAAGCAGTGTGCTGCAGGCTGTGGGTTCACAGGGGCGGCAGCCGCTGGCTTACAGCCCTTATGGTCATCGCCCGCAGGGCGGGCCCTTTTCCGGTTTCAACGGCGAGCGCGCGGACCCTGTGACCGGGCATTATTTGCTGGGTAACGGCTATCGTGCTTTCAATCCGGTGCTGATGCGGTTCAATAGCCCGGACAACCTGAGCCCATTCGGGCGGGGAGGCTTGAATGCGTATGCGTACTGTCAGGGGGATCCGGTTAATCGGAGTGATCCTGGCGGGCATATCTCATCGTTCAGGGTGCCTGGGCTAACTATGTTTCCCAGGCGTGATTTTCAAAATTTACCGAATGAATTGATTGCAAAGGTAATCCGATACCTGCCCTTAAAAGATGCGGCCGCACTGGCTACAACGTCTTCCGTGATGGCGCAAAAAATATCAGGGCTTGGCGGCGGCAAAAACTGAGCGCAACACCTGACCAATCCGGTACGGTGAACCTATGTCATATCATGAACTCAGCATTGAAGAACGCATCACGATCCAGTTTGGCCA
>NZ_ATDK01000344.1 GCF_000444135.1 Pseudomonas avellanae BPIC 631
GGCGAAGGAACCCGACGAAGTCGGGCCGGAAACGGAGCCGGGATTTTGCTTACTTTGATCCTTCAAAGTCAGTCGCCGAGGGGCGAAAAGGTGCCTTGAGCCGTAAACATATCCAACTGACATAGCAGAACCGCTGTGTGATACTCCGCGCCACAGATATGCGAGATCCGCGCCGCACACTCAAGATCGGACGCAGAGCGTCCAGAACGGCGCACCGACGCAGAGCGTCGGTACGATAATCTATACCAGTTTCTGTAGGCGCAACCGGGCGACCACGCCCTCCGGGCAGAAGCGCGTTATTTGGCGCTCCGAAAAAAGCCCCACGCTTCGGGCTAGTCGGCGTAGGCAGTGCGCTAGACCCGAATATCCTGCGGCCCGCGGATCCGTGCTTCGATTCGCGTGCCGGTCAGGCGTTCTTCGTTGGAGAAACCGTCGTAGCTGGCCAGCGCTCCGAACTGTAAGCCGGTGAGCTGCTCGATCTGCAAGACGCTGCGTTGCCAGGTTCTGAGCTGGCCGAACATGATGTCCAACTGACCCAACTCTCGGCTCTGGTCGATCATGTAGGCGCTGGCCGAAGGCTTACCGTCGTCGCCGACAAACGCCACGACCTTCCAGAACGCCGAGGGCACCCTGATATTCCGGTAGCTGCGGTCGTCGTCGCGCAGCACCGGCCCGCTGAATACCGTTGCCCGGGATTTCCAGCGACGGGTGTTGTCGAGAATGTAATCCTCAAGCTCCAGCCAGGTTTTTTGATTGAACGCCGCCATCTGCGGCGAACAGTTGGTGAAATGAAAAGTGTCGCTGTTGGCCACTTCGGCTTCCTTGCCCCAGTTGGGGTCTTGGCGCCTGACCAGATGGCCGCGATCCAGCAAGTTGTCGGCGTAGACACTTTCACCGATTTGCGCCTCGGCGGGTAATCTACCGTCGAAAGACCATGCATCCTTGCCACGCTTGACCTCAACGCTGCTGGCACCATCGATATTGACGCCGACGTACAGTGCCAGGCGTCGACTGCGCGACATGGTAATGGAAAAGTGCGTGTAATCGAGGCGATTGCCGGTGTTGTCCAACGGATAGACATCGGCTGCCAGCTCGGCGTCGACCGCAGGCCAGGGCACCACGAAATCGCCGAGGAAGTTTTCAGCGTAACCCTGACGCTTTTTCAGTTCGCTCGCAGGTGTGGTGCGTGGTGCAGCCAGTGTCTGTGGCTGCTGCGCAAGCAATGCGGCCGGCACGTTCAAAGGCTTGAGGTCGGCGAGGCGGGGGCGGTAGGCAAGGTCGATTTTAAGTTTCTTGTCAGGCACGGTGATTGCTCCTGCAGTGGGCGTGAGTTTTGTTACAGTTGAACATAGACGCGTTACAGGTCGACGTCAGGCCAGACACATGCGCTAAAGCTTTGGCCTCGACGGGCGTTAACCATCGAAAGGGAACAACCTTCCACCCCCAGGAGCCGCTGCATGCAAACGTTAAAGGCCTTATACGAGTCAGTCGAAAAGCAGTTCTTCGACACACTGACCAAAAAGCTCTCAAGCCTTTTTCTGCTGGTGCTGGTCAGCGCTCTGCTGTACTGGGTGGCCTTGAACATTCGCGCCGACATCATGCTGCAATTACACGGCACATCACTGGACGCCGCTGCACTGGGTCAAATTCAGGGCCGGCTTGATGTGCTGAGCAACGCCATCCTGCTGAACACACTGTTTACGCTGGTCATGGTCAGCTTCATGGTCTGGTATTTTCGTCACCTGATCGTGCGCCCTGTCATGTTCATGACGCGTGCGCTTGAAGAGGTCGCCAGTGGCGAGGGCGACCTGTCCCGAGACCTGCCTTTGCTGACCCATGACGAAATTCGCGTGCTGGCCAGCACCTGCAACCGCTTTCTGGCCAAGCAACGCGAAGTCATCAGCAGTATTCAGGGGCTGACCGTACAGATCGCAGTCGAATCGGCACGCTCGCTGAAAAACATCAGTGATTCCAGCGACAGCGCCACCGATCAGGCGCGTTTTGCCAGGGAAGTCATGGACCAGAGCAACATGGCCGTGGGCAGCATCGAAGATGTTTCCCAACAGACTCAGGGGATTTCCAGCACCACTGCGCAGAACCTGAGCATGGCGCGCGACTCCTACGCCGAATTGCTGGAAGTGACCGGTAACATCAGTCAGATATCCAGCAGCCTCAATGAGTTCGGTACGCTGGTGTCGGGGTTGAACGAGCGTTCATCGAGCATCAAATCCATCGTCGGGCTGATCCAGCAGATTTCTTCGCAAACCAACCTGCTGGCGCTCAATGCGGCCATCGAAGCGGCGCGGGCCGGGGAGAGCGGGCGCGGGTTTGCCGTAGTGGCGGACGAGGTGCGCACCCTGGCGCAAAATGTCAGTAAAGCGACTGACGATATTTCCCGGAACATCGATGCGATGCTTCAGGAGGTCAGTTCCACTCACGAACAGACCATCCAGATCAGCCACAGCGCTCGGGAAACCCAACGGGTGGTAGAGCGTGCATCCGGCCATTTCGAAAGCATGATCGGTGATTTCGAATCGACCAATGACAAGCTGGCCGACATTGCCACGCATATCCAGCAATTTGCGACGACCAACACCGGCATCAACGAGCGGGTAACGCGCATTTACTCCGACAGCCAGGCGATCGATCAGCGCATGCAGCACTCCGCAACCGCGACCCGTGACCTGTCCGGTGTCGCCGAGCAGGTTCAGGCCCTGCTGGGGCGTTTCGTGCTTGGGCATGGCGAACTGGACGCTGCGATCACTCGCGCCAGCCAGTGCCGGGATATTTTGCAGGTACGCCTGGCGGAACTGCACAAACAAGGCGTCAACCTGTTCGATCAGAGCTACAAGCTGATTCCCGGCACCGACCCCAAACAGTACTCGACCAGCTACACCGAACGTTTCGCGCAGATCTGCCAGGAAGAATGCGACAAGCTGACCAAAGGCACGCGGGGCGGCAAGGTCACGTTTATCGTCGACAGCAAAGGCTACTGCCCGGTCAACAACAGCTGGGTGTCGCAGAAACCGACCGGCGACCGCGCCATCGACCTGCCCGTGTGCCGCAATAAACGGATGTTCTCCGACCCTATAGGTTTGCGTGCCGCCAGTAACAAACAACGCTTCCTGCTACAGACCTACTTGCGTGACACCGGCGAGATCATGACCGAAATCGACGTGCCGTTTTTCTTTGAAGGACGCCACTGGGGCAACTTGCGGATGGGTTTTGATGCGGCGCTGCTGTTGGGCAAGTAGTCCGAAAGTGGGTTGAGCCAGCAACGCAGGCTTGTAATACGAAGGAACGTTCATCCATCTCAAGGCTCAACTTCTACAAGGCGCTGACTTCCAGAACGCCCACGGAGGTGTGACTTTGAACATTCAAGACCTGACAAAACACGTAAAGGACAAGAAGGTTGATGAACTCGATCTGATCTCCATGGAAGGCGGTTCTTACGTGCTCCACGCACTGGTGGACGGCAAGTCTGTGCCGGTGCAGGACTCGACCGGCAAGCCCCTGCACGTTGCCTCGCTGGAAGAGGCACGCAAGGTGCTTTCGGCGGTGCCTGACGTGAAACTGTTCATGACCCAGGCGGTGGCGCATGACGAGATGGTTGGCCTCGACAGTGTTCAGCCTGAATCGTCACGCCATGAAATACCGCTGCGCTCCAGCCTTTGATCGCGGTGTCAGGCGCTGCGCCTGACCGCGATGCATTTGATCTCCAGCAACAGGCCGGGGTGTGCCAGTTCCGCAACGCCGATGCAGGTCCAGGCACACTGACCGCGTGGGAAGATGCGATTCTTCACGTCGCGGAACACCGGCATGTGTTCGCTCATGGCGACGTGATAGGTGGTCATGTCCAACTATATCGTCGAACGTGCAGCCGCCTTCGGCCAGCACCGTGCGCAGGTTCTCCCAACAGGCAATGAACTGTGCCTCCGGGTTGAGGATGACTTCCATGTCCCGGGTGCGCCCTACCTGGCCGGCACAGTACAGCGTGTCACCCACCCTGACTGCCGGTGCGTAACCGGCGCGGTCCATGATTGACTGCAGGGTAGGTGGGACGATGATTTCGCGATCTGACATGTGTAACACCTGTTTGTAACGTCTGAATGTGTAGTGCTCAAGCTGATTGGGTATCATTCTGCAGGCTCAGCCCTTGACCGTCGACTTGGCGGCGCGCTGTGGCTTTTTCGCGGCGGTGCTCGCTGCCTTGGTCGAGGTCGCAGCCCCGCGCTTGGCGGTCTTGCGTTTTTTCTTCCACGGCGGCGCAACGCCTGCCGGGCTGGCCGGGCCACTGATGGTCATGCGCATGCCGACACAGCGGCTGACCTGCTTGCTCATCCACGCTGCCTGCTTGGCGACGAATTCTTCAAGGCTCATTTCGCCGCTCTGGACCATGTCCAGTGCCTGCTCCCATATGGCCGTGGTGCCGGGGTCGGCAATGGCGCGCGGGACGGCGTCGATCAGGCTGAAGGCAGCCGGCGTGGCGCACAAGGCTTTGCCTTGTTTGGTCAGATAGCCGCGGTCCAGCAGCCCCTGGATGATCCCCGCGCGGGTGGCTTCGGTGCCGATGCCGGTGGTGTCCTTGAGTTTTTGCTTGAGCAGCGGGTCTTCTACCAGCTTGGCGACGTTTTTCATGGCCTTGATCAGGTCGCCTTCGGTGAAGGGCTTGGGTGGCTGGGTCCAGAGGTCCTTGAGGATGACGTCGGCAACGGCGCATTCGCACCCCTGATACAGCGCAGGCAAGGGCTGCGGCGCAGGCGTTTCGCGACCTTTGGCCGGGGCCAGGGCTTCAGGCATGGCACGTTTCCAGCCGGGCTCGACGATCTGTTTGCCCACTGCTCGCAGCGCATGGCCTGCGCAGTCGAAGTCAGCCTGGGTGCGGTCATATTCATGGTTGGGCAGAAACTGCGCCAGATAGCGCGCCCTGATCAGGGTGTAGACCGCGCGCGGCTTGCCGGTCAGGCGCTCGACGCCGCGCACCGCAGCGGTAGGGATGATGCCGTGGTGAGCAGTAACCCTGGCGTCGTTCCAGGCGCGGGAGCGGCGTTGCGGGTCAAGGTGCGGCAGCAGGCCGGCCAGCGCGGGATCTGCCTTGCCCAGCGCGGCGATGATACCCGCCGCTTCGCCATGCTGGCTGTTCGGCAGGTAGCCGCAATCGCTGCGCGGATACGTGATGACCTTGTGGGTTTCGTACAGCGACTGGGCGATATCAAGGGTTTCCTGCGCGCCGAGGCCGAGTTTTTTCGAGCATATTTCCTGCAGGGTGCCGAGGTCGAAAGGCAAGGGTGCGGCTTCGCGCATCCGTTCGGTGCGCAGCTTGACCAGCCGTGCGCTGGCAGCATGGCGCATGGCGTCGGCAGCCTGTTGCGCCAGTAGCTGATTCAGGCAGCGATCCTGATCGTCACAGGCGTCCGACGGCGCGCGCCATTGAGCGATGAACGCCTGGTCGTCGTGCAGCAGTTTGACGTCGATGGCCCAGAAGGGCGCCGGCACGAAATCTGCGAGGCTGCGATCGCGGTCCACCACCAGGCGCAGGGTCGGGGTTTGCACGCGGCCGACTGGCAATACGCCCTGATAACCCGATTGGCGACCCAGCAATGTGAACAGACGGCTCATGTTCATGCCGATCAGCCAGTCTGCGCGGGACCGGCCCAATGCCGAGTGATACAGGCTGAAGGTGTCGGCGCCGGGCTTGAGCGCTGCCAGCGCCTTGCGAATGGAGGCGTCATCCAGTGCCGACAGCCACAAACGCTGAATCGGTCCGCGATAGCGACAATGCTCGACCAGTTCGCGGGCGATCATTTCGCCTTCACGGTCAGCGTCGGTGGCGATCACCAGTTCTTTCGCCTCGCCCAGCAGCCGCTTGACAGCCTTGAACTGGCTGGCCGTTCTGGGTTTTACCAGCATCTTCCACTTCTCGGGCACGATGGGCAGGTCTTCCAGCACCCAGCGCTTGTAGCGCGCATCGTAAGCATCGGGCGGGGCGGTTTCGAGCAAATGGCCAATGCACCAGGTGACGGTAGCACTGGCACCGACCCAGCAGCCATCGCCACGGCGGGTTGCGCCAAGCGCAGCCGCAATGTCCTTGGCCTGGGAAGGTTTTTCGCAAAGAAACAGCCGCATGACTACCGTCGTCGATTACCGGTGTGAGGCGGCAAGGATGGACGTTGAACGAGCGAGGGGCAAGTTTTATCTGTATGGATATACAGATAAAACCGTTTTGGCGCTGTCATGCCGGTGGTTCCAACAGTGCAGCGCCGTTGTTTGAAGAAAGCGTTTACGAGCCAGTGACGTGGGTTCAGCTCAGCAGTTCTGAAAACGCCTTGTCGGCTTCCAGCACGGCCGGCAGCCCGGCAAACAGTGCGTCCAGGTCGATGCCTTCCATCAGCGGCCCGTCTGAAGCTTTTTGCGCTTGGGGCGTAGCACCGCCATTGGTTTCCAGCGCATCCGAGATGATGACGGCCTGCGCCACAATACGCGGCAACGGTGCGTCGTCTGGCGCCTCCAGCGGCTTGGCCTGATAAGCGATGGCTTGCTGGATCACCTGCGGCAAATGCCAGCGGTGGGCCAGCTCGGCACCCACTTGCGGGTAGCCGAAACCCAGTTGCAGCGTTTCATTGGCTGCACGTCCCGGCGTGCCGGCCTTGGCTGCGTTGTTCAGGCGCTCGGCCACATCCGGGGCGCCAGTCTGGATCAACAGTTCGCCAATGTTGTGCATGACCCCGCAGGTAAAGGCGATTTCCGGATCGACACCGGTTTGCTTGGCCAGCATCCGGCAGATCCCGGCAACCTGAAAGCTTTTCAGCCAGAACCCCTTGAGATCGAAACTCGGCCCGGCCTTGAATGCACCCGTCACTGCCGAGGCCATGACCAGGGTGCGCAAGGTGTTGAAGCCCAGACGCATGGCGGCGTCTTCGATACTTGAGGAATCCCGCGAGCCGCGAAACCTTGCCGAGTTGGCCAAACGCAGCACCTTGACCGCGATCACGGGGTCTTTCTCGATATTGCGGGCAATGCTTTCGAGGTTGGAGGAGGGGTTATCAAACTGCAGCATCAAGTCCTGAGCCACCTTCGGAATACTCGGGAGACTGTGCAAATCGTCAAAAAGCTTTTCGATACTCAGCATGGCAAGGCCATCCTCTGCAGGGCGGGGATGCCTTCAAAGATAGTCAGTTTTTTTGCTCTGCACGTTTTGCCGCTGAATTATGGGAGGCGGGTCTCACGTGCCGAAAAAAAATAATCAAGGACCTGTCGGTGCCGGCCGATACGCCAGACAAGCATGCTTGAAAATTTTTGGCACTCGATCCCTTGTGGATTCTGTTGCGTGGAAAAGACGGCAAAGTTGTGAAGTTTGATCGACGATTCAAAGATCGTCCCTATTGGTTTTTGCCGTGGAAATTAGCGCTATGAAAAATCTGGGCTTCAGCAAGAAAATCCTTCTGGCCGCCGCGCTTATCGTGGTCGTTGCGTTCAGCGTATTCATTGTCATCAATGACTATCGACAACGTCAGTCGCTTACATCCAGTGTCAAGTCCGAACTGCAACAGTTGGGTACATTGACCACGCAAAACATCCAGACGTGGCTGGAAAGCCGCATTCAGTTGCTGCAATCGATGTCCCAGCAAGTCGCCGTGGACGGCAAGGAGCTGCCGCAGTTGCAGCGTGCCATTGGCCTGCCTACTTACAGCGACAACTTCCAGCTCAGTTATTTTGGCAGCACCGAAGGCGTGATGTTTTCGGTGCCGGCCGGTAATCGCCCTGCAGATTACGACCCGCGTGCGCGGGGCTGGTACAAGGCCGCACAAAATGCGCCGGGCACCATCGTTACCGAACCGTATATTGCTGCGTCGTCCGGCAAACTGGTCATGACCATTGCCACGCCGGTCAAGGTTCAGAATCAGCTTGCCGGTGTCGCCGGTGCTGACATCTCGCTGGACAGCGTTTCCAAAATCATCAACTCGCTGAACTTCGATGGTCACGGTTATGCGTTTCTGGTCAGCGCCGAAGGCAAGATTCTGGTGCACCCGGACAGCAAGCTGGTGCTCAAGAACATCAACGAAGCCTATCCGGTCAATACACCGAAAATCGCCACAGGCGTAACTGAAATCGATTCTGGCAAACAGCCCGAGATCATCTCGTTCACGCCGGTTCAGGGCGTAGCGACTGCCAACTGGTACGTGGCGCTGGTGCTGGAGCAGGATTCTGCCTACGCCATGCTCACCGAGTTCCGCACCTCGGCCATCACGGCAATGGTCGTTGTGGTGATGGTGATCATTCTGCTGCTGGGCCTGTTGATCCGCGTGCTGATGCAGCCGCTGCACCAGATGGGCCGGGCGATGCGCGATATTGCTGATGGCGAGGGCGATTTGACCAAGCGTCTGGCCATCACTTCGCACGATGAGTTCGGCGCATTGGCAGAGTCGTTCAACCACTTTGTCGAGCGTATTCACACCTCGATTCGCGAAGTGGCCTCCACCGCAGCGCAACTGGGCGAAGTCGCCACGCGCGTGGTGAAGGTTTCCAACGCCTCGATGAGCAACTCCGACCAGCAGGCCAATCGCACCGAAAGCGTGGCCGCTGCGATCAACGAACTGGGCGCCGCCGCACAGGAAATCGCCCAGAACGCGGCACGCACCTCGCAACAGTCCAGCGATGCCAGCGGGCTGGCCAGCGACGGCCAAGGCGTGGTGCAGCAGACCATCAAAGCGATGAACGAGCTGTCCGGCAAGATCAGCGAGTCGTGTGTGAACATCGAGAGCCTGAATGGCAAGACCGCCAACATCGGGCAGATTCTCGAAGTGATCACCAGCATTTCCCAGCAAACCAATCTGTTGGCGCTTAACGCTGCTATTGAGGCCGCACGCGCCGGTGAGGCGGGTCGCGGTTTCGCCGTGGTGGCTGACGAGGTGCGCAACCTGGCGCACCGCACTCAGGACTCGGCGCAACAAGTGCAGAAGATGATCGAGGAGCTGCAAGTGGGCGCTCGTGAAGCGGTGGTCAACATGACTGAAAGCCAGCGTCAGAGCGAGGACAGCGTGGGCATCGCCAACCTGGCCGGCGAGCGTCTGGGCAGCGTGACCCGCCGTATCGAAGAGATCAACGGCATGAACCAGTCGGTGGCGGCTGCAACAGAGGAACAGACCTCGGTGGTCGAGTCGATCAACGTGGACATCACCCATATCAACACCCTCAACCAGCAGGGCGTGGACAACCTGCGCCAGACGCTGGAAGCCTGCAACTCTCTGGAAGAACAAGCAGCCCGTCTGCAACAACTGGTAGGCAGCTTCCGGATCTGATCCTGCTGCCTTTGCGCCGCTCTGCGTAGTCTAGGTCGGACGCAGAGCACCCAGAACTGCGTGCCCACGCCCGTGGGCACGCTATTATTCTTGCGGACACTGCTCATTGCGTAATGAGTCGTCGCGCATATTCACTATCGGTCTAACCAGCGAACCAAATATTCTTTTCAGGAACAAGCCTCTTTCAGCCATCATTGCCTTGCCACATCAACTTTGGAAAGGTGACTGATACCAACAGAACCTGGATTTTTATCATGAAAATGCAGGAGTGTATCAATGGGCAATGTCCAGACCGCAGCCAGCGCACATGATGTGCCCTGGCGCCAGACGCCAGGTGGCGACCTGGTCGATCTGGGGCGTCCTTTCCGTGGGCCTTTGGCGTTATCGCGGTTGCACAGCACCCCAAAACCGATTCTCGGGCGGCGCGAAGCCATTCTGCTCAGTGCCCTGGCGCTGGTGTTCCACGGCGCGGTCATTTACTGGCTGAGCCAGAACCCGACGCCTGCACTGCCGGTCGTGCCGCCGGAAATCCCGCCGATGACCATCGAGTTCTCCCAGCCCGCGCCACCGGTGCCACCGGTGATGGAAACGCCGCCGCCACCGCCCGAGCCGGTCGTGCAGCCCGTTGTCGAGCCGCCGCCTCCTGTCGAGGACGAACTGGCCGCCAAGCCGCCACCGCCAAAACCCATTCCCAAACCCAAGCCGCAGCCGCCTAAACCGGTGGTCAAGCCTGTCGCCAAGCCGGTTGAGCAACCACCGGCTCCCCCTGTGCCTGCACCACCGGTTGCGGCCCCGGCGCCACCCGCACCGCCTGCGCCGAAACCGGTGACCCCGGCCTCGGCCAGCGCGGGCTACCTGCGCAACCCGGCCCCGGAATACCCGTCGCTGGCCATGCGTCGCGGCTGGGAAGGCACCGTGCTGTTGCGCGTCCATGTACTGGCCAGCGGCAAGCCCGGCGAGATTCAGATACAGAAAAGCAGCGGCCGCGATCAACTGGACGATGCGGCGCTGGCCGCGGTGAAACGCTGGAGTTTCGTGCCCGCCAAACAGGGCGACGTCGCCCAGGATGGCTGGGTCAGTGTGCCGATTGATTTCAAGATCAAATGAGCTTTCAAGCTCAAATAACGTTTCAAGTTCCAGTAACCACGACATTCGATTGACCCGGCGAGCTACCTGAACCAAAGGCGCATCGCGACACACCCAATGCCTTTTTTCAGACTTCGTTCATAAAGAGAGCTGCGCCATGAACCTACTTGCTTCGCCTTTTGAATCCATCGAACACGCGGTCATCTGGCTGCTGGTGATTTTCTCCGTTGCCACCTGGGGTCTTGCATTGCTCAAGGGCGTGCAGTTCTCACGTCTGAAAGCCCAGGACCGCAAGTTCCACAAGCAATTCTGGGCGGCATCGAGCCTGGATTCCGCCGCTCAACTGGCCCAGGAGCAACCCGGTGCTGCTGCCCGCGTCGCGCTCGCCGGTTATGCGGCCATTCAGGTGCCAGACGGCGCGCAGGCCAACGACCTCAGCCAGTCGATCAATCATCAGGACCGTCTTGAGCGGGCCTTGCGCCAACAAATCGTCCGTGAGCGCCGTTCGCTGGAAACCGGTCTGGCAATTCTTGCGAGTATTGGCAGCACGTCGCCCTTCATCGGCCTGTTCGGTACGGTCTGGGGCATCATGTCGGCCCTCAAGGGCATCAGCGCCGCAGGCTCTGCAAGCCTTGAAACCGTCGCCGGCCCGATTGGTGCAGCGCTGGTGGCAACCGGCGTCGGTATTGCCGTCGCGGTGCCTGCGGTGCTGGTCTACAACTACTTTCTGCGTCGCCTGAAACTGACCGCTGCCGACCTGGATGACTTTGCCCACGACTTCTACAGCCTGGCGCAGAAGAGTGCATTTCGTGTGCTGCTTCACCCTGTCCTCAAATCCGGCGCCAGCGCCGGGCAGAAAGTGAAGGAGGCGTCCTGAGATGGCTTTTTCCACGCAAGACACCGAAGAAGTGCTGAGCGAGATCAACGTTACGCCGCTGGTGGACGTGATGCTGGTGCTGCTGGTGGTGTTCATCGTCACCGCGCCGCTGCTGACCAACTCGATCCCGATCAACCTGCCCAAGACCGAGTCGGTTGCACCGGTAGAGCAGAAAGACCCACTGGTGGTGAGTATCGACGGGCAGGGTAAGCTGTTCATCAACAAGGATGAAATCCAGCCGGACCTGCTGGAAACCAACCTCAAGGCCGCCAAGCAAAAGGCCCCTGATGTGCGCGTGCAGTTGCAGGCCGACAATGGCGTGAACTACGGCGAAGTGGCGCGGGCGATGGCCTCCATCGAACGTGCCGGGATTACCAAATTGTCGGTGATCACCGCTAAATAACCGGCTTTTCCCTCATACAGTTTCAACCGTTTTAGGCCGCATCCTCAGGCAGGTGCGGCCTTTTTTTGTGTGTTTTTCAAGGATGTTTCGAGCGTGACACAAATGTAGATACTTATGCATTAATGGTATTTAAAACTTTTGATCAATGTCATTAAGCTATAAAGCATCGGGCCACCGGACCATCAATCAAACACTGTAATGATCGCCACCGTCCGCCGCACGGATCGTTCGTTGTAACCAGAACGCACGTTTCTGGATCAGGGATTTTCAAGGGGTAGTGGTATGGGGAACTTCAAACGGAATGTGCTGGCCACGGCGGTTTTTTCAGCCAATTTGCTGAGTGTCGCCGGTATCAGTGCAAGTGCTTGCGCCGCAGAAACAGCAGATGAGCAAAACAATCAGGGCGCGTCCACGCTGGGCACGGTCATTGTCACCGGCACCCGCGCGCAGGAGCGCACCGCCAGTGCGTCGCTGTCGCCCATCGATGTGATTTCCGGTGACAGCCTGCGCAGTTCCGGCTCCAGCGAACTGGGCACTGTGCTGGCGCGCTTGATTCCGTCGATCAACTTTCCAAGGCCAAGCCTGGTGGACGGTGCAGAACTGACCCGCCCGGCGCAACTGCGCGGCCTGTCGCCGGATCAAGTGCTGGTGCTGGTCAACGGCAAGCGCCGCCACACGTCGGCCTTCGTCAACCTGGGTGGCGCGGTCGGACGCGGCTCGGCACCTGCCGATCTCAACGCTATTCCGCTGTCGGCCATCGACCACATCGAAGTACTGCGCGATGGTGCTTCGGCGCGCTACGGGTCGGATGCGATTGCCGGGGTGATCAACATCATCCTCAAGAGCGCTGATCACGGCGGTTCGATTTCAAGCAAATACGGCCAGTACAAGAAGGGCGACGGTACCCAGCGTCAGGTCTCCGGCAATACCGGTTTTGCGCTGGGCGACAACGGTACGCTGAACCTCTCGGGTGAAGGCGCCAACAACGACTACACCAACCGCGCGGGCGATGATTTGCGCGCATCGAGCGTCGGCTCTACCACGTATGGTCAGCAGGTATTCCGTCAGGGCGAGCCGGAAACCCACGAAGGCAAGCTGCAATACAACGCCGAATACAGCTTCAACGATGCGGCAGAATTCTACAGCTTCGGTGGCTACAGCAAGCGCCGCGGCGAAACGGCTGCGTTCTATCGACCGAGCAATGCCTCGAACAACATTGCGGCGATTTATCCAAACGGTTATTTGCCGCTGATTCACGGCACACCACGTTTGCCGCCGGCTTGCGCGGTGAGCTGGTGGATGACTGGCATTACGATCTGTCTGCCAACTATGGCAAAAACTCTTATGAGCTGCGCACCAAAACCATCAACACGTCACTGGGCCTGAACACGCCGCGCTCGTTCGATAACGGCACGCTGACCAACGACCAGAAACAGCTGAGCCTTGACCTGTCGCAGGAGTTCAACGCAACGTGGCTGCCTTATCCGGTGTCGGTCGCCTTTGGTGCGGAATACCTGCGTCAGGGTTATCAGATCGAGGCGGGGCAGGCGGAGTCGTATTTCCAGACCGGCAGTTCCGGGCTGGGCGGCTTTCGCGCTGCCGATGCGGGCAGTTACTCGCGACACAACTTCGCCCAGTATCTGGACGTTGAGACCAACCTGACCGAAAAACTGGGTGTGTCGGCCGCCGTTCGCCATGAGGACTACAGCGATTTCGGCTCCAACGTCAGTGGCTCGCTCTCGGCCCGCTACGATTTCACCCCGCAGGTGGCCTTGCGCGGCAGTGTATCGACGGGCTTCCGTGCGCCATCACTGGCCCAGCAGAACTTCACGTTTACCTCGTCACAGTTGATCGGCAGCACCATTCAGGAAGCGGGTACGTTCCCGGCCGGCAGCAACGTTGCGCAGTTGTTGGGCGCAGAAGACCTGAAACCCGAAAAGTCGCGCAACTACAGCCTGGGCCTGGTACTGCAACCGCTGGACAGCCTGACCGTGACGGCCGACGTCTACCGGATCGACATTCAGGACCGCATCTCGTTGTCGTCCAACCTGGTGCTCAACAACACCGCGATCAACTACCTGCGCGCCAATGGCGTGGGTGATATCAACTACACCAGCGCGCGTTACTTCACCAACGCCACCGACACCAGCACCGACGGCGTGGATCTGGTGGCCAATTATCGCTACCAGTTCGACAACGGCGTGCGCTGGAACAGCACGGTGGGCTACAACTACAACCACACCAAAGTCACGGACGTGAAAGACAACCCGGCGATCCTCAATCAGTTGGGCGTGAACCTGGTTCGGGTGGACCGCAGGGAGCGCATCGGTCTGCTGGGGGATACCACGCCGCAGCACAAACTGACGCTGGGCAACGACCTCACGTTCGGCAACTGGGCCCTGCATTCCAATCTGGTGCGCTACGGCGAGTTCACCAGCTACCAGGCCGACAAAGTCAACGACCAGACCTTCAGCGCTGCCTGGCTGCTGGACCTCGCTGCCGACTACAAACTCAAGAACTGGGTCTTCACACTGGGTGGCGACAACGTCACCGACAAATACCCCGAGAAACTCAACGACTTCTCGTCCAGCGGCGGCAACCTGGCCTACAGCACCTTCTCGCCTTACGGTTATAGCGGGGCGTTTTACTATGGGAAGGTGACGTATAACTGGTAATTTGATTGGCCGACAGCTCTTGGCGCTCCGCGTTACATCTGTGCTGCAACACAGAGGCATGCCGTGCGCATAGTTACTGCACATAAACGAAAGTGCTTTTTATCACGATGGCACTGACAACGCAGAGTGCGACGTAGGTGACGGCTGAGTCCTGACACTGATCCGGCGACCCCCGGATCAGTGTCAGGACGAAGGAACCCGACG
>NZ_ATDK01000345.1 GCF_000444135.1 Pseudomonas avellanae BPIC 631
AACCGTTAATTTCAAAAACCCTGAAATTAACCTGTTAGCGCCATAGCTATATAGAGAAGCGCTTTAAAAACACCCTTCTATATAGCTACAGCACACCTGCCGCTCGCAGCGATGCAACCTCATCACCGCCCAAACCGAGAAGCGCCTCCAGTACCACAGCTGTATGCTCGCCCAGCATAGGCGGCGCTCTGCGGTATTCAACCGGCGTCTCGGACAGACGAATCGGGCTGGCGACCTGCGGGACCTTGCCACCCAGTGCATGGGGTAGCTCGATCGCCAACCCACGCGCCACAACATGCGGATCAGCAAACACCTGAGCCAGATCATTGACCGGGGCGCAAGGCACACCCACAGCCTCCAGCTCGACCACCCATTGAGCGGTAGCCTTGAAGACGGTCACCTGCCGAATCAGCGGGATCAGTTCAGCACGATGAGCCACTCGCAGCGTGTTGGTCAGAAAACGCGGATCATCTGCCCACTGCGACTGCCCCGCCACTTCGGCAAACTTCCTGAACTGACTGTCGTTACCCACCGTAAGGATCAGATCGCCATCGGCAGTCGGAAAACTCTGATAGGGCACGATATTGGGATGGGCATTGCCCAGACGCTCTGGTGCGACCCCGGTAGTCAGGTAGTTCATGGCCTGATTGGCCAGGCAGGCCACCTGTACGTCCAGCAACGCCATATCAATGTGCTGCCCTACATTGTTTTGATCGCGATGAGCCAAGGCTGCAAGGATGGCGGTCGTTGAATACAGACCGGTCAGGATATCGGTCAGCGCAACGCCGACCTTCACCGGGCCTGCACCCTCCTCCCCCTCCGGCAAACCGGTAAGGCTCATCAGGCCGCCAAGCGCCTGAATCATGAAGTCGTACCCCGGACGCGTCGCATACGGACCGCTTTGACCGAAACCGGTAATGGAGCAATAGATCAGTCGCGGGTTGATCGCCTTGAGCGACGCATAATCCAGCCCGTAAGCCGCCAACCCACCAACCTTGAAGTTTTCTATGACGATATCGGACTTCGCCGCCAGCTCCTTGACCAGCTTCTGCCCTTCAGGACGCGTGAAGTCGATGGTGACCGACTG
The DNA here is from genome assembly GCF_000444135.1 of Pseudomonas avellanae BPIC 631. Classification (GTDB taxonomy): domain Bacteria; phylum Pseudomonadota; class Gammaproteobacteria; order Pseudomonadales; family Pseudomonadaceae; genus Aquipseudomonas; species Aquipseudomonas avellanae. The sequence continues at coordinate 1,088 of NZ_ATDK01000345.1, forward strand.
CTTGTTACGATTGGCCGACAGGTAATAAGCCGCCTCGCTGGTGTTGTGCCCGGCCGCATCCTTAAGAAACGGAGGCCCCCAGGCGCGAGTGTCATCGCCACAGCCCGGACGTTCGACCTTGATGACGTCAGCGCCCAGATCAGCAAGGATCTGCCCGGCCCAGGGTCCGGCCAGAACACGTGACAGGTCGAGCACCCTTATATGTGAAAGCGCACCCATGATCAGCCCTCCTTAATAGAAAGCCTGAATACCGGTCTGCGCTCGCCCCAGAATCAACGCATGAACGTCGTGCGTCCCTTCATACGTATTCACCACCTCCAGGTTGACCAGATGGCGCGCAATGCCGAATTCGTCGGAAATCCCGTTCCCGCCCAGCATGTCGCGAGCCATACGCGCGATATCCAGAGATTTGCCGCAGGAGTTGCGCTTCATGATCGAGGTGATTTCCACCGCCGCCGTGCCTTCGTCTTTCATGCGCCCCAGTCGCAGACAGCCTTGCAGCGCCAGGGTGATCTCGGTCTGCATGTCTGCGAGCTTTTTCTGGATCAACTGATTGGCTGCCAGCGGACGGCCAAACTGCTGACGATCAAGGGTGTATTGCCGAGCGGTGTGCCAGCAGAACTCAGCCGCACCCAGCGCGCCCCAGGAAATACCGTAGCGTGCCGAGTTCAGGCAGGTAAAAGGGCCTTTGAGACCGCGCACGTCCGGGAAGATGTTCTCTTCGGGTACGAACACGTTGTCCATGACGATCTCGCCAGTGATTGACGCGCGCAAACCGACTTTGCCATGAATGACCGGAGCACTCAGGCCCGCCCAGCCTTTCTCGAGAACGAAACCGCGAATATCGCCAGCGTCGTCCTTGGCCCACACCACGAACACATCCGCGATCGGACTGTTGGTGATCCACATCTTGCTGCCGCTCAGGCGATAACCGCCTTCGACACTCCGTGCCCGGGTGATCATCGCGCCAGGGTCGGAGCCGTGATTGGGCTCGGTCAGGCCAAAGCAGCCGATCCACTCGCCAGACGCCAGTTTGGGCAGGTATTTCTCTTTCTGGGCCTGCGTGCCGAATTCATTGATCGGCACCATGACCAGTGAGGACTGCACACTCATCATCGAACGATAGCCCGAGTCAACGCGCTCTACTTCGCGGGCGATCAACCCGTAGCAGACGTAATTCAAGCCACTGCCGCCGAACTCCTCGGGGATAGTCGCGCCCAGCAGCCCCACTTCACCCATCTCGCGAAAGATGGCCGGGTCGGTTTTCTCGTGACGAAACGCTTCCAGCACACGCGGCGCAAGCTTGCCCTGGGCGAACTGCTCGGCAGTGTCGCGAACCATGCGCTCTTCTTCAGTAAGCTGTTGATCCAGCAACAATGGATCGATCCAGTTAAAGCTCGCTTTACCGCTCATGCCTGCTCCTCACGTTCAGCTGAAAAATTCTGTAACGATCCTAGGGTCTGTTCCCGTTTCACATTGGTAGCCACAGAAAAGCGCAGGCCATTGCTATGACGCTTTCATAGTTTCTCTTGAGTTT
>NZ_ATDK01000346.1 GCF_000444135.1 Pseudomonas avellanae BPIC 631
CGATCTTTGCGATAATGATGTCCAAGCATCATGAGAGTCCATCCCTAACTCAATAGCCGGGTGTTGCACTCAGCCTCTGAAACCGCCGATAAAAATGCGGAGACGGCTAAGCGTATTATTAATGGGGACGCTTTGAAAAGCACACGGTTGGATCAGGGCTTCGTTCGTTTCATCACGGACAAAGATTTCGGCGCTCTCGGTCACAACCACTTTGAATTCATGGAGAAGGTCGTCAATCAGTTTTCAACGACGGGAGACAAGAGCCAACAACTGGGGCCTGATTTCGCCGTGTATAAAAGTCAGAAAGGTGACTACACAAGAACCCTGTCGAAGGAAAAGTACACCCTTGGCGAAGGCGATATTCGCGAAACCACCCCCCCGCCCCAGAAAACCACAAAGCCAAAAGAAATCACCCTGGAAAGCCTGCGCGATGACATGCGCAAGTCGTTCATGAAAGCGATGGGCGTGGAGAATTTCTCGTCCCTGTTTGATGTATTGTTCAAGGATAAGCGTTAAATCTATTATTCTCAGTACTGGCTATTTCATCATAAGTTCAGTCGTTTTCGTTTTAATCAATGTCTTGTCTTTTTATGCGATTTCTTGTTTTTTTTATTTATTGGGAGGGGCTTTATAGTCCTCAGTCACTAATGTGTTGTAAAAATAATTTTTAAGCGATGGCCATAAAATAAGCTTTTGTGAAGCTTTAGTATTGAAATTAAATAAGATTGTGGGGTAAATATAATGAAAAAAATAGTACCTTTCATGCTTGTGTTCTGGTCGGTGACCGTTAGTGCAGCAGACTTTTCGGTCACCACCACGAAAGTGCCGAACATTATGCTGATGCCTTCACCGGCCTCGGTAAATTTGCACCGATTACGGTTTTCTGACTACCCGTACGGTGCAGCAACGAACTCTCGACTTAGAAAGGTCTCTTGGGACCTAACCTCATTTCCAAAGGCTGACGAGGAGGTTGTCGACGTCTGTTATCAATTGGACGGTGTCAATAATACCAATTGCCTGACTGTTCAGCCTGGAACGTCCGGCGAAACAGAAAGCTTTAATAGCCTGGGGTTTAACTTCGCATCTACTGTCTTTATCAGGCATAAGGCACCCCGCGGTGCTCCGGTCAATCGGCCATTGGGGGCTAATACCGTCACTTTTTATTTGAGCCACTGATGATCAGCCCTTGGCAGATTTCTGTCAGGGGCTTCAATTGTGAGGGATTAATATGAGAGTCATAAGTTCCGGCTTCCCTGTCATCCTGCAACGCCCTGACGAACGTTGTGCTTCATTGAGCGAGCAGAGCGCGCCACCCTTCATGCCAGGAAAGCCAATCGATCGCGGCTCAACAGTGTCTATCAGTGGCGAAGCGCTTCTGCGGCAAAGGTTGTTCAACATTACCGACAGCCATCGCGCTGCGCCGATGCTTGGGAAGAACCTGTGCGGAAGGAATCTTCTGGACATCGCTTTTTTGAATCGGGACGACAGGCGCTTTCTGGGTAACGTTTATGAGTGGGCTCAAGATCAAGGCGCTGACCTGACTTATGTTGATGCGCTGGGATTGAGCCTGGCTCGCTACCGGGAAAATGACGATGGCAGAATATGTGCACGGGCCAATCAAGGGAACGTCCGTGATGGTGAGGGCTATACGATCTATCAGCGTTTTACCGACAGAGACGCCGCAACGGCCGAACGAATCCTGAAGAGCGAAGCCTTGAAGACCACACCGCTTGATCAAAAATTTATTGGTTACATCACCGACAAGGACTACAGCGCTTTGTCTCACCCTGACTTTGAGTTTCTGGAGCAGGTGATCAACCGCTTTTCTGTCAAAGGCGACGATAAACAATGGCCACTGAGCGGCGACTTCTCCAGCTACACCTATATAAAAAACAACTTCATACAGACTCGTTCCGGGGAAAAGCGCAAACCCGACAACGATGACACTCAAGAAACCACCCCTGCGCCCCAAAAAACCACAAAGCCAAAAGAAGTCACCCTGGAAAGCCTGCGCGATGACATGCGCAGGTCGTTCATGAAGGCGATGGGTGTAGAAAACTTTTCGTCCCTGTTCGATGTGCTGTTCAAGAACAAGCGTTGACCGATCAGATGCCGGCGCTTGCGATCTGGCTTTCCGGGGGCGCATCTTCGGCGCTGACCACGCGGTTGCGGCCGGTGCTTTTGGCGAGGTACAGGGCCTTGTCGGCTTCATGCAGCCATGATGAGGCGTCGGGCAGGTCAGGCGAGTAGGCGGCGATGCCTACGCTGAGGCTGGCCTTGAGGTCGCGATGCAGCGAGTAGGTCAGTTCGTCGATCGCCAGACGCATGCGTTCCAGAATCTCCCGTGCCTGGAGCAGACTGGTGCCGGGCAGAATTACGCAGAACTCATCGCCGCCACAGCGTCCGATCAGGTCGGAATCGCGCAGGTTTTCGATCAGCGCTTCACTGATGTTCTGCAGCACCGTATCGCCCATGAGGTGGCCGTAGGTGTCGTTGATGATCTTGAAGTGATCAATATCGATCAGCGCAATCACGCATTCCTGATGCTGATGCTGGTGCTGGTGCTGGTGCTGGTTCTGGTTCTGGTTCTGGTTCTGGCTCTGGCTCTGGCTCTTGGCGAACTCAAGATCAAGCAGGTCCTTCCACGCGCCATGATTGAGCAGGCCGGTCAGGCTGTCGGTGCGGCTGAGCTTGCGCAGGATGTTGCGATGTTCCCAGAGCTTGAGCGTGACTTGATGGTTCATCCAGCCAATGAAGATGGGGTAGATCACCAGAACGGGCAGGCAGGCATAGATCTGCGTCATGTTGCCGTTCAGGTTGACGACGGGGTTGAGCACCGCCAGCGAGATCAGCACACCCAGTGCCTGGGCGCCAAAGCCCTGCAGCATAAGGCGCGGGCCTGCAGCCGCCATGTTGTGCATGGTCATCATGGCGATCACGGTGACGCTTGGAACGGCACTGAACCCCATTGCGCCAATCCAGAATCCGCCCATCAGCGAATCGAACAGTATGTTGCGCCATTCGGCCAGGTAGGGTTGGGGTGACTTCTTTGCAATCTGGTAAGCAATGTGGGGCCATATCAATGAATTGAGCAGCGCCAGTGACCAAAGCCAGTGCGCGGCATTCATGTAATACAGGGACACAGCGACAGTGATGAAACCAACACTGACACCCAGTGCTCTCGGGGCGTAAATTCGCTTTGCGAACGCCAGCCCCCTATGGTGATGTGTGCTCATGGTTTCTCACCAGACATGACTATTCTGAAGCGGTCAGAAAACGCCGTCACTTGACCGAAAGGCTTGAGTTTGAGCGTTCATCAGAGCCATGGGAAGAATATTTTGCTGGGGGATGTCAAATAGCTACATATTGCAGAGGGATGGCTGTTTCAAAGTCAATTAACTGACAGAACGAGCCTGGAACGCTGTTCAAAAATATGACTATACTTACAGGGAAATTCAGGCGGAATAACCGAACAGTGTGTCTGCGTGTTGACAGACATACTGTTCGGAACATTCAGAGGGGTGGGGAAACGTCACGCGCAGACGTTGTGTTTCTCAATCCGACCTTGCTGAACTCTGGTCATCCATGCGACGGCGATAGCCAGCAATGCCACGATGGCGGCGACATACCCCACTGAGTTCAGGCCCAGATGCTCGATGGTGAGGCCGCCGATAATCGACCCCAGCCCGATTCCGGCATTGGCCGCCGACACGTTCAAGGTGCCGGCCAGTGCCTGAGCCTGAGGTGCGGCTTTCATCACCCGGATCTGACAGATCGGGAACAACGCCGTATGGGCAATGCCCCATACCACGAGCACCACCGCCAGCAGTGGCAGCGAACCTGCTGCCGGTACGCTTGCCGTCATGCCCAGCGCCAGCAGCAGCGCGAAGACCATGGTCGAACCCAGCGGGCTGCGATCTACGTAACGACCACCCAGTGCGTTGCCGATCAGGCCGACCGCACCGAAGCCCATCAGCCACCAGCCTGTCTGAGCCGACTCGATACCGGCGATGCGTTCCAGCGTATCGGCCAGGTAGGTGTAAGCACCAAACATCGCCGTGAAGAGCAGGATGGACAACAGCAGGTTAGCCAGAAACAGCGGGTCACGCAGGATTTTCGCTTGCTCGGCGAGGCCGACCCTGGCGGTAGGTTCCAGGCGGGGCATCGACAGCGCCAGTAGCAGGGCCATCAGTGCGGACAGTACGGTCAGCGCCCAGAACGCACCGCGCCAGCCCACCGCGTCGGCAAACAAGGTGCCCAACGGGATGCCAAACAGCATTGCGGCGGAGATGCCTAGGTACACCTGCGCCACGGCTTTGCCGGCGCGCTTGGGCCCGGCCAGCAAGCTTGCGGTTTCGCTGGCGGTGCCCCAGAACACGGGCAATGCGAGCGCCGGGATGAATCGCGCCAGTGCGAGTATCCAGACATTGCTCGACACCGCTGCCAGCGCATTGGATGCCGCGAAGATCAGCAGGATGACGATAAACGTGCGCTTGCGGTCCAGGTGCGAAAGCATGGCGGTCAGCGGCGGGCCGAACAGCATCACCGTGAAGGCGAAGAGTGTGACCAGCAAGCCGGCCGTGGAGATGGAGATTCCCAGATCGCGGGCCAGTGATGGCAACAGCCCGATGATGAGAAATTCAGTGGTGACAATCACGAAGCCGGCCAGCGCCAGAATCGCGATGGACAAACCAGCACCGGTCGAGCTTTCGCTCTTGGTGCCAGAAGCGGCAGTTTCCAGAGACGGCATGATACAAACCTGTTAAAAAATATGTCCGCCAGCTTATTGCAGAAATCGATTCCTATCTTTGGCAAATATTCCGTACATTATGGAATCAGATTCATCAATGGGAATTCAAGGTGCTGTCTACCGATCGTTTGAAAGGCATCGAAACCTTCGTCGCCGTTGCCAACGCAGGCAGTTTTACCGCAGCCGCCGAACGTCTCAGCCTGACCAATTCAGCGGTCAGCAAAAGTGTTTCGCGTCTGGAGAGCCGCCTGGGCATGCGCCTGTTCGAGCGCACCACGCGCAGCCTGGCGCTGACCGAGGAGGGCGCGGCTTATCACGCTGTGTGCACGCGCATGCTGGCCGAACTTGAGGCCGCTGAGACCGCGCTCGCCGCACAGCGCTCCGAGCCTGCCGGGCAGTTGCGCATCGACCTGCCTGCCACGTTTGGCCGTCTGCATGTATTGCCATTGATTCTCGACTTTGCCGGGCAGCATCACAAATTGCGTCCGCGGGTGACGTTCACCGACCGGTTCGTCGATATTATCGAGGAGGGCATCGATCTCGCCGTGCGCATCGGCGGTCCGCTCATCTGGCCAGCAGGCGTGGCGCACCGTTACCTGGGCACTGAACGGGTGATCTTCTGCGCGGCACCGGCTTATCTGCAACGGCATGGCACGCCGACGACGTTCGAGGACCTTGGCCGTCACGCCTGTATTCTGTTTGGCCGAGGCGATGGCAGCACCAGCCCGTGGCTGTTTGTCGATGAACAGGGTCAGCAGGAGGCGCGCGCGGTCGAGGCCCGGCTGGTGATCGGCAATGGTGAGGCCCAGGTCGCCGCCGTGACGTCGGCATGGGGCATTGCCCAACTGGCGACCTGGTTGATCAAGGATCAGTTGCAGCGTGGCGAACTGGTGGAGATTCTTCCACAGCTCGCCACCGAAGGCCTGGCCCTGCACCTTGCCTGGCCGCGCAACCGCGAGTCATTGCCCAAGGTGCAGGCGCTGGTTGAGCGGTTGTCTGGCGTGTTACGGGTGGATTGAATCGGGTTAGCAGGCTGCGTCTCGGATCACTGACCGATGACTGTTTTCACCAATGCCGCGTGCTCTTTGGGATTCTCCACTCTGGACAGCAGATTGAGTGTCACCGCCCGTGTGCCGGAGGCGGCAAAAATAGTAGTGCTCAGCACTTTCATGTCGCTCATCGTGGCTGAGGTATCGACTTGGCGCACGCCAAGCCCGTTTTTCTTGAGGACAGTCCGCTCGTTCAGCTTTTTGAAATCCTTGTAGCTGGTGCGCTGTTGGGCAAGCGTGCCAGTGGCCATGCCACTCAATACGAGGTCGTCGTTATCGCTGGCCTCAATACCCATCGGGATAGGCGTCTCAGCGACAATGATCACGCGCTTTTCGGCCTTGTTGGTGTAAGTCATACCGTATATGCCCTGAGCTTTTGCCTTCGCGTCAACTTCCGGTATTTCGCCCTGCACATAGCCCGCAGGCACGGTGAACGCCAGTTTGCCGCCCAACAGCGAGACTTTTTGCGCCGCAGGCGCGGGTGCCGCTGCAGGCGCAACAGCTTCAGCCTTGGTGGCCGCCTGTACATTGATTGCAACCTGGCTGGCAGCCAGCGCGACACACACCGCTATTGTCTTGAAACCGAAAGACCGCATGGAAATTCCTTTTTATCTGTTAAGGGATCGAAGCATTTATGCCTGACGCATGTGAGTCGCCGGGCAGATAAAAGTGCCCATGAAAAACGGCCAGCCCGATCGCTCGGTTGGCCGTTTTTTTATTGCGTCTGCGCTTATTCGGCGATCTGCAACTTGCGCGACTCGGTATAAACGTAGCGCACCTTCTCGTATTCGAACGGCGAGTTCAGCTGGCCATAACGGAAGCTGGTGACGTAACGACGATCGATTGCACGCAGCAGGGTGATTTCCGGGTGATCGCTGCTGACTTCAGCGACGTTGAGGAAGTTGATCTGCGTTTCTGCGGTGTAGTCGAACAGCATACCGCCGGTGTCACGCAGGTTCGACGGGCCGAACAGCGGCAACACCAGATAAGGGCCGGCAGGCACGCCATAGAAGCCCAGTGTCTGACCGAAGTCTTCGCTCTGGCGTGGCAGGCCCATCATGGTCGCCGGGTCCCAGAGGCCGGCGATACCGATCGTGGTGTTGAGCAACAGACGGCCAGTGGTGTCCAGTGAACGCTCGCCCTTGAACAGCAGCAGGCTGTTCACCAGATTGGAGACGTCGCCCAGATTGCTGAAAAAGTTGCTCACGCCGCTGCGCACGAAGCCGGGCGTGACGTAGCGGTAGCCATCCACGACAGGCAGGAACACCCACTCGTCAAAGCGATAGTTGAAGTGATAGACCCGGCGATTCCACGATTCCAGCGGATCGTAGACTTCCAGTGCGTTGATCGAGGCGCGCTCGAATTCACGCTGGTCCAGCCCGGGGTTGAACTGCAGCGACTTCAACGGCTGAGTGAAGCCGTCCGCATCGGTCTGGCGCGCCACGGTGGCCGGGTGCTGAGCCTTGTTGCCGGTATCCGCGTCAGCGGCCTGGACCGTGCCGGCACACATCAGTGCGGCAAGGAGTAAAAGACGTTTAGCCACGGAAAAACTCCAGCATGGCGTCGGTGTTGACGCGGTAGTTAAGGTTGCCGCAATGCCCGCCGTAAGGATAAACGGTCAGACGATCACCAAATGTCTTGCGCAGAAAGCCCAGATCACCTGCGCCCAGGATCACGTCGTCCGCGTTGTGCATGACGGCGATCTTGGTGTTGCTGTGCAGATAATCCTTGAGTGCATACAGGCTGACCTGATCCACCAGTTGCAGCAGGCTGCCACCGTCAGTGCGTGCACGCCACATCGGAATGACCTGTTCGGTCAGGTAGCAATCGAAGTCGCATTGCAGGGCGCGCTTGAGGAACGGCGTCAGGCTGGTGCCTTCGGAAATCGGGAATTTCGGCGGAATGATCAGACCACGACGGTTGATCAGGTCCGAGGTGAACGCGATGTCGGCCGACGAGAAGCGGAACGATGTGCCGATCAGCATGGCCATCTGTTCGTTGGTCAGGTGCTGTTTGGACTGCTGGAAGTCGAACAGCAGTGCGTCATTGAGGTCGATGTAGCCTTTTTGCCTGAAGTAGCGCGTCAGCTTGGCCAGCACCAGTTCATAGAACGTGGTGGTGTTGTTGATGCCCTTGACGTTGGTCTGAACCAGTTTGTCGAGGTTGCTGATCGAGGTGTAGAGGTTGACCGGCGGGTTGAGCAGCAACACCTTCTTGAAGTTGAAGCTGCGTCGCGTTTCATCCAGCTTGCTGACGAACGCAGCGTTCAATGCCCCGAGGCTATAACCGGTGAGGTAATAGTCGGTGACCGGCAACTGCGCTTGCTGGGCACGGATGGCCTGCATCACACGGTAAAGGTCTTCTGCGTCTTCGGTGGAAACACCGGGGGTCGCAAAGCGCGAGGCCGAGCTCATGAAGTCATAGCTGGTCGGCGAAGACAGCTGCACAACGTGATAGCCCGCGCCGTAATACAGCTTCTTCAGGAATTCGTTGATGGTGCTGTTATAAGGCGCGCCGGTGCCAGCGATCAGAAAGATCAGCGGTGCGGCATGATCCTGTTTGGCCAGGCGGTAGTGCAGTTTTTTTACGGCCCAGAAGTTGTCGGGCAGCGTGAACTCGCGTTCAGGGTGCAGATTAAGCGCGTAGACGTCCTGATCGATGTCTTCATCGTCAGGCAGGTCGGGGCGCAGATCGGGCGGCGTACTGGCAATGGTCGCTTCAAACGGATTAGTCAGCGGGTAGCCATAGGTGGCGGGGTCGACGTTGGTCGCCAGAGCGGACGCACTTAAACACAAGCCACCTATAACGGTAGCGAAGCGCAGAAAACGGAGCATGACTAAATCCCTTGGGAAAGAAGTGCTGATGAGATACGCAGGCTATGACCAAGGTGTAGTGCCAAAGTGCCGCATCCACCGGGTAACCGTGTAAATATGACGGAACAATACACGTTTCGGGGATTTTTCAACGCAGATCTGCGGTTTATTTTTTCGCATGCGGCGCAGATTGGCCACTTTGACCATGCGGGCAGGGCTCAACACCACTACATCCAGCAACATTGCCGGGTTTCTGGGGCAGGTTTTCACAAGGCGCAAAGCACAAAGGAGAGCCGTGGCTCTCCTCCAATGTGTTTTACCTGCTCTTTTTATTGTTATAGGGCGGCCTGTTCTTGTTGTTGGCGACCAGTCCCTTTACAGCGTTCTTGTGCGACCCCCAATCAGGGTCAAGAGCAAACGTATTTTTTTGAGCGCTGACTCGCTTTAATCATCTGTCTGCACAACAGCCTGATCCCACCGGTTCTGGAGCTACCTGACGGTAGTTTTATTGTTCTCTGTCCGGTCGCGAGGCCTTTCACCGAAAGGTCCCTGTAAAGCTGATCCACTCCAAAAAAATCTGTTAGCTGCGCCTCTGTCCGTTTTGTTCTTGTTATGTCAGAGCCGTTACGTCTTGTTTTTATTGGTTTGCTGCGTCGTTTCTTGTTTTTGTTGTGCAAGAGAGATAGCAGAAGCTGTGCCAACTTTTTCAAAACCTTTTAAAACAATGGTTTAGCTGTGCTGCGGAACGAGGTGAGTGGGCTGCGCTGGAAAAACTGTTCCCGTGTTACCCGTTCGGGCCGGTGGATGTGAGTCGGCGGTAACACATCTTGTTTCCTTTTATAAAACGAGCAGGCTCAGACGTTTTTCAGCAGCGCTTGTCGCTGATGACTGCATGTTGTCGTTTCCCGTTGTACGAGTGTCGTAGCCAGAGCATGTCTGCTTGCCCGGCAGGTCGATGATGACGGTGGCAATTTGCTGCGTGTCACTGCGCGTGGCGGCGATCAAAGCGCAGCGTGCCCCGAAACTGGGCGCTCAGCGTTATACATCAGCCCCGGAGAGCCCGGGAGGGCTTCTGCCCGCAGGGCGTGGGAGCGAACTTGTTCGCGAAAGGGCCGGTACAGTCTCTGAAAATGCATCGTCTGAGATACAGCCTTCGCGAACAAGCTCTCCCACGGCCTTCAGCCAGAATCACAAGCAAACGTGTGTATGACGACGAGAGCCAAGCGTGGGTGTGCGCTTGAAAACAACGTTGACGAAGCCCGACAACCGTCGGTGCAGACTTCCGGGGAAGCGATAATGATGATGCGAAAAATACTGGGGGCGGGTGCCGCTCTGGTACTTGCGGTCAGCTCCACGCTAGCGATTGCTGAAACCAAAACCCTGACCATCGGCTATGTAGAAGGTTGGTCCGACAGCGTGGCAACGACCTTCGTGGCCTCTGAGGTGATCAAGCAGAAGCTGGGCTACGACGTCAAACTGCAGTCAGTCGCGGCCGGGATCATGTGGCAGGCAGTGGCGACCGACAAGCTGGACCTGATGCTGTCTGCCTGGCTTCCGGTCACTCACGGTGAGTACTACACCAAGCACAAGGACCAGGTCGTCAATTACGGCCCCAACTTCAAGGACGCGAAGATCGGCCTGATCGTGCCCGAATATGTAAAAGCCAAAAGCATCGAAGACCTGAAAACGGACGCCTCCTTCAACAAGAAGATCACCGGGATCGATGCGGGCTCGGGTGTGATGCTCAAGACCGATCAGGCCATCAAGGATTACGGCCTGGATGGCTACAAACTGCAGGCCAGTTCCGGTGCAGGCATGATTGCCGAGCTGACCCGCGCCGAGAAGGCGCAAAAGGCCATCGTGGTGACGGGCTGGGTGCCGCACTGGATGTTCGCCAAGTGGAAACTGCGTTTCCTCGACGATCCTAAAGGCGTCTATGGCGCTGCTGAAACCGTCGATAACGTCGCCAGCCTGACGCTTGAGAAAAAAGCGCCGGAAGTCGTCGCCTTCCTGAAAAAATTTCAGTGGGCGTCCAAGGATGAAATCGGTGAAGTGATGCTGGCTATTCAGGACGGTGCCAAGCCCGAAGCTGCCGCAAAAGACTGGGTGGCCAAGCACCCGGACCGGGTCGCTGCATGGACCGCTAAATAGCCCAGGAGCGCTCTGCAAAGAGGCTTTCAACACTCTCCCGAGGCCGTCTGGTGTTATCGCCAGACGGCCTTTTACGTTTCGCCATCAGGGTATTTTCTCAAGCGACGGACTGGCGGTGCGTTTGCGCTGTGCAGAGCCATGCATCTGCGGCTAATGTCGTTCTAATACTAAGGTCGTCTGGAGTGCGCGCCGGACCCGACTAAAGTGCGTTACGTGACATCTCATCTGTGCTGCGAGGACAAAAACAATGAACGACAGCATTTACCTCTCGATTCAAAACAGCCCCCGTTTCAAGGAGCTGGTATCCAAAAGAGAGCGTTTCGCCTGGATTCTCTCGGCGATCATGCTTGGCCTGTATGCGGCCTTTATTCTTTTGATTGCTTACGGGCCCCATATTCTGGGTGCCAAGTTGAGCCCGACTTCAACCATTACCTGGGGAATGCCGATAGGCGTAGGGCTGATCCTTTCTGCGTTTGTGTTGACCGCCATCTATGTTCGCCGTGCCAATGGCGAATTTGATGACTTGAACAACGCCATCCTTAAGGAGGCTCAGCAATGATCCGGCGCCTATCAGCAGCACTTGGCCTGGCCGCATTCGCGCCGACCCTCTGGGCGGCAGATGCATTGACTGGCGCAGTACAGAAACAACCCCTGAACGTCGCTGCGATCGTCATGTTCGTGATCTTCGTCGCCTTTACGCTGTGCATCACCTACTGGGCCTCGAAGAAGAACAAGACCGCATCGGACTACTACTCGGCGGGTGGCAAGATCACCGGCTTTCAGAATGGTCTGGCGATTGCCGGTGACTACATGTCGGCAGCCTCTTTTCTGGGTATTTCCGCACTGGTCTACACCTCTGGCTACGACGGCCTGATCTACTCGATCGGCTTCCTGGTGGGTTGGCCGATCATTCTGTTCCTGATCGCCGAGCGCCTGCGTAACCTGGGTAAATACACCTTTGCCGATGTAGCTTCATACCGCCTCAAGCAAAAAGAGATTCGCACACTGTCTGCCTGCGGTTCGCTGGTGGTAGTGGCGTTTTATCTGATTGCGCAAATGGTCGGTGCTGGCAAGCTGATCCAGTTGCTGTTTGGTCTGGACTACACCGTTGCAGTGGTGCTGGTCGGTATTCTGATGTGCCTTTACGTGCTGTTCGGCGGCATGCTGGCGACCACCTGGGTACAGATCATCAAAGCGGTGATGCTGCTGTCCGGTGCCTCGTTCATGGCGCTGATGGTCATGAAACACGTTAACTTCGACTTCAACATGCTGTTCTCCGAGGCGATCAAGGTTCACCCTAAAGGTGAAGCGATCATGAGCCCGGGCGGGCTGGTAAAAGACCCGATCTCGGCGTTCTCGCTGGGTCTGGCGCTGATGTTCGGTACGGCGGGTCTGCCGCACATTCTGATGCGCTTCTTCACCGTGAGTGATGCCAAGGAAGCCCGTAAATCGGTGCTCTACGCCACCGGTTTTATCGGCTACTTCTACATCCTGACCTTCATCATCGGTTTTGGCGCGATCCTGCTGGTCAGCACCAACCCGGCGTTCAAGGATGCAGCGGGTGCCTTGCTGGGCGGTAACAACATGGCGGCGATTCACCTGGCCGATGCAGTCGGTGGCAGTCTGTTCCTGGGCTTCATCTCTGCAGTAGCCTTCGCGACCATCCTGGCGGTGGTTGCCGGTCTGACGCTGGCCGGTGCGTCGGCGGTCTCCCATGACCTGTATGCCAGTGTGATCAAGGCGGGCAAAGCCAACGAGAAAGACGAAATCCGCATCTCGAAAATGACCACTATTGCACTGGCTGTCGTGGCGATCCTGTTGGGTATTGCCTTCGAAAGTCAGAACATCGCGTTCATGGTGGGCCTGGCGTTCTCCGTCGCGGCAAGCTGCAACTTTCCGGTACTGCTGCTTTCCATGTACTGGAAAAACCTGACCACTCGCGGCGCCATGATTGGTGGCTGGATGGGCCTGATCAGCGCTGTGGTGCTGATGGTGCTCGGTCCTACCATCTGGGTGCAGATCCTGCACAACCCTAAAGCCATCTTCCCTTACGAATACCCGGCGCTGTTCTCCATCGCCATCGCATTCGTGGGTATCTGGTTCTTCTCCATCACCGACAAGTCGAAAGCGGCAGAGGGCGAACGCGCCTTGTTCTACCCGCAGTTCGTCCGGTCGCAGACGGGGCTGGGTGCCAGCGGTGCGGTTTCTCACTAAGTAGCACGTGCAATGAACGAAGCAGCCCCCGCGGGCTGCTTTTTCATGGGCAATGGTTTTTTTAGGGCCATAAAAAACCCCGCTTGAGAAAGCGGGGTTTTCGTTACTACTCACTGCTTGAAGCAGCGGGTCATATCTTGCCGAGCAACACCAGAATCAGCAGGATCACCAGGATCGTACCGATGATGCCCGACGGACCGTAGCCCCAACTGCGCGAGTGCGGGAATACCGGAAGACCGCCGACCAGCAGCAGAATCAGAACGATGATAAGAATAGTGCCGATGCCCATGATGAGTTCCCTCTTTGAATTCCAGTTAACGAACGAATGCAGTTAAATCGTTTGCCCCGAAGGGCGCTCTATTTGCCTGCTTGAAACATCCGACTGCGCGTATTCGGGAAAGGTTCGGGTTATTTTCAACATTTTCTTACATCTTCAAAAAATCATTAAAATCATGGGTTTGATGCGTTTTTGTCCGACAATAACCCGGTCTTATGAGCAAGTAACGACGTGAAATAGTCTTAAAAATCATTGAACTTAAGGGCGTGTAAGCTCTCGCTTAGTTGTACGGGGGCCAGACCTCCCGAGTTCTGTCACGGCTGAGGGCATGCCGATGTTTTATCGAATAGCGGCAGATGCGGTAGTGGCATTTCACCTCCTGTTCATTGTGTTCGTTCTGTTTGGCGGGCTGCTGGTATTGAGAAGGCCCTGGCTGGCCATGCTGCACGTCCCGGCCATCATCTGGGGAACGGCAGTCGAGTTTCTGCACCTCTATTGCCCACTGACACCGCTGGAAAATGCCCTGCGCAGTAAAGCGGGTGAGCAGGGTTATGACGGGGGCTTCGTCGAGCATTACCTGATCCCGCTGATTTACCCGGCAGGGCTGACGCCTGGCGTGCAACTCTGGCTGGGCGGCATTGTTGTGCTGGTCAATGTGGCGGTGTACGGCAGGCTGCTGGCGCATTACGTGTCCCGCGCGCGGCGCTCATGAGGCTGCGGGTTTGCTCCAGGCATTCAGCGCCTTGATGGTGGGTTTGTCGGGCCTTGGCTGTGATTACACTCAGGCAACTTCGGCACCTCACAAGGCACTCGGTTATGCAAAACCGCATCATGATTACTGGCGCCGGCTCTGGTCTGGGCCGTGAAATGGCACTGCGCTGGGCGCGCGAAGGATGGCGGCTGGCATTGTCGGATATCAATGATGCCGGTTTGCAGGAAACTCTGGTCCTGGTACGCGAGGCGGGCGGTGACGGTTTTGTTCAGCGCTGCGACGTTCGTGATTACAGCCAGCTCACCGCATTCGCTCAGACGTGCGAAGAGCGCTTCGGCGGCATGGACATCATCGTCAACAATGCAGGCGTGGCGTCGGGTGGTTTCTTCAACGAGCTGTCGCTGGAAGACTGGGACTGGCAGATCGCAATCAACCTGATGGGTGTGGTCAAAGGCTGCAAGGCGTTCTTGCCGATGTTGCAGGCGAGCAAGGGCAAGATCATCAACATCGCCTCAATGGCCGCACTGATGCAGGCCCCGGCCATGAGCAATTACAACGTTGCCAAAGCGGGCGTGGTGGCGCTTTCCGAGAGCCTGCTGGTTGAGCTGCGCGATCAGGATGTTGGCGTGCACGTGGTCTGTCCTTCGTTCTTTCAGACCAACCTGCTTGATTCGTTTCGCGGCCCCACTCCGGCGATGAAAGCGCAGATCGGCAGGCTGCTGGAAAAATCCCCGATCACCGCTACAGACATCGCCGACTACATCTTCAAGCAGGTAGCCGAAGGCGAATTCATGATTCTGCCCCACGAAGAAGGCCGCCTGGCCTGGGACATGAAGCGCCAACGGCCTCAGGCGATGTACGACGAGATGACCGTCATGTGCGCCAAAATGCGCGCAAAGGCCCAGAAAGGGCATGCCTGACTGAGAAGCATCGTTGCGCACGCTCAAACAGTTCGCGACGCTCTGCGTCGTCAAAGAGGACGCGGAGTGTCCAGAACGGCATGCGACGCGGAGCGCCGCACGATAGTGGTCGTTAAGATGATCGTTC
>NZ_ATDK01000347.1 GCF_000444135.1 Pseudomonas avellanae BPIC 631
TTCGCCCCTCGGCGACTGACTTTGAAGGATCAAAGTAAGCAAAATCCCGGCTCCGTTTCCGGCCCGACTTCGTCGGGTTCCTTCGCCCTGACACTGATCCGCGGGCCGCCGTCACTTACGTCGCACTCTGCGTCGTCAGTCATATCGCGGTGAAGAAGCGCTTTTGTTTATGTGCAGTGAATACGGGGCAGGCATGACGTTGCGCGGCAGCTTGGTTGTGACGCAGAGCGTCACGGATGCATGCCAATGCGCGCATTGGCACAATAACCATCAGAAGCCCTGACCCTAACGCGCCTTCGCGCTGCTTTTGCCGCTGGCGCGCAAGATGTCGCTCCAGCGGCGTACCAGGTAGTTGTGTTCGTTCATGACCGAGTTCCACACGGCGATGTGGCCCATGCGTTCTTCGTAGGAGCCGCCGTCGCGGATCTCTCCGGCGTCGATCAGGGGCAGGCCGTCGCTGCCGAGCAGTTGTTCGCGAGCGGGCAAGCCTGCGTACCAGTAGTCCCATTCGGCGGCGCTCAGATGGTCACGGCTGCGTGCCGGGTTGCCGATGTAGTACCCCTGTCGCGCCATGACTGCGCCCGGCCATCCAGAAAGCCACCAGTTCAGGTAGGCATATGCTGCATCCAGCACCGGCCCTTTGGCGTAGCGCGACAGGGACAGCCCACCGAACCAGCCGCGATAGCCCTCTTTGGGCACCGCCACACGGTATTTCACACCTGCGCGGTGCAACCTGACCAGGGTCGGTGACCACAGGCTCTGGATGTCGATGGTCGGGCTGAGCATCAGTTCGGCAGCTTCTTCGTCGTCAGACCAGAATGCGCCAAAATGCCCTTGCTGCTGTTTGCGCACCAGCACATCGGCGAGCAGGTCGATCTCTTCGATGCTCATGTTGCCAATGTCGTTGAACTGCGCCAGCCCCGCGCCCTGTACCGCCAGTGCGGCATCCAGCGCGCCGATGGCGGCGTCACTTTGTAACGCGATACGCCCGCCCCACGCTGAATCCAGCAGCCAGCCCCAGCTTTCATCCGCAGGGCTCAAACCTTCCGGCAAGCGCTCGGGGCGATAGGCAAAACTGTCGGCGTTGTGGGTCAGTGGCAACATGCTGATGCGATCGGTCACCGTGCTGCCGAGGCTGCCGTCGTGCTGCACGAAAAGGCGCTCGCTGGGCACGCTGCCGCTGCCCGGTTGATCAGTGGGCCGTAAACGACCGCGCTTGGGCAGGTCGTTGATCTCGTGCCACAGCGCAATACGTCGCGTGTCGATGGGCTGAATCGCCCGCGCAGGCCAGACGAAATCGACGTTGTGAAACCACTGATCATAAAGGTCGTAGCTGTCAGGCTGCATGACCGCGATGCGCTGCGCGGTCTGCACGTCATGAATCTGGTAGACCAGTTTGATGCCCAGTTCCTGCTCAGCCCGCTCGCGCAACGATTCGAGCAAGGTCACTGAAGTGCCGAGTACACGTAAAGTGATGGTCATGCCGCCGACTCGTTGAGCGACGGCGCGAAGCTGCTGGAGAACACCTCGAACGAACGCCGCAATAACTCCGCGTCCAGACCGCGCAGGATGAACACCAGCCGCGAGGTGCGATCCTCACCCGGCCAGGCCGCGAGGTGCACCGGTGCGTGCAGGCAATGCTGCACACCATGAATCACGATGGGAGCCTGGTTGTCGTTCACGTTGAGCAGTCCTTTGACGCGGAGGATTCGTTCGCCGTGGCATCTTAACAGCATCGACAGCCACACCCCGAAACCGACCCAGTCGAGCGGGCGGTCGAAGGTCAGGCAACAGACCTGTGCATCACCATGCCGCGCCGACCTCGACTCGACGCGGTGCAGTTGCCAGCGTGTTACCTCGGCAGCCGGTTCGGCGCTGCGCACGCCCTCCCCGAGCAGCAACTGATCGCCACTGTAAATCTGCGCCGTGTCCAGCAACGGCGCGGAAAAATTCAGTGCCTGCAGGTGCTCACGCAGCGCGTCGAGTGCAGGCTCGTCCACCAGATCGGTCTTGCTCAGCAACAGCCGGTCCGCCGCCGCGATTTGCGCCAGCCACTCCGGGTGCAGGCGCTCTTGCAGGGTGGCGTGGCAGGCGTCCACCAGCGTGATGATCAGGCCGATGTGAAAGCGTCCGCGCAGTTGCGGATCATTGCTCAGGGTGGAGAGGATCGGGGCCGGATCGGCCAGGCCGGTGGTTTCCAGAATTACCCGGCGAAACGCCGGAATCTCGCCGCGATTGCGCCGTTCCAGCAGGCCCAGCAAGGCATCCTTCAACTCGCCGCGAACGGTGCAGCAGACACAGCCACTGGGTAACAGTACGGTGTCCGGCGCTACCTCTTCAACGAGCAGATGATCGATGCCGACATCACCGAACTCGTTGATCAGCAGCGCGGTGTCGCCCATGTTTTCATCGGCCAGCAGGCGCTTGAGCAGCGTGGTCTTGCCGCTGCCGAGAAAGCCGGTAATCACGTTGAGGGCAATACTCATGATGACCTCTGCAAATGATCAAGGACGCGAGCATCCAGCGGGTCGAGCGGGCCTCCGATCAACAGTTCGGCCTTCTGCCATAACTGCTCAAGACCGCTCGCCAATTCCTGCTTGCCGGTCGCCCCGAGCAGCAGGTAGGACACCCCCTGAAAGTCTTCGACCTTGAGACGAAACGGCGCAACCACCTTGTTGATCGCCGCAATCCGCCGCAAGCGCTCACGCCGCCGGGGCAACTCGGTCGCCAGCGGGTCGCTCCAGTGCACGTCTTCGCCCAACAGGCCGCACAATCCACACATCAGCGCTTCTCCCGCAGTGAGTTCATGGCATGACATCGCCGGAATTGGGGCCCAGTGTCTGGCCGACGAACAGGTTGCCACCCGGCTCGCTGGCCAGCAGCACAGCCACGGGCGCGACTTCTTCGGCCAGCCCGAAACGACCCAGCGGCAGCTCGGCGGCCTTGGCGGTTTTCCAGGCGCTGCTTATGCCGGCCACCAGCGGCGTTTCGATAGGACCGGGCGCGATGGCGTTGACCAGCACGTTGTCCTTGGCAACTTCCAGTGCCAACGATTTGCTGAAACCGATGACTCCGGCCTTGGCGGCGGCGTAATGGGTCAGTTCGGCGCCGCCCTTGATACCCAGTTGCGAGGCGACGTTGATGATGCGTCCCCAGCGCTGCGCAATCATGTGCGGCAAGGCCCGCTGGCTGGCCACGAACACGCTGGTCAGATCAACGCGCAGCATGTCGTTCCACATCTCGATGCTCAGGTCGACGCAGCGTGCCTGAGTGAGCATGCCGGCGTTATTGACCAGAATGTCGATGCCACCAAAATGCTCGAGGCAGGCATCGACGCTGGCCTGCGCGCCCTCGACGCTACCGACGTCAGCCACGCATTCGTGCACCTGCGCGCCGAGCTGGCGGCAGTGTTCGGCGACTTTTGCCAGGTTGACCGGATCACGATCACCCAGCACCAGATGCGCGCCTTCAATGGCGTAGGCGCGGGCGATGGCAGCACCAATGCCACTGCCTGCACCGGTGATCACTGCCCGCTTTTGTTTGAGTTGTTGCATGGGTTGGGGTCCTTGGTTGAGTTTGCGCGATCTACCCCGGCCAACGCACGGTCAGGCCGCCGTCGATCACGATGCTTTGCCCGGTCAGGTAACTGGCTTCGTCACTGCACAGAAAACGCACCAGCGCGGCGACTTCGTCCGCTCGGCCGACGCGACCCAGCGGAATGGCCTTGGCCGCCTGTGCCAGGCCTTCGGACCCCAGCGAGTTCTTGCTGTCCAGTGACTGTGGCGTCTCGATCAGGCCGGGTATCACGGCATTGCAGCGGATGCCTTTGGGCGCAAGCTCCACTGCCAGCGAACGGCACAGGCCCGGTACGCCAGCCTTGGCGGCGGCGTAATGGGAATGGTCCTGCCAGCCATAAACACCGCCGGCAATCGAGGAAATAGCCACCAGCGCGCCGCCCTCGCCCATGTGCCGAACAGCCGACCGGAAGGTGCGCATCACGCCGGTCAGGTCCACGTCGAGCATCTCGTTCCAGCGCTCGTCGGTCATTTCCAGCAACGGCGCACGGCGCAGCAATCCGGCGTTGGCCACCGCGTAGTCAATTCGGCCAAACGCCTTGATCGCCGCTGCGGCCAGGTCATCGACTGACGCTGTGAAGGTCACGTCAAGCGGCAGCATCAGGCATTCGCCGCCCGCCTCTTCCACCAACCTGCGGGTTTCATCCGGGTCATGCGGGTCCGCCGGGTAATACCCGCCGGCCACCGCAACACCCTGCCGAGCGAAGGCCACTGCCAGCGCCTGACCGATGCCGCTGGCGGCACCGGTTACCATTGCAACTTTACGCGTCATGGTTTGCTCCTTATTTCACGGTTTCAGGTCGCACATGCCTGGCCGCGAACATCAGCGCGCCGGACAGGAAGCAAGGCACTGCGCCGAAGTACAACGCCGAGGTCTGCCAGTCACCGCCGGCACTCAAGACCGACGTGGCACCGAAACCTGCTACCACGGCACCCAGCGGGCCCATAGCGTGGATGATTGCGCCGCCGGTAGCACGAATGCTGGTCGGGAAGCTTTCGCTGATGAAGAACAAAGCCGCCGAATAAGGGCCGATCAGGAAGAACAGCCCAAGGCTGTATAAGCCAACGACCGTCACCATGCTGCTCGGCCCGTAGAGCATGCCAGCGAAGGCCAGGCCGCCAAGCATCCAGCCAAGACCGATGACGTTGCGACGGCCAATGCGATCGCCCATCCAGCCATGGCACAGGTAGCCGCAGTAGCCCACCAGGTTGGACAGCACCAGAATGATCAGCGAGTTTTCAAACGAGATGTGGTGAACGCTGACGATCACCGTGGTGCCCAGCACGCTGAACACTTGAATCGCCGCCCAGTTGAGCAGGATCGCAGCACCGATCACCAGCGTGGCGCGACGCGAAGTACCGCGGAAGGCAGCACCGATGCCCGCTTTGCTGTGCTCGTTGTAATCGACCCCATAGGTTTGCGCCACCGCCTGCGCCTGGCTCACGTCGCCTTTCTTGCGCAACTGAGTGATGCGTTGATGGATCTGGAACTGCGGGCTCTCCTTGAGTTTGCGCGCCATGATCGCAATGACGATGGCCGGGATAGCCGCGAACACGAAGCAACCCTGCCAGCCGATGATCGGCAACAGCACGGCGGTCAGCCCTGCCGCAATCAACGCACCGACCGGCCAGCCACCCTGCACCAGGCTGTAGATGAAGCCACGGCGCTTGGCCAGACGGGGGTCGTCGGACGCGGCGTAGATTTCGCTCAGGTAGGTCGCGTTGACCGTTTCTTCGGCATAACCCAGACCGCCCAGCGAACGAATCAGGATCAAAGGCGACTTGCCCCAAGATCCGCCAATGGCCGTGAGCGCCGAACAGATTGCCGAACCGCTCACAGTGAAAATGATACCCACGCGCCGTCCCAGGCGATCTACCAGCGGACCGATGGCCAGTGCCACCACCGCTGTGCCGACCGCGACCCAGGTCGCTATTTCGGCCTGTTCGACCTCACTCCAGCTGAAATGCCGACCGATTTCCGGTAGCAGCGTGCCAAACAGAATGAAGTCATATACCGCAAACACCCACGCGAAAAACGCAATCCATGTGGCGAACCGTACTTGCTCCGGAGTCAGTTGCTCAGGTTTCCAGCCGGTCAGGTCGAGCTTGTTGTAAATGGACATGAGTGACGCCTCGGACAGGGCAATGAATCAGCGGGTACGGGGGTTGCGACGCACGAAGTCGTCGGCTATTTCGTCGAAAGTGACGAACTTGACGCCGGCATGGCTTTGAATGTGCTCGATCAAACGCTCCAGCATCAGCAGCACTTGCGGGCGACCAGACACGTCCGGGTGAATGGTCATGGTGAAGACAGCGTGTTCGTGCTCGCGATAGACCCAGTCAAACTGGTCGCGCCACATCTCTTCCAGGTGCCGTGGGTTGACAAAACCGTGGCTGTTCGGCGCTTTTTTGATGAACATCATCGGCGGCAGGTCGTCGAGGTACCAGTTGGCGGGAATTTCCACCAGATCGGTTTCTTCGCCGCGCACCAGCGGTTTCATCCAGGTGTCCGGATGCTGGCTGTAATCGATCTTGGTCCACTTGTCGCCGACGCGAACGTAGTAAGGATGAAAGTCGTTGTGCATCAGGCTGTGGTCGTACTTGATGCCCTTCTTGAGCAGCAGCTCGTTGGTCACGTTGCTGAATTCCCACCAGGGCGCGACGTAGCCGGTCGGGCGCTTGCCGGTCATCTGGGTGATCAATTCGATAGACTTGTCGAGGACGATTTCTTCCTGCTCGGGGGTCATGGCAATCGGGTTTTCATGGCTGTAACCATGCACGCCGATTTCATGCCCGGCATCGGCCACAGCCTTCATCTGCTCCGGGAACGTTTCCATCGAATGCCCCGGAATGAACCAGGTGGTGCGCAGGCCGTAACGCTCGAACAGCTTGAGCAAACGTGGCGCACCGACTTCCCCGGCGAACAGCCCACGCGAGATATCGTCCGGCGAATCCTCGCCGCCATACGAGCCGAGCCAGCCCGCGACGGCATCGACATCCACACCAAACGCACACAGAATTTCTTTGGCCATCTTGTTTCTCCCGCTGGTTAATCAGAACGGCTACGCGGTGTTCAGCACGCGCGCCGGTTTGCAGTGTTCAGGTGCATGCTTTCAAAGTGCTTGCGTTCAAGGTTGGTTGAGCAACGACTCCACCGTCAGAGCCGCGCGCAACAGGCGTGCGTCTTCTCCCGCCGGAGCGCTGAGCAGCAACCCGGTGGTCAGGCCCGCAGCATCGCAACCGCTGGGCAGCGACACGCCGGGCATGTTCAGCAAGCTGCCGGGCATGGTCAGGCGCAGCGTGGCGAGGTTGGTCTGAATGAACAGCTCTTCGTCGTTCAACAGCGGCGCGAGCGGCGGCGCAACATGGGCAACGCTTGGGGTGATCAGCAGCGCGCCATCGAGTTCGAGGGTCAATTGCTCCTGCAAGCGTTCCCGCGCGGCGTACAGATTGACCAGCAGGCTGGCGGGCATATGGCGCGCGGCCTCCAGACGCTTGCGAACCCTAGGGTCGAGCTGGCTGGCGGCGTCGCTGTCGAGCAACGACTGATGCAGTGCGAAGGCCTCGGCAGCACCCAGCCAGCCGTGCTGCTGGATCACTTGCAAGGTGGCCTGAAAGGCCTGGCAGTGGCCCATCTCGATCAACGCACCACCGGCTCGCAAGGCCTCGACGGCGCGCAACAGGTTGTCGCGAACGGCAGGCGCAACGCGCTCGTCTTCCAGCACGGCCCGATCAACCAGAAAACGCTGACCGGCAAGGCTGCGGGGTAGCAGCGAAGTGGGCTTGCTGCGTGCGCAAAGCAGGTCGTCGATCACCAACGCATCGCGCACGCTGCGGGTCAGCGGGCCGACGCTGTCCAGAGTCAGCGCCAGCGGGAACACGCCGTCGCGGCTATAGCGGCGGCTGGTGCTGCGAAAACCGACCAGACCGTTGAACGCAGCGGGAATACGGATAGAACCGGCAGTGTCGGTGCCCATCGCAATCGGCACGATCCCGGCAGCCACCGCCACCGCCGAACCCGAAGAAGAACCACCGGGAATGCGCGGAGAGCTATCGCTCTTCGGGTTGATCGGCGTGCCGAAGTGCGGATTCAGTCCCAGCCCGGAATAGGCAAACTCGCTGAGGTTGGTCTTGCCCAGGCTGACCATGCCAGCACGCGCCAGCAGCCCGACGCTCGGCGCATCCAGCAAGGCTGGCGACAGGTTGTTGCGCACCGTAGCGCCCGCCGTCGTGACGCAACCGGCGACATCGAACAGGTCTTTCCAGGCCACCGGCACGCCGTCGAATGGGCTAAGCGGCTGCCCGTGTTTCCAGCGGGCAGCGGACGCTTCGGCTTCCCTGCGGGCACGTTCGACGCTCATGGAAATGAACACATGATCGACCTGTGTCGCCTGTTGCAGGGCGTCTTCCAGAACCTGCAGCGGATCACTGAGCCCCTGTGCAAACGCTTCGGCCATTGCGCAGGCATCACGGGTGACGCTGTGACTCCTGGTATCGGTCATGGGTATCACGCCTTAAAAATGTACTTATTAATAAAATGTACATTTAACAAAGGCAGATTCCATGCCAATCTGCTTGAATCAGTTGTTCGTCCCCGTCGCCATTCAGGCCCTGCGAAGCTGGAACCGCCGTGCTAGAACTCTTTCTGCAAAGGAGCCATTCGCTCAGAGCGAGCGGCCAGGCCAAGCACCAAAGCGTCATAAAGAAATAATGTATCTTTTATAAAAGATACATTTTAGTGCAAAAAAGTAACGGTGGCCCCATGAGTGAGCGTCAGGACGTAGCCCAAGGTGACAACGGCGCATCTGTGCGAGAATCGCCCGTCAGCCGTCAGAAGTGTATGAAACCGATGTCAGAAGAGGACTCGCGCACCGCATCGCGCTACGCAATGATTCGAGAAGTATTGCGTAACGCCATTGTCTCGGGTGCGGCCGCCAAGGGATTGGTATTGCTTGAAGCGCCGCTTGGGGAGCTGTTCGGCACCAGCCGGGTGCCGGTGCGCAAGGCACTTAACCTGCTGCACGCAGAAGGCTTGATCAGTCGTTTCGATGGCCGGGGTTATCTGGTCAATCCAGAGCGTCAGCACGTCGAACCGTTGCGCTTGAGCCTGAGCCACACGCAGTTCGGCCTGGACAGCAACGAAGAATTGGTCGACACGCGCCCGCTCGGCGAACGCATTCATGACGAGATCGGCGCGGCGCTGTCGGCGTGTATCGCCTTCGGCCACTATCGTCTGGATGAGCAAAGCGCCGCGCAACACTACGGCGTCAGCCGCTCGGTGGTGCGTGAGGCGCTGATGCGCTTGCGTGATCGCGGCCTGGTGGAAAAAGAGCCTTATTCACAATGGCTGGCCGGGCCGTTGACCGCGCGGGAGATCACCGAGGATTACGAACTGCGCGCCTGTCTTGAGCCGGAGGCATTGCGCCTGACCGCGCCGCAGTTGAGTCGTGAAACCCTGGAGGCCATGCTGGCCAGGGTCGTCCAGGCGCAAAACGCCGCGCAATGTAGCCTGGAAGACATAGAGCGTCTTGAAGAGGACTTGCATCATCACTGTCTGGCAGGCTTGCAAAACCGCAAGATCGCGACCTTGATCAGTCAGGCGCAAAGCCCGATGATCATCAACCGGATTTTCTACCGGCTGCTGGATATCG
Organism: Pseudomonas avellanae BPIC 631; assembly: GCF_000444135.1. GTDB lineage: Bacteria > Pseudomonadota > Gammaproteobacteria > Pseudomonadales > Pseudomonadaceae > Aquipseudomonas > Aquipseudomonas avellanae. The sequence continues at coordinate 9,227 of NZ_ATDK01000347.1, forward strand.
GCGCGGATGAGGCGATGCTGGCCGAGCACCGGCTGATCATTGAGTTATTGCTGCACGGTGCTTTTGACGCCGCCGCCTTGAACCTCAAGGAACACCTGCAACGCGCCCGGCAACGCATGCTCCAGCGCCTGAAAGTGCTGTCGGTATTGCCCGAGCAGGAAGTGCCGGGGTATCTGACGCGGTTGAGTTGAGGGATGCACGCTCGGTCCCACGCTGACGACCGTCCCCGCGCTCTGGTGGGAATGCATTTCGTGACGCTCTGCGTCACACCATGGTTCTGCGATGTCAGTGATGTTTGCTCACGGCTCACGGCACCTCTTCGCCCCTCGGCGACTGACTTTGAAGGATCAAAGTAGGCCCCCCCCCGCTCCGTTTCCGGCCCGGCTTCGTCGGGTTCCTTCGCCCTGACACTGATCCGGGGGCCGCCGTCACTGACGCCGCAGTCTGCGTCGTCAGTGCCATCGCGGTAAAAAAGCGCTTTCTTTCAACTATCGTGCGACGCTCCGCGTCGCATGCAGTTCTGGACGCTCTGC
>NZ_ATDK01000348.1 GCF_000444135.1 Pseudomonas avellanae BPIC 631
TTTTTCAGAGTTTCCTTAAATACACACATTGTGTTAATGCACTTATCTGAGATATCCCTGCAGATTGGCCATCATTTCCTTCAGCGCCTCGGTACTGTCATCAGGGTGCGCCGCACCGTCAAAATCACCAATCGTCTGCCACTGCGCAGCGACGTCTTCCGGGCTGAAGCCCGCCTGCGGATCGAAGCACGCACCCAGGCTGCGCTCCCAGCGAACTTTGCCGATCCATCCGCCACCTACTTCAAACAGCGCACCGCTGTCCTGGCACTGTTCACTGCCCAGGTACACCACCAGCGGGCTGATCAGTTCAGGTTTGAGCAGTTCGAACACGCTGGCAGGGATCAGCCCCTCGGTCATCCGTGTGCCGCCCGTGGGCGCGATGGCGTTGACGAAAATTCCGTTCTTGCGGCCTTCCAGCGCAAGGGTGCGAGTCAGTCCGTAAAGCCCGAGCTTGGCCGCTGCGTAATTGGACTGGCCGAAGTTGCCATAAATGCCGGAGGTCGATGAGGTAAAGATCACCCGTCCATAATTCTGCTCACGCAGGTGCGGCCAGGCGGCATGGGTCACCTTGTAGGCGCCCTCTACATGAACGCGATAGACAAGGTCCCAGTCGGCGTCCTGCATTTTTGCGAAGCTCTTGTCGCGCAGGATGCCAGCGTTGTTGACCACCACATCAATGCGACCAAAGGCGTCCAGCGCGTGTTGCACGATTCGCCCGCCATCGATCACCGAATCATGGTTGGCCACGGCGGTGCCGCCCGCCTCGCGAATCTCGGCGACAACCTGATCGGCAGCAGAGGCACTGGCCCCTTCGCCATGCGCCGAACCACCCAGATCGTTGACCACCACCCGCGCGCCATGTTTCGCGAAGAGCAGCGCGTGGGCTCGTCCCAGCCCGCCGCCTGCGCCCGTCACAATCACGACTTTATCTTCAAAACGTACCGACTCGCTCATCGCAGGCTCCGTGAATCAAGGAAAGGTTGCGAGGAGTGTCGTTCAGGCACTTGCCAGCCACAATCAACACGCGCTGTGCTGAATCATGTCCGATAAAAGTACAGGATGATTTCAGCCCAGCTGGGTCATGAACGTTGCCAGCCAAGGCTCGGCATCGGTTTCAGGGGTGACGCTTTCACTGCCGTCCAGACGCAGCATGTCCTGCACTTCGACAATCCCCAGTTCGGCAAAAAGCTCGCGCATCTGCTCGCCCCCTGCACAAAAGGTGTCGCCGTAGCTGGCATCACCCAGCGCGATCACGCCCCCCGGCAAACCGCGCAGGGCTGCGGGCAGCAGGTCACGCAACTGTGAGTAGAGCGGCATGAGGTTATCGGGCAGCTCGCCCATGCCGGTGGTCGACGTCACCGCCAGCAGTGCCTTTGGCTCGAACGCCAACAGGTCTGGCAGCGCAAGCCTGGGGTTGACGAGGGTGTCGTGGCCTGAAGCTTGCAAAAGCGTGGCTGCGTGTCTGGCAACTTCTTCGGCCGATCCGTAGACCGATCCACACACAATGGCGACTTTCATGGTTATTCCTGTGGCAGCCTAAAAAAGTGAAACATTATGCCCCAAAACAGCGTCTGATTTTTCGCCTGCCTTTGAGTAACGCGCAGGAAAGTTGAAACACTGAAATGCAAAAATATGATGAATGGTCAGAACACTCCTTGGAATTAATGGTCTTTTTTCTCAATAACCGGTTAGCCCGAGTCCTGTCATGCAACCTGATTCACTCCTCACACAGGCAGAGCTGGATTTTATCCAGGGCATGCAGCGTAATCCCAAGCTGAATGTGCGCGACAGCACGCGTAGCCTGCTGGTCAATGGCGGCATTCAGATACAGGATTTGCTGACGCGTCTGGCTGCGCATGAGCAGATCACGATTCATGCCCAGTTTGAAAATCAGCAGATGAATTTCCCGCTGCACCTGGTCGAGGACGAGTTTCATGCCCTGCACCTGGAATTGGGCGCGCCGAGCATCTTTGAAGAAGGCCCGCGCATCCGTCCATGGCGATTGGTGCTTGAAGACCCGATCCCGCTCGAAACCGAGAAAGGCGCACTGACTGCGCTTTGGGTTCACGAGCTGTCGTTCAAAGGCGTGCTGCTTGAATACCGCAAGGAAGGCAAGCTGCCGAGAAACTTTTCAGCCTGGTTCAACCCTGTAGGCCAGGCCCCGATTCCTATGCGCGGCAAGCTGGAACGAATGACCGAGCACAATTTTGGCGCTTACCATTTCAGCAAACACGGCAAGGATGATGCCGAGCGCTTGCGTCAATACATCCTGCAAGAGCACCGGCGCAAGCACCCTGCCCTGCACAAGTAATGCTTCAACCGCTGCAAAGTTCTACCGGTCTGGCACTGTTTCAGGAATAATCCTTGCTTGCTTCTCAGTGAAGCTGTCGCGACCCATCACCCCGGCTCGCGGCATGTGACCTCCCTACCCGGGAATCTCACGCCTCTACCGGAGATACACAATGTCTACCTCACCCGTCACCCTGATGGTTGCCCGCCGCGTGGCGCAGGGTCGCTACCACGAAATGATGGCCTGGCTGCACGAAGGCGAACAGTTGGCCACGGACTTCCCGGGTTATCTGGGCTCAGGCGTGCTGGCTCCCCCACCCGGGGATGATGAATTCCAGATTATTTTCCGCTTTGCCGACGAGCACACCATGCACGCCTGGGAGCACTCTGCCTCCCGACGCTCCTGGCTGGTGCGCGGCAGCGGTCTATTCGCGCAACCCTCCGAGCATCGCGTCAGTGGCATAGACGGCTGGTTCGGCGCAATCGATCAGCGCCCGCCGCGCTGGAAGCAGGCTGTGGCCATCTGGCTGGCGTTCTTTCCGGTGTCACTGATTTTCAACTTTCTGCTCGGCCCTTTGCTCAACCACCTGAATCTGCTGCCGCGCATCATGATCAGCACAGCGGTGCTGACCCCGTTGATGGTCTACCTGTTCATTCCTCTGTCCACGCGCCTGCTGGCCACCTGGCTGCAGAGCACGCCTGCAACGCCTGCACGCCCGACACAGTCGACATCCCCGCGATAGTTTCAGCAAGACCTGTACACCCCTGACGGCTCGGTACAGGTCTTCGTCCCGTTCAGACCCGCTCACCTCTTCAACCTATCGGTCATAAGCGCCCGCTCACGCGGAATGCCGCGATTTTCATGTTGCCCAGGGTTGTACAAAAAAATTCTCTGGTATAACTTTGCAGATGAACCGGAAGAAACAATCGACCGTAGAATTCTCGTCCATTACGGACACCTGATGAGTGGGCTGTCGATGGCATTATCTTCTGCACCGATCCTGATTACCGGCGCCAGCCAGCGCGTGGGCCTGCATTGCGCGTTGCGCCTGCTTGAACACGGGCATCAGGTCATCATCAGTTACCGAACCGAACACGCCAGTGTGGCGCAACTGCGCCAGGCCGGTGCGCACACCCTGCACGGCGATTTTTCGAGCGAAGCTGGGGTCATGGCGTTCATCGAGCAGCTGAAATCTCATACTTCAAGCCTGCGTGCCATTGTGCACAACGCGTCCGAATGGCTGGCCGAAACGCCAGGCGACGAAGCCGAAAACTTCACGCGCATGTTCAGCGTGCACATGCTCGCCCCGTACCTGATCAACCTGCATTGCGAGGCACTGTTACACGCCAGCGACGTCGCCGACATCGTGCACATCAGCGATGACGTGACCCGCAAGGGCAGCAGCAAGCACATTGCCTATTGCGCGACGAAGGCCGGGCTGGAAAGCCTCACCCTGTCGTTCGCCGCAAGGTTCGCCCCGCTTGTCAAAGTCAACGGCATAGCGCCAGCGCTGTTGATGTTTCAACCCAAGGACGATGCGGCCTACCGCGCCAACGCCCTGGCCAAGTCGGCTCTGGGCATAGAGCCTGGTGCAGAAGTGATCTACCAGAGCCTGCGCTACCTTCTGGACAGCACCTATGTCACCGGCACAACACTGACCGTAAACGGCGGACGGCACGTCAAATAAGCCGCCCCGAGGACCCTTCTGATGAGTTCATCCCTGCCACAGCACTATCGAGACATCCTGCTCGAACTGGGTGAAAACCCAGACCGTGAAGGTCTTCTGGACACCCCGAAACGCGCCTCAAAGGCGATGCAGTATTTGTGTCACGGCTACACCCAGACCGTCGAAGAAATCGTCAATGGCGCGCTGTTCGCCTCCGACAACGATGAAATGGTCATCGTCCAGAACATCGAGCTTTATTCGCTCTGCGAGCATCACCTGCTGCCGTTCATTGGCAAGGCGCACGTCGCGTATATCCCGACCGGCAAAGTGGTGGGCCTGTCGAAAATCGCCCGCATCGTGGACATGTTCGCCCGTCGTCTGCAGATTCAGGAAAATCTGACCAAACAGATTGCCGACGCGATTCAGGAAGTGACTGGCGCAGCCGGCGTGGCAGTGGTCATCGAGGCACAGCACATGTGCATGATGATGCGCGGTGTCGAAAAGCAGAATTCGACCATGAACACGTCGGTGATGCTGGGTGCGTTCCGCGAATCGAGCACGACCCGCATGGAGTTTCTGCAATTGATCGGACGGAGCAGAACGTAATGGCAAGACTCGAACCTGGCACCGCGCGCATACGCGTCAAGGACCTGCGGTTACGCACCTTCATCGGCATCAACGAGGACGAGATCGTCAACAAACAGGATGTACTGATCAACCTGACGATTCTTTATCCCGCGCAAGAGGCTGTTCGCGATAACGATATCGGGCACGCGCTCAACTATCGCACCATCACCAAGGCCATCATTCAGCACGTTGAAGGCAACCGCTTTGCACTGCTGGAGCGACTGACCCAGGAAGTGCTGGACCTGGTGATGAGCCACGAAGCGGTAACCTACGCCGAAGTGGAAGTCGACAAGCCGCATGCGCTGCGCTTCGCTGAATCGGTGTCGATCACGCTCGCCGGTCAACGCTGAAACTCTTATCATGGCGAGACTTATTGCCTGAATAGAGCCCGTCATGACCGAGCAAGAACGTCTCGAACTCGAAGCCGCCGCCTTCCGCCGACTGGTCGCGCATCTGGACAGCCGCAAGGATGTCCAGAACATCGACCTGATGAATCTGTCCGGCTTCTGCCGCAACTGCCTGTCCAAATGGTACAAGGCCGCCGCTGATGAAAAGCACATCGACATCAGCCTCGATGATGCCCGCGAAGTGGTTTACGGCATGCCGTACAGCGAGTGGAAAGCCAACTACCAGCAAGAAGCCAGCGCCGAGCAACAGGCGGCGTTCGTCAAGGAAAGCAAACATGACTGATATCAATGCACTGCGTACCCGCCTGCGCAGCGGCGAACATGCCTTCGCCGACACCCTGGCTTTTATTGCAGAATGTTACGAATATCAGCCTCAGCCGTTTAGAAACGGCGACGTCGACAATGCTGCCGGGCAGAACGAAGGCTCGTGCAAGACACTTGGCCTGGCGTTGCTGGAAGGTTTGAGTGATGAAGAGGCGCTGCTCGCCTTTGGCGAACATTACCGCGCCGTAGCGGCCACGCCCGAAGGCAGCGATCACGGCAACATCCGTGCGCTGATCGAGCAGGGCCTTGCAGGTGTGAAGTTTGAAGGCGAGCCGCTCAAGCGCAAGGCTTGAAAGTACTGGCAATCAGGGCTTCTGCCCGTAGGGTGTAGGAGCAACCGGGCGACGCTTCGCTTGTGTGGGGCGAACTTGTTCGCGATGGGCTGCGAAGCGCCCCAAGCCGGAAAACTTGGTTGTATCGGTGCACCGAGGCGGCTGGTT
>NZ_ATDK01000349.1 GCF_000444135.1 Pseudomonas avellanae BPIC 631
CCAGCCGGAACCGACCCCTGGATGTAGTGAATTTTGCCGGATGCGGTGTCTGTCACTGTCAGGTTGGACACTTCCACCTTATCAGCCGCATTAGCGACAGCCATGATGGCCAGGGTAAGCACCCCAAGGCTCGGGTACCATTTCATAAGTTGCTCCCTTATTGTCGTGTGATAACTTCGTTCAATGCTGACAACGGTTTTATACCGTCGCTTAGCATGAATACCTTGTCCGGCTCGCTCAGAAACCAAGCGAATGAGCCCCAAGCAAGACCGCTAATGGTCTTCTTAAAACCTGGTGACTGACGGTCCGCATAGGCCGTGACGAATGCTACGCTCGATCGTTTGAACCCACCTTTGTCCGTGAGCGAAAATAAAGCCTCTTGTCTGCGTTCTGTAATCGCACCGTCGGTGGCCACTACCTCGACAAACACGATGAGCGGATGAACAGGTTCCAGGTCAACCAGGATCAAGTCAGGTAAGTTTTTTTGCGCTTCAATATCCAGGCCTATGCTGGAAGCCATGCGCAAATCCTGCATAGCCACCTTGTTGCTGGACTCGCTCAGCCAGAGGACAACAGGCTTCGCCAGGAACTGCTTTGCGAAGACCTCTACCACCGCCCGGGATATCTCCGAACTGGGGCCAGGGGATAACGTACGGGTCTCACCATTGGGAAAACGGACCAGAACCCCTTCCTTGTCAGTTCCTCCAAGGCGCATCAGAGAAATCCTTGCCAGCGCCCCTTTGTTCAGGTGCTCCTCCTGCCAACGCAAGATGGCGGATGCCAATTCGTCCCCCTTCAATAATGGGGAAAACAGCGCAGCGAGCCCATTTCTGAGCGCATAACGCGGAGCGCCCGCAGTCGTGGAAACGGTTTTGTCCTCGATAACTGCACCAACGGCGATCAGCCCCTCGCGCAAGGTCTCATCCCGAATGGGTTCGCGCGTGTTGTCGGCGTACCATCGCTTCCCAGGAATGGTAAAATTGCGCTTTCGCAAATTCGACCTGTAGTTGTGACGCGCGTCGTCACTGCCGTCCGCTGCCTGCTGATCAGTCATGCGATAAACGTGCACCGGCCCCAATAGAACGCCAGTTCCCTCCAAAGCTCCGATGTAGAGCATCGTGAACACAGTACTGGCTGCCAGTTCGCGCGTGCAATACGTTCTATTGGGCGTTCCTTCTGGGAAAATTAGCGGTAGACGTTCGGCGACTAAGTCCCTTGCTACATAAGGTGGCAGCACTACCTATCCCCTTCGAACAATTCAGTGCAAGCGGCTTCGATTGCGTGACGATCAGCCCCTGCATTTACCAAACGAGTCAGTTCGCCCAGGTCGTCTGGTGCAGGCAACGGTAGCGATTCCAGCTCGTAGGCCGAAACGGCAACCGAGCCGCTGACGCAGCGAAATGCGCGATCTGCAGCCCCACTGTTGATAAAGGCCGCCAATACCTCCGCACTGACCTCCGGCACCTCGCTGATCGGGCGGATCATATTGATATGGTTTTCAATAACGACACCGCCGTGCGTCTTCAAGAACTCGGCGGGTAACGCTGCTGCGATTAGTCGCCGGCTCTGCTCTTTGGCGGTGGTCCGCTGCAAGAGCACGCATGGTTTGGTCGTAACCATCCACCCATCACTGGCTTGCAGTTCAAAATAAGGCGCGTGGTTTCTCTTTTCCGCACGAAATATGAAATGGCCATCCGCAGTAATGGCTTCGGCCCAAATGAGCGGTAACCGCTTGCTGCTTGGGCGGTGTGCCAGCTGGCTCTTGTATCGATTCCATACAAGCGGACCGGTGCTCACCGTATAGCCCCAATCGGCCAGGCGGTGCGGCATTTGCGTCAAACGCTTTACCAATGCGCCTTGTTGGGCAGTACGGGGCAAAATCCATGGCAACGAAGGATCAGCAGGAAACTCAATCACACCGGTTTGGTGGATCGCCAGGCCGTTTGTTGCCGGTGAAATTTCTGCCACCACCACCGGCGCGCCAGCAGCACCGCGCCGGTAAGTGGCCAAAGCGGTTTCCTGCAGCACATCATCGAACATACCTTTGCGCACAGTGACAAAATCGATGGACAGCGGCGGTGCCGATCGGCCAAGCAAAGCCCGAAGGTTTTTGAAATAGACACCTGCGAGAAAGGAGGTCGGCGTAACGTAAGCGATCACCCCACCCAGTTTGGTATGACGCAACGCCAAATCCGTAAACAGTCCGTAAAGATTAGCGTGGCCATAGAGCGAACGCTTGTAACGATCACGTGTTTCTGGATCGAGTTTTGCTCGGCCATAGGGAGGATTCCCTATTACCAAGTCAAAGCGATCTCTGACAGGGCTTCGACGCAACGAATCACAGACGGTAACCATCACCGGCAGCCGTCTGCCTGCTATGCGGCTCACTGGGAGTACCACCGCATCCAAAGTAACCTGTGTAAGCCAAGCGCCGAATGGATCGATCTCGTAACCGCGTAGACGGTTACCGATGCTTTGCATCAGCAGCTTTGGACTACAGCCCTTCGCCTCATTGATGATTCGCTGGGCGATAGGCACGAGAAAAGCGCCCCCCCCGCAGGCCGGATCGAGCACTCGGCACGTTGCCCAGTCCATGCCCGCTGTTGTCACTTGGTCGATCAATCGTGCAGTCAGAACAGGGGGGGTGTAAAAAACACCATAGGTCCCGCGGTGTTCTAAAGGAAGCATCCCTGTATAGGTAAGCCCTATTTGATAGGCGGCGGTCTCAGCATCAAAGCTCGCGGCAATACGACCAATAGTCTCCGCCAGTGCAGCAGCCGCTTGAGGGAGCACCTCCACAGTGAAAGGCTGTAGCGGCGCTCTAAGGTCTGGAGAAACGATGTCAATGCTGGTCAGTTCATCCCACCAGCTCTCAATTAGACGAACACCGAAAGCCCGTGCCAAAGCCAACTGGTGCTCAATCGGAAACGTATTGGCTAAAGCACGGGCCATGATGCGTGCAGAGGCCAGCATCTGACTCGGAGACTCAGTCGCCGTAAGGCCTACCTGCCGTATGAGTTTTGCCTGTGCCATATGAGTGATGTCTCCCTGTTTGCGCGGCGGAGAGTCTACAGTACTTGGCTTTTACTGCCGACCGCAGGTCTTAGATTTTATGTTTAGGCTTCGCGCGCACATGACCGGTATCTGCCACCTTAGACGGGCTATCTCTCACGGCTGAGCGCTATGACCTGCGCTATGACTTGGTTGTTGCCAAAACACACGTTTTTTCACGAGCGGCTCGTATGGTGTTGTCGCTGACCGAAAACTGACCCAGTAGAGGCTGTTCTGCCGACTGAAAACTGACCCAGGTGTTCAACTGCTTCTGCTCACTTTTTGAGCAGGAGAACA
>NZ_ATDK01000350.1 GCF_000444135.1 Pseudomonas avellanae BPIC 631
TTAATCGGGGCATTGCAGGCTCGTATTGGTGTTGTGTGAGAACTCCAACAATACGGGCCTGTTCTCATAGGGATCAATAGGTTACGTGGAAACGGGAACAGACCCTAGCGCTTGCCGGGTATTCCATACTTTCGCAAGCGGTGCGCAATGGCGGTGTGCGAGGTGTGCAGGCGTGCGGCTAACTGGCGCGTGGACGGATAGTCTGCATAGAGTTTTTCCAGTAAATCCTTTTCAAATGTTTCGACGGCATTTTCGAGGCTGTCGATCGGGCTGTCGTTCTGACGTGCCACGGCAGTGCCTGCAATGTCCAGGTCGCCTATATCCACTTGAGTGTTTTCACAGATCGCGGCAGCGCGGAAGATGACGTTCTGCAACTGCCGCACATTGCCCGGCCAGCGGTTGCCCAGCAGGGCAGGGTAGGTGCCGTGGGCCAGCCTGCAGATTGGCCGCTGAATCTGTGCGCAGGCCTGCTCCATGAAGTAACGGGCCAGCAGCAGGATGTCCTGACCACGCTCGCGCAGCGGCGGTACATCCAGGTTCAGGACGTTGAGGCGATAGAAAAGGTCTTCGCGGAAGGTGCCTTCGCTGACCATTTTTTCAAGATCACGGTGAGTCGCGCTGAGAATGCGCACATTGACCCTGACTTCACGGTCCCCGCCAACGCGGCGGAAGCTGCCATCGTTGAGGAAACGTAGCAGTTTGGCCTGTAGATAGGGTGACATCTCGCCGATTTCATCGAGAAACACCGTGCCCTGGTTGGCCAGCTCCATCAGCCCCGGCTTGCCGCCGCGCTGCGCACCGGTAAAGGCGCCGGGGGCGTAACCAAACAGTTCGCTTTCGGCCAGGTTTTCCGGCAGCGCGGCGCAGTTCAAGGCCAAAAACGGCTCGCCGTGGCGCGCGCTGCTGGCATGACAGGCGCGCGCGACCAGCTCTTTGCCGGTGCCGGTCTCGCCCTGAATCAACAGCGGTGCGTCCAGCACCGCCACACGTTGCGCGCGCGCCTTGAGCGTGCGGATGGCGGCTGAATCGCCCAGCAGCGCATCGAACCCCTCGGCATGATCGTGGTGCAGCGCCGACAGCCGTTCGCCGATGCGGCTGGGCAGGTACAGGGTGATCAGCGCGCCCGCTTCGGTGATCGGTGTGGCATCGAGCAATAACGCCTCACCGTTGAGGGTGATTTCGCGCAGCGGCAGACGAAAGCCGTTTTCCAGCAGCGCGGCCTGCAGGCCGGGGTCGGCGAACAGTTCGGCGATGGGTTCGCCCGCAGGTTCACGGCCGATCAGGGCGATGAGCGCAGGGTTGGCCAGCAGCACATGCCCTGCGCTGTCCAGTGCCAGTACCGGGTCGGTCATTGCAGCAAGCAACGCATCCAGTTGCAGATGGCGACGCTGGCCGGGGAGGATATCGACCACTGTAATGGCTTCTACGCCACGCACCCGAAACAGGGCGTCCTTGAGTTCTTCGAGCATCTGATGGCTGAGGGTCGGCGCATCAATGTAGACATTGGGCGGCACCATCTCCACGGCATCCAGATTAAGATTGCGCCCACCCAGAATGGCGAGCACTTCCTGGGTGATACCAACGCGGTCGATGAAGCTGACGTGGATACGCATGGGGCATTGACGGTTCGCGACACAGAGGCCGGCAAGTATGCCTTGTGGTGGAGGGTTTGGTGAAATCCGGCGGTGAGCGTGTGTGCGATTTTTCGGTTTTTTGAGATGCGTACCGGGCGACGCTTCGTTTGTCCGCGAACTGCCGGGAACCGGCAGCAAAACTCAAATGAGCGCTCCAGCGTGGGCATCACAATCTCGGCTTGAAGCTTGAAGTTCCAGCCCTATTCCAGATGCTCGGGCTTCACCGGATCGCCGGACTTAGTATGGAGCTTGTCACGAATGTCCGCGAACATCCGGTCGTAGTCCTTGTGCTGGGCGATGGGCAGGGCGGCCGAGTTGGGCAGGCCGTGCCTGATGGCGATGCGGCTCGCGTCGTGCGCGAAGTTGAATGCAAGGTCGCGGGTCAACTGGAATTGCTCTTCGAACGGCTTGTCGTTGATCTGGCCCTGCATGGTGAAATGCATGCTGGTGCCTTCTTTCGGGTCTTCGTTCACTTCGTAGCGCAAGTGGATGTCATAGCTGACTTCAGAGGGTTGCAACGCCACGTGGGTGATATGCAGATGGCCTGGCTCGTACATGAAAGTGCTCCATCAAACGATGAGTGTGCTCGATCAGACACTGGTTGTGTCCGCGCGGTTCAGCCTGATGCGCAACGGTCTTGCGGCCGCATACGCCTTGCTCGTCAATCTGCTTTTTTGGCCGGTTCCGGTCTGGACCATATCCACAGGTTACCCATCGCCATGCCCGTGAGCGCCAGGTAAAGCCACCATGCATGGCCGATCAGGCTGAGCATCACCACGGCACACACCAGCATGCTGATGGTGGCGCTGATCTTGGCCTTGCGGGCAACCAGCCGGCCGTTACGCCAGTTGTACAGGATCGGGCCGAACACGCGGTGGTTTTCCAGCCAGGCGTTCAGTCTTGGCGAACTGCGCGTCGCAGCCCAGGCCGCCAAGAGGATGAATTCGGTGGTCGGCAAACCCGGAATGAAGATCGCGATAATGCCTATGCCAAGAGCGACATAGGCAAGGATGCCGTATAGAAGGCGTGAGAGTCTTGAACCGGGTGGTTTGTATGTCATGGTCTCTACAGGCAGGTTCGGAAAGCCCGGCCAGCTTAACAGCACCGGGCGCTTTTTCATGCCTGTACCAGGTCCGCGACCGGTACATCGGCATAGGCGTGCTGTAGCAGCACGTTGAAACGCTCGAATGCGGCGATTGCGCCTTGGTCCAGTTGCGCTTCCTGCGCGGCAGTCAAAGGCAGTTCATTCAGCGTATTCACAAAGACTTTCCAGCCCGCCGCCCGGCCCCCGGCAGGCTCGCCCAGATGCCGTGCGCCAAAACAGTCGCTCAGTTGCAGTGCTTCGGCGCGCTTGATCAGAAAAGCGGCACCCAGCTTGGAGCCTTCGGAGACAAACAGCCAGCCAAGCGCCTCTGCTGTGCCGGGGCTCTCGACTGCGCCAGCCAACGGCAAAGGGATGTCCATGTTCAGGTCGGCAAGGTCGGCTTTGGCCTGTTCGGCACGGCAGCGTGCGGGCAGATCGTTGATGATCGTTTGCAACGCAGGCTCGTTGTACAGGCCTTGCAGTTCACTCTGAAACAGGTATTGAGCGACCACAAAACGTGCATAACCGGCCAGCGTCTCGAACGGCGCATGGGCCTTGACTGCCTTGTCGAGTTGTTCGTGCGGAGCGTGGGTGATCTGATTCAGTCGTTGCGAACGCAGGGTCGGTCGGTTCTGATCAAGCGTCATAGAAGTCTTCCTTGCTGAAATAGGAGGCATGTTGAAAAAACGGGCTTATTGAATAGACGAATAGCCACGCCCAAATGCGTAAAAAAGCCTGCCGCCGGGGTTCGACGGCGAGCTTTCATTCACGCGCCTTATCAGATATCCCACACCACATTGACGCTAAAATTGCGCCCCGGCTGGGTCAGGCGATCCAGGTTGGCCGGTGCGGTCACGCCCGCTTCACCCACGCCGTCGTAGCCGCGCACATCGTCCCAGCGCCAGTACTTCTTGTCGGTCAGGTTGTAGAGGCCCGCATTGAGGGTCACGTCGTCGCTGACCTTGTAATAGCCGGTCAGGTCCAGAATGCCGAAGCCCGGGGTCTTGAACTGGCTGGAAGTGCCGTCCGGGCTGTGGAAACTGCTGTCATCCACGCGGGTCTTGCGTTTGACCAGTGTCCAGCTCAGCAGGCTGCCGTAGTCTTTCTGCTCGTACCCCAGGCCGATGACGCCGGTCAGCGGGTTGACGCTGTTGATCGGCTCGCCGGTATCGTTGTTGCGGCCATGCACATAGGCAACGGATGCCTGGCTGTACAGGCCGTTCGGCGCACCGAGGCTGTCGAGATTGATGCGCCCTTTGACTTCAGCGCCTTTCAGGGTGGCGTGCTTGATGTTGCTGGACTGGAACGTGAGCTCGCTGTAGCCGGGGGTGATGGCGTCCTCGTTGATGAAGTCGCGGTACTTGTTATAGAACACCGCGATGTCGAACGAGCCTGCTTCAAAGCGGCCGCGCAGTCCGGTTTCATAGCTCTTGCTGGTTTCCGGCTCCAGGTTCGGATTGGGCTCGACCACGTAGCCTGCCGTCGGGTTTTCGAAGCGGCCATAAAGGGCCTTGGCTGAAGGGGTGCGGAAACCTTCGGCGTACTGGCCGTACCAGGTGTAGGCGTCGCTGAACGCGTAGGTCACGCCCAGCTTGGGCGACAGGCGGTGCCATGTCCGCGTTTCGTCGTTGGCCTGAGCTGGGTCGGTGAGGCTGACCGACCTGAGAAATTCTGACGTGAACTTCGGATCGAGTGTGGTGTGGTCGTAACGCACGCCGGGCAGGAAGGTCCAGTCGTTCCAGTTGATCTGATCCTGCGCGAACAGCGCGTAGCTGGTGATGGTCGGATCGGGGAAGTCACTGGTCGCGACCAGTCGGTCGCTCGGGCTGTCTGCGCCGACCACGCGGCAGGTGCCGAACACCCGTGCGCAGGTCCCGCTGCCGCTGCGCAGCCCGGTGACTTTCTGTTGCTTGAGGGTAGTGCCGTAGGTCAGTACATGGTCGGTGCTGGCGATGGAGAATGCTTTATCCAGCTGCGCATCGAAGACCCACTGTTTTTCCTGGTACTGCGTTTCACGCTGGCGATAGACGTCGCGGCGGGGGGGCGGGACATAACGTTCCTGAGTGCTCTGGTCGGTCTTGGCGGTCTGGTAGTTGAGGCTCCACTTGAGGTTGTCTGCCAACAGGCTGTCGAGGGCAACGCTGTTTTCGATACCAAAACGTTCGCGGCTGATGGTGTCGTTGCTTTCGCGCGACTGATACATGCCCTGCCCGATGCCATTGGCGAACGGCCCGCCCACTGCGCTTTTCAGGTTGGTATTGCGGTCATCCTTGTATTTTTCGTAAGCCAGCGCCAGGCGCGAGCCGTCGGCGTAGTTCCAGCCCAGCTTGGCCAGCACGTTGGTGCTGCGCGCATCCTCGGGGTTGGCTTCGGTACGGCTTAGGCCTGTGCCACCTGTTTCGCCATAGGATTCGGTTTCGTGACCATTGCGCTGGCTCACGTGCAGCAAGCCGTCGAACTCGCCCTGGCGACCTGCGACGGTGGCCGAGTTCAACCAGCTTTCGTCTGCCGAGCTGTAACCGGTCTTGAGGCGTGCGCCGACATCCTTGCCGGGCTTGATGATGTCATCCGGGTCCAGCGTGTAATAACTGACCACGCCGCCAATGGCGCTGCTGCCGTACAGCGCCGAGGCAGGGCCGCGGAGGATTTCGACGCGCTTGACGATTTCCGGGTCGACATAGTTGCGGTGGGTTTGCGCATAAGGCCCGGTGAAGAAACTGTCGGGAACTTCAACACCGTCGACCTGAGTCATGATGCGGTTGCCGTCGATGCCGCGAATGTTATAGCCGGTGGTGCCTGCGCGCTGGCCTGCACCGCCGACCGAAACACCCGGCTCGTAGCGCACCAGGTCCCGGATGGTGTTGACGTTGTTGCGATCCAGCTGTTCACGCGAATGCACGCTGACGGTACTCGGCACCGTCACCACTTCCTGAGCCTGACGCGTGGCGCTGACGGTGATCTGATCGAGGGCCATCACGCCCGCGGCGCGTTTTTCGAGCACCACATTGTTGTTGCCCAGGTTGCGATAGCTCAGCGAGCTGCCGGCCAGCAGGGTGTCCAGCGCCTGGGCAGGGCTCAGGTTGCCGCGGGCGCCCGGGGAGGTGACGTTTTGCGCGAGCTCCGATGACACGCCCACCTGCCAGCCGGTGATGCGGCTGAATTCATTGAGTGCCGACACCAGCGATTGCTGACCAATCGAGAAGCTGTAAGTGCCAGCAGGACGTACGGACCGGTTGGTTTCGTCGGCGGCGTGGGCAGGAATCGCCTGCAGGCTGGCGCCAAGTACCGCGACGGTCAGCAGCGAAAGTCTGAGTCGTGCGCGGTTTTGCACGGCAGGCGTGAACGTGGATGACATCGGTAGCGCTCCCTGGGGTGTTGCTCGTAATAGTGTTTGCAAACTGTCTCGAGATGAGAATCAGTTGCATTGGCTATAACTAGACGAACGGGAAACAGCTATCGAGTAAAAAAACTTTTCTCAGTTGAGAATCAGCAGCGCCGGCATCTCGTGCAGGCTTGCCGAAGTGATCTGCGCCAGTGAGCGCACCACGTCCAGCGGGTTGTCCAGGCGGTAGTTTCCGGTCACTGCAACACGGTCCAGTTGCGCGTTGGTGCTGATGATCCAGCCGGGATAATAGCGACGCAGTTCGGCCAGCACCTCGCTCAGCGGGCAATTGTCGAACACCAGTCGACCCTGAACCCAGGCCAGATCGCGTGCCGGATCAAGCCTTTCACGATGGCCGAAGCCGCCCGGCCCGACGCGAACACTGTCGCCGGCACCCAGGCTGACGCTGGAGCCGCCGCGGGTGGCGCGTACATCAACGGCCCCGCGCTGCACCTGAACCTGCGCGACGCCGTCCAGATAACGCACGGAAAATTCGGTGCTGTTGGCACTCATACGCACCGGGCCGGCTTCGATTTCCAGCGGCAGACCCGTTCTGGGCGCGACATCGAAAAAGGCCTCGCCTTGCAGCAGGCGGGCCGAGCGCTGTTGTTCGTCGATCTTGCTGGAAAAAGCCGAATTGGTGTTGAGCAGCACCTTCGAGCCATCCGCCAATTGCAGGCGTTGGCGTTCACCCACCACCGTCAGATGATCGGCTTGCAGGCGCAATGGCAGGTTGCTGAAGCTGAACACCGCCAGTAACAGCACGGCAGCGGTAGCCAGCGGTTTCCAGTAGGTGCGGATGTGCCGTCGCGAAGTGGGTGTTGATGGCTGTGCGATGTCGGCGGCAGCCTGCCGGACGGGCTGCGAGTTCCACGCCGCGCAGGCTTTTTCGTAAGCGCGAGCGTGTTCGGGGTCGGCATTCAGCCATGCCTGAAAACGGGACAGCTGCGCATCGTCTGCTCCCTCGAGTTCGATCAGCCAGCTCAGGGCCTGATCCATCGCGCGGTCGCTCAATACCTCTCGGGCAATCGCGTGCGGGCGTTCGTTTTTCGGGGTCACGGTGGTCCTCGGCAATCCTGAAACTGTATCGATAAGAGTCTGGCGGCTTGCCAGCCTGCGGCAGGGTTCAGGGCGGGTCAAGCCTTGACACCACGCCGATACAGATCGCCATGATCAGTTTCAATTCCTTTTGCACCGTACTGGCCGAAACGTGCAACTGCTCGGCGATTTCCAGATAGCTGCAGCCGTTGAGGCGGCTGAGGGTGAAAATCTTTTGCTGTCGCGGGCTCAATGTGCTCAGGCTGGCGCTCAGGCTTTCGAGCAGACGCTTGGCGTGGGCGGCATCTTCAGGCTTGCCGAGTTGCGCGACGACGCTCTCCAACTGGTTCGGCGAGACGTCTTCGACCAAGGTGCGGGCATGAATACGTCGCGCACGCAGATGGTCCAGCGCAAGGTTGCGCGCGGTCTGAAAAACGAAGGGTTCGAGATGATCGACCGGGTGCTCGGTCAGTGCACGGCTGACTCGCAGCCAGGTTTCGTGCAGCAGGTCTTCTGCGGTGCTGGGGTTGCCGACCATGCGTTGCAATGTGCGTAACAGCACGGCACGCTGGGCCAGAAAGACATCGTTGAAATGCGACTGCGACACAGAGAGGCCCGACCGGAGATTCAAGCAAATGATAATGCTTCCCATCTTCTGGTCGGGTCAAGCCTGCATCTGTAAAAAATTATCTGTGTGTGGTGTAAAGGTCTTTCCACTGCGACGCTGAATTTACTCGGCGTTATGCAGCGCCAGGCAGTTGTCGAGCATACGGTTGGAGAACGCCCATTCGTTGTCGTACCACGAAAGCACTTTCAGCAACTTGCCACTGACTTTAGTGTGATTGGCGTCGAAAATCGACGACAGCGGGTTGTGATTGAAGTCGTGGGAAACCAGCGGCAGAGTGTTGTAACCCAGGACCTTGGAGTGTTGGCTGGCTTCTTTCATCAGCGCGTTGACTTCTTCGGCCGTGGTTTCACGCTTCAGGGTGACGGTCAGGTCGACCAGCGAAACGTTGATCACCGGCACGCGAACAGCCATACCCGTAAGCTTGCCCGCCAGTTCCGGCAGAACCAGGCCCACCGCTTCGGCGGCGCCGGTCTTGCTCGGGATCATCGATTGGGTGGCCGAGCGCGCGCGGTACGGGTCGGTGTGATAGACGTCGATCAGGTTCTGATCGTTGGTGTAGGCATGGATGGTGGTCATCAGGCCGCTTTCGATACCCAGTTCACGGTGCAGCACCTGGGCGACCGGGGCCAGGCAGTTAGTGGTGCACGATGCGCTGGAGATGATCTGGTGCGACTGGCGCAGCGTGTCGTGGTTGACGCCATAGACGATGGTGGCATCGGCACCGCTGGCCGGTGCTGAGATAATCACCTTGCGGGCGCCGGCGGTCAGGTGTGCGGCAGCCTTGTCGCGGCTGGTGAACAGACCGGTGCATTCGAACACCACGTCGATGTCCTGTGCTTTCCACGGCAGTTCGGCCGGGTTGCGAATGGCGCTGACCGAAATACGGTCACCATTGACGGTCAGGCTTTCCTTGTCACACTCCACGGTGCCGCTGAACGGGCCGTGTACAGTGTCGAAACGCAGCAGGTGCGCGTTCATTTCGCTGTCGCCCAGATCGTTGATGGCGACGACCTGCAGGTCCTGCCGGTAGCCTTGGGTATACAGTGCACGTAGGACGTTACGGCCGATTCGGCCAAAACCGTTGATTGCGATACGGAGAGTCATACAGCCGTCCTTCTGAATTTGTTGTTGGAATTACAAGATTATTCTCATAGAAATAGAAAACAAGCCTTTTTAGTGGCAATATTTTGTTTTATCTACAACTACAAGCCTGAAAGGCCCTCCCGGTTGATCGAGATCAGGGTTCTGCTCCCTGACCGTCACTGCTCGAAAACCGGAACCGTCTTTACGGGTGACCTTAGACGTTAGCCTGGAGTTCATCACATGCATCCCCGCGTCCTTGAAGTAACCGAGCGGCTCATTGCTCGCAGTCGCGATACCCGTCAGCGCTACCTTCAATTGATTCGCGGCGCAGCGAGCGATGGCCCGATGCGCGGCAAGCTTCAATGTGCCAACTTTGCTCACGGCGTCGCCGCCTGCGGACCGGAGGACAAGCAAAGCCTGCGTCTGATGAACGCCGCCAACGTGGCAATCGTCTCTTCCTACAATGAAATGCTCTCGGCGCATCAGCCCTACGAGCACTTTCCTGCACAGATCAAACAGGCGTTACGTGACATTGGTTCGGTCGGTCAGTTTGCCGGCGGCGTGCCTGCCATGTGCGATGGCGTGACCCAGGGTGAGCCGGGCATGGAACTGGCCATTGCCAGCCGCGAAGTGATTGCCATGTCTACAGCAATCGCCTTGTCACACAATATGTTCGACGCCGCCATGATGCTGGGTATCTGCGACAAGATCGTCCCTGGCCTAATGATGGGGGCTTTGCGTTTCGGTCATCTGCCGACCATCTTCGTGCCGGGCGGGCCGATGGTGTCAGGTATCTCCAACAAGGAAAAAGCCGACGTACGGCAGCGTTACGCTGAAGGCAAGGCCACCCGTGAAGAGCTGCTGGACTCGGAAATGAAGTCCTATCACGGCCCGGGAACCTGTACGTTCTACGGCACAGCCAACACCAATCAGTTGTTGATGGAAGTCATGGGCATGCACCTTCCCGGTGCCTCGTTCGTCAATCCCTACACACCACTGCGTGATGCGCTGACAGCTGAAGCGGCTCGTCAGGTCACGCGTCTGACCATGCAAAGCGGCAGTTTCATGCCGATTGGTGAAATCGTCGACGAGCGCTCGCTGGTCAATTCCATTGTTGCGCTGCACGCCACCGGCGGCTCGACCAACCACACGCTGCACATGCCGGCGATCGCTCAGGCTGCGGGCATTCAACTGACCTGGCAGGACATGGCCGACCTCTCCGAAGTGGTGCCGACCCTCAGTCACGTCTACCCCAACGGCAAGGCCGACATCAACCATTTCCAGGCCGCAGGCGGCATGTCGTTCCTGATTCGCGAGCTGCTGGCAGCCGGTCTGCTGCACGAAAACGTCAATACTGTGGCCGGTTATGGCCTGAGCCGCTACACCAAAGAGCCATTCCTGGAGGATGGCAAACTGGTCTGGCGTGAAGGCCCGCTGGACAGCCTGGATGAAAACATCCTGCGCCCGGTGGCGCGTCCGTTCTCGCCTGAAGGCGGTTTGCGGGTCATGGAAGGCAACCTGGGTCGCGGTGTCATGAAAGTATCGGCCGTTGCGCCGGAGCATCAGATTGTCGAAGCGCCCGCACGAGTGTTTCAGGATCAGAAAGAACTGGCCGATGCGTTCAAGGCCGGCGAGCTGGAATGCGATTTCGTCGCTGTCATGCGTTTTCAGGGCCCGCGCTGCAACGGCATGCCCGAACTGCACAAGATGACCCCGTTTCTGGGCGTGCTGCAGGATCGTGGTTTCAAAGTGGCGCTGGTCACCGATGGACGGATGTCGGGCGCCTCAGGCAAGATTCCGGCGGCGATTCACGTCTGCCCGGAAGCGTTCGATGGTGGCCCGTTGGCACTGGTGCGCGATGGCGACGTGATCCGCGTGGATGGCGTAAAAGGCACGTTACAAGTGCTGGTCGAAGCGTCAGAATTGGCCGCCCGAGAACCGGCCATCAACCAGATCGACAACAGTGTCGGCTGCGGTCGCGAGCTTTTTGGATTCATGCGCATGGCCTTCAGCTCCGCAGAGCAAGGCGCCAGCGCCTTTACCTCTTGTCTGGAGACGCTCAAGTGAAATTGGCCCTGGTCGGTGATATAGGCGGTACCAATGCACGTTTTGCCATTTGGGAAGACGACACGCTGCATTCTGTCCGGGTGTTCCCGACTATTGACTACGCAGGCCCGGAAAAGGCCATCGAAGTCTATCTGCAGGACCTTGAATTGCAGCGCGGTGACATTGGCTATGTGTGCCTGGCGGTCGCCGGGCCGGTCGATGGCGATCTTTTTCAGTTCACCAACAGCCACTGGCAACTGAGCCGCGAGGCGTTCTGCGCTGACCTGAAAGTCGATCGCCTGCTGCTGATCAACGACTTCACCGCCATGGCGCTGGGCATGACCCGGCTCAAGGACGATGAATACCTGACGGTCTGTCATGGCGTCGGCAAGCCGGATCGCCCGCGCGTGGTGGTCGGGCCGGGCACCGGGCTGGGCATCGGCACGCTGATCAAACTGGAAGGCAGCCGCTGGATGGCCTTGCCGGGCGAGGGCGGGCATGCCGACCTGCCAATCGGCACGGCGCGCGAGGCTCTGTTGTGGACGCGGCTGATGGCCGAGCACGAACATGTCAGCGCCGAAGTGGTGCTCAGCGGTGCGGGCCTGCTGTTGCTGTATCAGGTCAGTTGCGCGCTGGACGGCATAGACGCAGCGCTCAAGTCGCCTGCTGCGATCACGTCGGCTGCGCTGGCAGGCGATCCGGTCGCGGCGGCGGTGCTTGAACAGTTCTGCGTGTTCCTCGGCAGAGTGGTCGGCAACAACGTTCTGACCCTGGGCAGTCTGGGCGGGGTCTACATCGTAGGTGGCGTGGTGCCACGTTTCACGGAATTCTTCATGAACAGCGGCTTCAAGCGCGCCATGGGCGAGAAGGGCGTGATGAGCGGCTACTTCAAGAACCTGCCGGTCTGGCTGGTCACCGCCGAGTACCCAGGGCTTATGGGTTCAGGCGTTGCGCTGCAGCAGGCGTTCGGTTCGCAAATCTGAGCAACACCTCATAACAACAAGGTTTCACGGCCAAACAAGGACGCCTTAACTTGAGTTCAGTCAGTAAATCGATCCTGCTGGTGGATGACGATCAGGAGATTCGCGAGTTGCTGGACACCTACCTGAGTCGCGCCGGTTTTCAGGTGCGCACGGTGGGCGATGGCGCGGAATTTCGCCGCGCCTTCAACGAAGAACCCAGTGATTTGCTGATCCTTGACGTGATGCTGCCGGATGAAGACGGTTTCAGCCTGTGCAAATGGGTGCGCCAGCATCCGCGCCAGCCGCACGTGCCGATCATCATGTTGACCGCCAGTTCGGACGAGGCCGACCGGGTCATCGGCCTGGAGCTGGGAGCCGACGATTATCTGGGCAAACCGTTCAGCCCGCGTGAGCTGCAAGCGCGTATCAAGGCGTTGTTGAGGCGCGCCCAGTTTGGTCAGGATCGTCCGGGTGGCGATGTGCTTCTGTTCGATGAGTGGCGGCTGGATATGGTCAGTCATCGGCTGTTTCACAATGACGGCGAAGAGGTGATTCTTTCCGGTGCCGATTTTGCACTGCTCAAGCTGTTTCTCGACAACCCCCAACAGATTCTCGACCGCGACACCATCGGCAACGCCACCCGTGGCCGGGAGCTGATGCCGCTGGAGCGCATCGTCGACATGGCGGTCAGCCGCCTGCGCCAGCGTCTGCGCGACACCGGCAAGTCGCCGCGCCTGATCCGCACCATTCGTGGCAGTGGTTACCTGCTGGCTGCGAATGTTAATTCGCACGCGAGCAACGGTTATTAATCCGCCTGCCGCAGGCCCGAAACGAACCGGCCTGCCGCTACCGCGCTCGTTGCTCGGGCGCATGCTGCTGTTGACGTTGCTGGCGGTGCTGATGGCCCAGGCGCTGTCCAGCGTGATCTGGCTGTCGCAGTTGCGCGCCACGCAAATGGAAGGGCTGGTCACCAGTGCGCGCAGCCTGGCTTACTCGATGGCCGCCAGCGTCAGTTATTTTCGTTCACTGCCGCTGGCCTACCGGCCAATGGTGCTGGATCAACTGCGCAGCATGGGCGGCACGCGCTTTGTGGTGTCGCTCAATGATCACCCGCTGGACATGCAGATCATGCAGCCCACGCCCCGCAAACAGGCAGTGCTGGACGTGGTCGGCGAAGTATTGCGTCAGCGCCTGGGCAGCGGCCCGGACATCACCGTGTGGTTTGCCCGCCCCGAGGAACTGCGAATTTTCAACAGCGGCCTGAAGCTCGACGAGCTGCCGCGTTCCTGGGCGCATTACGCGCTGACGCTTGAGCCGGTGAACCCGCCGGTGCTGGTCACGCAGATCGAAATGGCCCCCGGCGAGTGGTTCTACATCGCCTCTTTGCTGCCCGAACCCTATACGTCGCTGGAAGAACAGGAACTGCCCCTGCAACAGGTGTCGTTCATTGTCCTGACCAGCGCGTTTCTGTTGTTGTTCATCGGCTTGCTGGTGCACTGGCAGAGCCGCCCGCTCAAGCGTCTGGCGCGGGCCGCGCGGGACATGTCGCTGGGTGCGGATGTGGAGCCTGTGGTCGAGGGCGGCGGCAGTGAAGTCGTCGAGGTCAGCCGGGCGTTCAACGCCATGCGCACCCGGATCAGTCGCTACCTGACCGAACGCGGGCAGTTGTTCAGTGCCATTTCCCATGATCTGCGCACACCGATCACCCGCCTGCGGCTGCGGGTCGAATTGCTCGAAGATGAACAACAGCAGCGCAAATTCAGCCGCGATCTGGACGAACTGGAGTTGCTGGTCAAAGGCGCGCTGCAATGCGTCAAAGACACCGATATTCATGAAAACATCGAGCCGGTGGACCTCAATGCGCTACTTGAATGCCTGGTCGAGCCCTGGCTGACCGCCGATGGAGACGGGCGTGTCACGCAGCAGGGCGAGGCGCAGGCGGCCTATCCCGGCAAGCCGCTGGCGCTGATGCGCTGCATCGGTAACCTGATCGACAATGCCCTCAAATACGGCCATCGGGCACATCTGAAAGTCGAAGATGATGCGCAGGCTTTCGTGCTGCACGTGGATGACGAAGGCCCCGGCGTACCGGAACAACGTTTGGAGCACGTCTTCGAGCCACATTTTCGGCTGGCGGGTAATCAGCAGCAGGGTTATGGATTGGGGTTGGGCATCGCCCGCAACATTGCCCACAGCCACGGCGGCGAAGTCAGTCTGCAGAACTTGCGTGACGGCGGGTTGCGGGTGACGTTGTACCTGCCGAGGACCGTGGAATAATTTTCCACGTTAGTGGCTTTTGGCCCGTTGCGCGGGGGGCTCGATGCGAATGTAACCATCTGGTGACATTCGCGCATCCCTTCGTTACTGTCGTGTCGTCTGGCTTGGTTAGACTCCCACGAAGCGCAAGCATCAGACTTGCTCATGCATAACAACAAGAAAGGTCAATTAGATGAATTCCATGTCACGTCTCGCCGTTGTCATCTCTCTCGCTTCGTTGTTCCCTCTGAGCGCTACCGCCGCTGAAACCAAAGGCACTGTTGAAGTCGTGCACTGGTGGACGTCGGGTGGCGAAAAAGCTGCAGTCGATGTTCTGAAAGCCCAGGTTGAAAAAGACGGCTTCGTCTGGAAAGACGGCGCAATCGCGGGCGGCGGTGGCTCCACAGCCATGACCGTGCTCAAGAGCCGCGCGGTTGCCGGTAACCCGCCAGGCGTTGCCCAGATCAAAGGGCCTGATATCCAGGAATGGGCATCCACCGGCCTGCTCGACACTGACGCGCTGAAAGACGTCGCCAAGGCCGAAAAGTGGGACTCCCTGCTGGACAAGAAAGTCTCCGATACCGTGAAGTATGATGGCGATTACGTGGCCGTGCCGGTGAACATCCACCGCGTCAACTGGCTGTGGATCAACCCGGAAGTCTTCAAGAAAGCCGGTATCGACAAGGCACCGACCACCCTCGAAGAATTCTATGCTGCGGGCGACAAGCTGAAAAAAGCCGGTTTCATTCCACTGGCGCACGGCGGTCAGCCTTGGCAGGACAGCACCGTGTTTGAAGCTGTTGTGCTGTCGGTCATGGGCGCTGATGGCTACAAGAAGGCTTTGGTCGATCTCGACAAGGGCGCGCTTACCGGTGAAGGCATGGTCAAGTCGCTGACCGAACTGAAAAAAGTCGCTACCTACATGGATGCCGACGGCAAGGGCCAGGACTGGAACCTGGAAGCAGCCAAGGTCATCAATGGCAAGGCCGGCATGCAGATCATGGGTGACTGGGCCAAGAGCGAATGGACCGCCGCCAAGAAAGTCGCCGGCAAGGACTACCAGTGCGTAGCCTTCCCGGGCACCGACAAGTCCTTCACCTATAACATCGACTCGCTGGCGGTGTTCAAGCAGAAAGACAAAGGCACCACTGCCGCTCAGCAGGATCTGGCCAAGGTCGCGATGGGTGAGGACTTCCAGAAAGTCTTCAGCATCAACAAGGGTTCGATCCCGGTTCGCCAGGACATGCTTGCCGACATGAACAAATACGGTTTCGACTCTTGCGCGCAAACCGCTGCCAAGGACTTCCTGGCCGACTCGAAAACCGGCGGCCTGCAGCCGAGCATGGCGCACAACATGGCAACCACGCTGGCCGTGCAGGGCGCTTTCTTTGATGTGGTCACCAACTACATCAATGACCCGAAAGCCGACCCGGCAGAAACAGCCAAGAAGCTTGCTACCGCGGTCAAGTCAGCTCAGTAATTCGTTATTAATTGCCTATAACCGCCGTCCGTGGTGTTGAAATCCTTCATTGATTTCACCCGCGGCTGCGGCCTGGATTCGATACACCGGATGGGATACTCCCGATGAGCTCTGTCGCTGCGAACAGCAAAGCCTCGCCAATGGATGCGCTGCAACGCTGGCTACCTAAACTGGTGCTGGCACCCAGCATGTTCATCGTGCTGGTGGGTTTCTATGGCTACATCCTCTGGACATTTGCGCTGTCGTTCACCAACTCGACGTTCCTGCCGTCCTACAAATGGGTCGGCCTGGCGCAATATGCGCGCCTGATGGACAACGACCGTTGGTGGGTGGCGAGCAAGAACCTTGCTGTGTTTGGCGGCATGTTCATCGCCATCAGCCTGCTGATCGGCGTGCTGCTGGCTATCCTGCTGGATCAGCGTATCCGTCGCGAAGGCGTGATTCGCACTATTTATCTGTACCCGATGGCGCTCTCGATGATCGTCACCGGTACGGCCTGGAAGTGGCTGCTCAATCCGGGCCTTGGTCTGGACAAGATGCTGCGCGACTGGGGTTGGGAAGGTTTCCGCCTCGACTGGCTGGTTGACCCGGATCGCGTTGTGTACTGCCTGGTCATTGCTGCTGTGTGGCAGTCTTCGGGCTTTGTCATGGCACTGTTTCTGGCGGGCCTGCGGGGCGTTGACCAGTCGATCATTCGTGCGGCCCAGATGGATGGCGCGAGCCTGCCGATGATCTACTGGCGCGTTGTGTTGCCGAGTCTGCGCCCGGTGTTTTTCAGCGCGGTGATGATTCTGG
Organism: Pseudomonas avellanae BPIC 631; assembly: GCF_000444135.1. Taxonomy (GTDB): domain Bacteria; phylum Pseudomonadota; class Gammaproteobacteria; order Pseudomonadales; family Pseudomonadaceae; genus Aquipseudomonas; species Aquipseudomonas avellanae. Next base: position 16,389 of record NZ_ATDK01000350.1, read on the forward strand.
CGCATATCGCCATCAAGAGTTTTGACCTTGTAGCGGCAATGACGGCCGGTGGCCCGGGTTACTCGTCGGACCTGCCTGCAATGTTCATGTATTCCTTCACGTTCAGTCGCGGCCAGATGGGCATGGGTTCGGCGAGCGCGATTCTGATGCTCGGCGCAATCCTGGCGATTCTGGTGCCGTACCTTTATTCCGAGCTGAGGGCCAAACGCCATGACTAGTCATATTGGCAAACCCGGCATCAGCTTCAGCCGTATCCTGATTTACGCCGTGCTGATACTGGCCTGCCTGATTTATCTGGTACCGCTGGTGGTGATGTTGTTCACCAGCTTCAAGACCCCCGAAGACATCGGCACCGGCAACCTGCTGAGCTGGCCTGGCGTAGTCACTGCGGTGGGCTGGATCAAGGCGTGGGACCTGGTCGACGGCTATTTCTGGAACTCGATCAAGATCACCGTTCCGGCTGTGATCATCTCCACCGCGATCGGTGCGCTCAATGGCTATGTGCTGTCGATGTGGCGTTTCAAGGGCTCGCAGCTGTTCTTCGGTCTTCTGCTGTTCGGTTGCTTCCTGCCGTTCCAGACAGTGCTGCTGCCGGCGTCCTTCACGCTGGGCAAGATGGGGCTGGCCAACACGACCGTCGGGCTGGTGTTCGTCCATGTGGTCTACGGGCTGGCGTTCACCACGCTATTCTTCCGTAATTACTACGTCAGCATTCCCGATGCGCTGGTCAAGGCGGCGCGATTGGACGGTGCCGGGTTTTTCACGATCTTCGGGCGCATCATTCTGCCGATGTCCACGCCCATTGTGATGGTCTGCCTTATCTGGCAATTCACCCAGATCTGGAATGATTTCCTGTTCGGCGTTGTGTTCTCAAGCGGCGACTCTCAGCCGATCACCGTGGCGCTGAACAATCTGGTCAACACCAGCACAGGCGCCAAGGAATACAACGTTGACATGGCGGCGGCGATGATCGCCGGGCTGCCGACACTGCTGGTCTACGTACTGGCTGGCAAGTATTTCCTGCGTGGGCTCACGGCCGGCGCGGTCAAGGGGTAATCATGGCGACTCTCGAATTACGCAACGTCAACAAGACCTACGGCAGCAACTTGCCGGACACGCTCAAGAACATCGAACTGTCGATCAAGGATGGCGAGTTTCTGATTCTTGTCGGCCCGTCCGGTTGCGGCAAATCCACCCTGATGAACTGCATCGCCGGGCTTGAAAGCATCAGCGGCGGGGCGATCCTCATCGATGGCGAAGATGTCAGCGGTACCAGCCCGAAAGACCGTGACATCGCGATGGTGTTTCAGTCCTACGCGCTGTACCCGACCATGACCGTGCGCGAAAACATCTCGTTCGGGCTCAAGATTCGCAAGATGCCGCAAGCCGCTATCGACGAAGAAGTCGCTCGCGTTGCCAAGCTGCTGCAAATCGAGCACCTGCTCAATCGCAAGCCCGGGCAGATGTCCGGTGGTCAGCAGCAGCGTGTGGCGATGGGCCGTGCCCTGGCGCGTCGGCCGAAGATTTATCTGTTCGACGAACCGCTGTCCAACCTCGACGCCAAGCTGCGGGTCGAGATGCGTACTGAAATGAAGCTGATGCATCAACGCCTGAAAACCACCACGGTCTACGTGACCCACGATCAGATCGAGGCGATGACGCTGGGCGACAAAGTGGCAGTCATGAAAGACGGCATCGTCCAGCAGTTCGGTACGCCCAAGCAGATTTACAACGACCCTGCCAATCTGTTCGTGGCCAGCTTCATTGGCTCGCCGCCCATGAACTTCATTCCGTTGCGGCTGCAACGCAAGGATGGCCAACTGGTTGCGCTGCTCGACAGTGGACAGGCACGTTGCGAGCTGCCAGTGGGCGTTGCCGATGCAGGGCTTGAAGATCGCGAAATCATTCTGGGTATTCGCCCGGAACAGATTATGCTGGCGGGCGGCGAGCAAAGTAGCTTGCCGACCATTCGTGCCGAAGTGCAAGTCACTGAGCCTACCGGCCCGGATACACTGGTGTTTGTCACGCTGAACCAGAGCAAGGTGTGCTGTCGTCTTGCCCCGGATGTCGCGCCGCAGGTGGGCGAGAGCCTGACGCTGCAATTTGACCCGTCCAAGGTGCTGATTTTCGACGCCAAGAGCGGCGAGCGTCTGGGGGTTTTAGGGCAGTCACCCTCATCCGAGCGGGTAAACAACGTCTCCCAGTTGAACCGCAAGTGATAGATTGATTCAATACCGAGCACCGCTGGCCGGCCGTTGACTGCCACACTTGAACGGCCCGGTACTGGATGTAAGCAGTGGACACAAGCAGTGAACGAAGCAAGACGTCTACCAAAGCTAATAACAATAAAACGAGGATTGATGGGATGAAGAAGATCAACAAAGGTAAATCGCTTTCCCGGTTTCAATTGGTGAGCACGTTGTCGGTGCTGGGCGCGATGGGGCTGGCAGGCAATGTTCACGCTGCCGAAGCATTTGCTGCCGATTCGCCGTGGATGACGGGCGACTGGAACGGCGAACGTACCCGACTGCTCGACAAGGGTTATGACTTCTCGCTGGAATACGTTTCCGAGATGGCCAGCAACCTGAAAGGCGGCTCCAACGACGACACCACCGGCCGCTACAGCGATCAGTTCGCGCTGGGCATGAAGGTCGATTTGCAGAAAGTTCTAGGCTGGCAGGACGCAGAGTTCAAGCTGGCAATCACCGAACGTAGCGGTCGCAATATCTCCAATGACCGAATCGGCGATCCTCGTGCCGGCACGCTCAGTTCCTCGCAGGAAGTCTGGGGTCGCGGTCAGACCTGGCGTCTGACGCAAATGTGGGTCAAGCAGAAGTATTTTGATGGCGCGCTGGACGTCAAGGCCGGTCGTTTCGGACCGGGCGAAGACTTCAACAGCTTCCCGTGCGACTTCCAGAACCTGTCGTTCTGCGGCTCGCAGGTCGGCAACTACGTGAACACCTGGTACAACTGGCCAATCAGCCAGTGGGCCCTGCGCGTGAAGTACAACATCACGCCGGAAGTTTACGCACAAGTGGGTGTCTACGAGCAGAACCCGTCCAACCTGGAAACCGGCAACGGCTTCAAACTCAGCGGCAGCGGCACCAAAGGCATGATCCTGCCGGTCGAACTGGTCTGGACACCGACCGTCAATTCGCTGCCTGGTGAATACCGTGTCGGCTACTACAAAAGCACGCCGAATGCCGATGACGTCTATGAAGACGTAAACGGCCAGCCGCAAGCGGTTACCGGCGCTGCGTTCAAGTCGCATGATAGCAAGCACGGCTGGTGGGTTGTGGCTCAGCAACAATTGACCTCTCACAACGGCGATGCGTCACGCGGTCTGAGCATCTTTGCCAACGCCACTGTGCATGACAAGGAAACCAACTTCGTTGATAACTACCAGCAGATCGGTCTGACCTACAAAGGTCCGTTCAATTCGCGTCCGAAGGATGACATCGGTGTCGGTATTGCCCGTATCCACGTCAACGACGATGTGCAGGATCGCGTGCGTCTGGCCAACCAGATCAGCGGCATCAACGACTTTGACAACCCTGGCTACCTGCCGGTGCAGAGCACTGAGTACAACTCGGAAATCTACTACGGCTTCCACGTCACCAACTGGCTGACCGTGCGTCCCAACCTGCAGTTCATCAAGCATCCTGGCGGCGTAGATCAGGTTGATGATGCGATTGTGGCGGGCATCAAGATTCAATCGAAGTTCTGAGTATTGATTGACGCTTAACGCGATCAAGGGTCGTGTGTGCTTTGCGGGCAGCCTGCTGGCTGCCCGTTTTTTTTTAGGGTTCACCTCTTTATTTTTCAGGGACGCGATTGGCGATGACCTCTCACGACGCGCAACTGCCTGAGCATCCATTGCAACGCTTCTTCCGATCCCTGCGTGCCAGACCGACTTTCGAGTGGGAGCGCTATCAGCTGCGCGACGTTCTGGTCATCGACCATCCGCAATGCCAGGCGGTGTTCAGTCGCCAGGGCGCGCAGTTGCTGCACTTTCAGCCGCACGGCCAGAAGCCCTGGCTTTGGTGCGCCGCACAATGGCCGCAAGTGGGCGCTATTCGCGGTGGCGTGCCGGTGTGTTGGCCATGGTACGGGCGCCATCCGGGGGAAAGCGGCTGGCCAGCGCATGGCTGGGGGCGTTTGTTGGACTGGAAGCTGATCGACAGCCGCGAGAGCGAAGAGGGCGTCAGCCTGCACTGGCGCTTGCAGCTGTGGGACTGGCAGGTCGATCTGCACGCCGAGTTGGGGCAGGGCATGGAACTGCGCCTGAGCACCTCTCACGAGGACAGCGAGCCTTGTCATTTCAGCCATGCGCTGCATGCGTATTGGCGGATCAGCGATGTTGCCGAGGTCGCACTGGAAGGGCTCGATGGCGCCCAGGGCTATGACGAACTCAGTCGGCAGGCCTGTCAGCAACAAGGCGAACTGCGCGTGGTGGGCGGCTGTCAGCGAGTTTTTGAACATGCGGGCGCCTTGCAGCTCCAGGACCCGACCTGGCAACGCAAACTGAACATCGACACCGGCGACAGCACCAGCACCGTGGTCTGGCACCCCGGCAGCAGACCGCTGCTGGGTGTCTGCGGAAGTGAAACCACAGGCTTCGTACGCGTGGAAGCCGCCTCAGGCTCTGGTGATGCCTTCAGCCTGAACCCGGGCGAACAGGTGCAGCTCAAGTTGCAGGCTAGCCTGGCGGGGTAAGGTCGGTCACACACTGCCCATAAAAGCGCTTTTTTATCACGATGGCACTGACGACGCAGAGCGCAGTGTAAGTGACAGGGCGAAGGAATTCGACGAAGTCGGGCCGGAAACGGAGC
>NZ_ATDK01000351.1 GCF_000444135.1 Pseudomonas avellanae BPIC 631
GATCTCGAGATTGTCGCATGCCGTTCGGGACGCTCTGCGTCCTCTTTGGCGACGCAGAGCGTCGCGACCTGCATTCCCACGCGGAGCGTAGGGAACGATAAATCACTATCGTCCACTGGCGTGTGAGAGACGAGAGTTCAACCCCGCTCATGCACCAGCCGCCCACCCGACCAGGTCTGCTTCACCGTCCGGTCATCACCAATCGTCATCAGCACAAACAGAATCTCTTCAATGCCTTTCGCCTGCTTCAGCCGGTACGACAGCAGCGGTGTGGCGTTGTAATCGAGCACCAGAAAGTCGGCCTCGTTGCCCGGTTTCAGGCTGCCGACCTTGTCTTCCAGGCGCAGCGCCTGTGCGCCGCCCAGGGTCGCCAGGAACAGTGACTTGAACGGGCTCAGGCGTGCGCCCTGCATTTGCATGACCTTGTAGGCTTCGTTCAGCGTCTGCAGAATCGAAAAGCTGGTCCCGCCGCCCACATCGGTGCCCAGGCCGACATTGACTTTGTGCTTCTCGGCCATCGGCAGGTTGAACAGGCCGCTGCCCAGAAACAGGTTGGAGGTCGGGCAGAAGGCGATGGCCGAGCCGGTTTGCGCCAGCCGCGCGCATTGCTCGTCGCACAGGTGCACGCCGTGGGCAAACACAGAGCGTTCGCTCAACAGGTTGAAGTGGTCGTAAACGTCCAGGTAGTGCTTGCGCTCCGGAAACAGCGCCTTGACCCACTCGATTTCCTGAAGGTTTTCGCTGATGTGGGTCTGCATGTACAAACCGGGGTATTCAGTCAACAGCTGGCCCGCCAGGCTCAGCTGTTCCAGGCTGCTGGTCGGTGCGAAGCGCGGGGTCACGGCATAGCTCAGGCGACCCTTGCCATGCCAGCGTTCGATCAGCGCCTTGCTGTCGGCGTAGCCGGATTCTGGCGTATCGACCAGATAATCCGGTGCGTTGCGGTCCATCATCACCTTGCCGGCGATCATGCGCAGATCAAGCGCCTGCGCCGCACTGAAAAATGCCTCCACCGACTCTTTGTGCACGCTGCCGAACACCAGCGCCGTGGTGGTGCCGTTGCGCAGCAATTCCTTGATGAAGATATCCGCCACCTCGGCCGAATGCTCGGGGTCGGCGAACTGGCTTTCGCAGGGGAAGGTGTAGGTGTTCAGCCAGTCCAGCAATTGCTCGCCATACGCGCCGATCATGCCGGTTTGCGGCAGGTGAATGTGCGTGTCGATGAAGCCTGGCGTGATCAGCGCGTCCTGATACTCGATCAGCTCCACGTCACTGCCCATGCTGCCCAGCAGGCCGGCAGCATGGCCCAGCGCAACGATCTTGCCATCCTCGACCAGCAGCAGGCCGTCGGCGAAATATTCATAAGACGCTTCAATCGCCACTTCAGCCGGGTCGGCAATGCTGTGAACGATGGCGGCGCGGTAGGCCTTACGGTTGGAAACTGAACTCATGGCATTCTCGTTGTGACTGACTGCGGCTATTGCGACTGGCTGCGACGTGACGCAGGCAGCAGTCTGGCGATAGGTTCGGCGTTGGCACTGTGCTGGCCGAAGCTGACGTTATAGGTGGCGATGACTTCGGCGGCGATGGAGACCGCAATCTCGATGGGCAGTTTGCCTTTGACCTCGGCCAGGCCCATCGGGCAGCGCATGCGTTGCAGCAGGCTGGCGTCGAAACCGCGTTCACGCAAGCGGTGCTCGAACTTGACCCGCTTGGTTTTCGAGCCGATCAGCCCGAAATAGCCGAAATCCCCGCGCTTGAGGATGGCGGCGGTCAGTTCCAGGTCGAGCTGATGGTTGTGGGTCATGACGATGCAGTAAGTGCCGACCGGCAACTGCGCGACCTCATCGACCGGCTCGTCATTGACGATTTTCAGCACGCCTTCGGGCATTGATTCGGGGAATTCGTGCTCGCGGGCGTCGATCCAGCGTACCCGGCAGGGCAGGCTGGCCAGCAACGGCACCAGCGCACGGCCGACATGACCGGCGCCGAACACTGCGATGTGTGCGACTGGCTCACCCATCGGTTCGAACAGCAGCACGTTGACGCCGCCGCAGCACTGACCAAGGCTCGCGCCGAGGTTGAAGCGTTCGAGCCGCGTCTGTCGCATGCCGCTGGCGAGCATTTCGCGGGCGATTTCCATGGCCTTGTATTCCAGATGCCCGCCGCCGATGGTGTCGTAGATGCGCTCGGCGCAGACCACCATTTTCGAGCCGGCATTGCGCGGCGTAGAGCCCAGCTCTTCGATGATGGTCACCAGAATGCCCGGTTCGCTGCGGGCCTGAAGCTCGGCCAGGGCGCTGATCCAGTTATTCATTTTTGCTCCCGATTGGCGTCATTCTGAACTGACGCTTTCGCGAGCAAGCTCGCTCCCACGGGGGGAGATGCAACTGCAGAAGCAGCATGTGAGAGCGAGCCGGGCGACGCTTCGCTTGCTCGCGAAGAGGCCGGCACAGCACCTGAAACAATCGACTCGGATCGCTCAGTCGATACACAACCCGCCCGGCTTTTCTGACGCATCTGCTCACACCCCCATAGCACCTTTTCCGGCGTCGCCGGGGCGTCGATGTTCGGTTGATGGCGATAGCCACCGAGGCTCGCAACGGCGTCCTTGATCGCGCACCACGCCGCGATGCCGAGCATGAACGGTGGCTCACCCACGGCCTTGGAATGGAACACCGTGTCTTCCGGGTTCTTGCGGTTTTCGACAAGTGTTACGCGCAAGTCCAGCGGCATGTCGGCCACCGCCGGAATCTTGTATGACGCCGGGCCGCTGGTCACCAGTTTGCCTTTGTCGTTCCACACCAGCTCTTCGGTGGTCAGCCAGCCAGCGCCCTGAATGTAGCCGCCTTCGACCTGGCCGATGTCGATGGCCGGGTTCAGCGACGCGCCGACGTCATGCAGGATGTCGGTGCGCAAGGTCTTGTATTCACCGGTCAGCGTGTCGACGATCACCTCGACGCAGGCCGCACCGAACGCATAGTAGTAGAACGGCCGGCCACGCGCCTGGCTGCGGTCGTAGAAAATCTTCGGCGTCTTGTAATAACCGGTACTGGACAGCGACACCTGCCCCATCCACGCCTGTTGAGCCAACTCGGCAAAGGGCAGGACACTCTCACCGATCCGTATATGGCCGTTACGAAACTCGACCTCGGTTTCTGCCACTTGGTAATGCCGCGCGGCAAATTCAACCAGACGCTGCTTGAGGATTTCAGCGGCATTTTGCGCCGCCTTGCCGTTCAGGTCAGTGCCGCTGGATGCCGCCGTCGGGGAGGTGTTCGGCACCTTGTCGGTGTTGGTCGCGGTGATCTGGATGCGGTCGATATCAACTTGAAACACTTCAGCCACAACTTGCGCGACCTTGGTGTTCAAACCCTGGCCCATCTCTGTGCCGCCGTGGTTCAGGTGGATGCTGCCATCGGTGTAGATATGAATCAGCGCCCCCGCCTGATTGAGAAAGCTGGCGGTGAACGATATGCCGAATTTGACCGGCGTCAGCGCCAGGCCTTTTTTCAGGATCGGGCTGCTGGCGTTGAAATCCCGGATGGCCTCGCGGCGCTCGGCGTACTGGCTGCTCTGTTCCAGATCCGCCGTCATTTCTTCCAGCAGGTTGTGCTCGACGGTCTGGTAGTAATGGGTGACGTTGCGCTCGGTCTTGCCGTAGTAGTTGGCCTTGCGTACCGCCAATGGGTCCTTGCCGAGAAAACGCGCGATACAGTCCATCACTTCTTCGATGGCTACCATGCCTTGCGGGCCGCCAAAGCCCCGGTACGCGGTGTTGGACGCCGTGTGGGTCTTGCAGCGATGGCCGTTGATGGTCGCTTCGCCCAAGTAATAGGCGTTGTCGGCATGGAACATCGCGCGGTCGACAATCGAGGCCGACAGGTCTGGCGAATAGCCGCAGTTGCCGGCCAGATCGAGTTGGATGCTTTGCAGGCGACCGCTATCGTCAAAGCCCACGTCGTATTCGATGTAGAACGGGTGGCGCTTGCCGGTCATCTGCATGTCTTCGAAGCGTTGCAGGCGCATCTTGGTCGGCTGACCGGTCAGCCGCGCAATTACTGCGCACAGGCACGCCGGGCTGGCCGCTTGGGTTTCCTTGCCGCCGAAGCCACCGCCCATGCGCCGCATATCGACCACGATGCGGTTCATCGGTACGTTCAGCACCTCGGCCACCAGCTTCTGGATTTCCGTGGGGTTCTGGGTCGAGCAATAGACAATCATGCCGCCGTCTTCAGTCGGCATGACCGAGGAGATCTGGGTTTCCAGGTAAAAATGTTCCTGGCCGCCAATGTGCAGGTTGCCCTGCAAACGGTGGGTCGCACCTTGTAGAGCCGTCGCCGAATCGCCGCGCTTGTGGGTGTGGCTGTCGAGCACGAAATGCTTCTGGCGCAGGGCCTGAACCACATCCAGCACCGGCTCCAGGTCTTCATATTCGATGATTGCCGCCATCGCTGCCTGACGCGCGACGTCCAGATCCCGCGCGGCAACCGCAAGCACCGGCTGGCCGACGAATTCCACCTTGTCGATGGCCAGCAACGGGTCGCCGGGCAGCAGCGGGCCGATGTCTTTCAGACCGGGAATGTCTTCATGGGTAATCGCAATTCTTACGCCTTCAAAGGCGTAGCAGGGCGTGGTATCGATGCTGATGACGCGCGCATGGGCTCGGTCCGAGAGACGCGCGTAAACGTGCAGTTGATTGGGAAACTCAAGGCGATCATCGATGTACACCGCTTCGCCGGACACATGTTTGTCGGCGCTGTCGTGCTTGACGCTGCGGCCGACGCCAGTGCTCAGGTCCTGTTGAAACAGGGCCAGCATGTCGGCCTGGGTGAGGGGGGAGGAATGCTCAGACATAGTCGGTCACCCGCGTTGCGATGGCCGGGGTCTGCAATTCGATGAAATACTTGCGCAGCAGGTTCTGCGCGCTCAACAGGCGGTACTCCTTGCTGGCGCGAAAATCCGACAGCGGGCTGAAATCTTCTTTCAGTGCAGCGCAGGCCTGTTCGACGGTTTCGTTGTTCCATGGCTGGTCGACCAAGGCCCGCTCGCAGGCCTCTGCACGTTTCGGAATCGCCGCCATGCCGCCATAGGCCACACGCGCTTCGCGGATCACGCCGCCTTCTATATTCAGACGAAACGCCGCACACACCGCAGAAATATCGTCGTCCAGGCGCTTTGAGACTTTATAGGCCCGGAAGACCTGCCGGGGGTTGGCGGTCGGCACGATGATCTTCTCGATGAACTCGCCTGGCTGGCGGGCGGTGACCTTGTAGTCGATGAAATAATCTTCCAGCGCCAGCGTGCGCCGGGTGTCGCCTTTGCGCAGCACGATCTGTGCACCGAGGGCGATCAGCAGCGGCGGGGAGTCGCCGATGGGGGAGGCATTGCCGATGTTGCCGCCCAGCGTGCCCTGATTGCGGATCTGCAGCGAGGCAAAGCGCTGCAGCAGCTCGCCGAAGTCCGGGTATTGCGCCGTCAGCGCCGCGTAGCAATCGGTCAGTGGCGTGGCTGCGCCGATCTCCAGGCGGTCGTCGAAGCGTTCGACGCGCTTCATCTCCGCGATGTGCCCAACGTAAATCATCGCGGGCAGTGCTTTGTGGAATTGTGTGACTTCCAGCGCCAGGTCGGTGCCGCCCGCCAATAGACGCGCCTGCGGGTTGGCCTGGTACAGATCGGCGAGGTCGGCCACGGTCAGCGGGATCAGGCAGTGTTTTTCGCCGTCGTTGAGTTCGCCGGTCTGACTTGGCGTGATCGCACGCAGGCGCTCAATGGTCTGCGCCTGGCGCTGATCGAACTGGTCTGGCACACGCTGGCTGCAAGACTGCTCGGCAGCGGCCAGAATAGGACGATAACCGGTGCAGCGGCACAAGTTGCCGGCCAATGCTTCATGGGCCTGATGCGCGTTGGCATCGCTGCTGTTCTTTTGCAGGGCAAACAGCGACATCACAAACCCCGGCGTGCAAAAGCCGCACTGCGAGCCATGGCATTCGACCATCGCCTTTTGCACGCTGTGCAACTGGCCTTGGTGCTTGAGGTCTTCAACGCTGATCAACTGCTTGCCGTGTAGCGAGGCGACAAAGGTCAGGCATGAATTGACGCTGCGATAGCGCAGTTGTTGCTGGCCGTCTGCGTCGCTGTGCAGCTCGCCGACGACCACCGTACAGGCGCCACAGTCGCCGCTGGCGCAGCCTTCCTTGGTACCGGGCTTGTGTGCCTGCTCTCGCAGGTAGGTCAGCACAGTCATGTTCGGATTCAGGCTGCGCTCGGTTTTTAGCTCTTGGTTCAAAAGGAACTGAATCACGGCGCAAAGCCCTCACATGTATTGTCATCAGACATATCGATGAATCTATCAGCTCTGCCAATTGGGTCAATTTGTTTCTGACTCTCAAGTCAGGAAATCGGCTTTCCCTCGTCTTTCCGATCACGCTTGCGCAGGCTTCAGTGGTTCGGGCTGCGGATAATTCAAGGTTTTGCGTATTTCGTGCCAGTTTCCTCTTCTATGGCCCTGCGCCACCCGCATCGGTTGCGATACACTCCGCGACTTGCATGCAGAACAGCTTTTTTGAAGGATAGTCATGACGTTCAAGGCCCCGGACAGCCTCGCTGAGCAAATTGCTCATCACCTTGCCGAGCGGATCATTCGCGGCGAGCTCAAGCCTGGAGAGCGCATTCAGGAGCAGAAAGTCACACAGGCGTTGAACGTCAGTCGTGGCTCTGTGCGCGAAGCATTGCTAATTCTCGAACGCCGTCATTTGGTGGTGATTCTGCCGCGTCGTGGCGCACAAGTGACCGTGCTCAATGCCCACAACGTCACCAGCCTGTGCAACCTGATGAGCGAGCTGTACATCCTGCTGGCCAATGCCGTGGCCGAGCGCTGGCAGAGCGAAGACGACCTCGCGCCGTTTCTGCAGTGCCAGCAGCGCCAGCAGCGCCTGCAGGCCAGTTTCGAGCAGCAGGACGTCAGGATGTTCGTCGAAGAGAGCTTCAACGTGATGCGCGCGGCCTATCCGTTCGCCAACAACCTGTACCTTGAAGAAACCGTCGAGAACCTTCAGCCTTCGATGAGTCGCAGCTATTTTCTGGCGCTTGAGCAGCGCAAGGCTGAAATGAGCGAGTATCTGGCGCTGTTCGGTGACATGCTCGCCGCCGTCCTGGCGCGCGATCTGGCGCAGATTCGCGTGGTGCTGACCCGCTACTGTCAGCGCAGTTGCCAGCTCGTGCTGTCCGCTCTGGAAGCGAGCTGACGCATGCGCCTGAAGTGCATCAAGCTGGCGGGGTTCAAATCTTTCGTCGACCCCACCACGGTGAACTTCCCCAGCAACATGGCGGCTGTCGTCGGCCCCAACGGGTGTGGCAAATCCAATATTATCGACGCTGTGCGCTGGGTCATGGGCGAAAGCTCGGCCAAGAACCTGCGCGGCGAGTCCATGACCGACGTCATTTTCAACGGCTCGACCAGCCGCAAGCCGGTCAGCCAGGCGAGCATCGAGCTGGTCTTCGACAACTCCGACGGCACGCTGGTCGGCGAGTACGCGGCCTACGCAGAAATCTCCATTCGCCGCAAAGTCACCCGCGACAGCCAGAACAGCTATTACCTGAACGGCACCAAGTGCCGTCGTCGCGACATCACCGACATCTTCCTCGGCACCGGCCTGGGGCCGCGCAGCTACTCGATCATCGAGCAGGGCATGATCTCCAAGCTGATCGAAGCCAAGCCCGAGGACCTGCGCAACTTCATCGAAGAAGCCGCCGGCATCTCCAAGTACAAGGAGCGCCGTCGGGAAACCGAAAACCGTATCCGCCGTACTCACGAAAACCTCGCGCGCCTGACTGACCTTCGCGAAGAACTCGAGCGCCAGCTGGAGCGCTTGCACCGCCAGGCTCAGGCTGCCGAGAAGTATCAGGAATACAAGGCCGAAGAGCGCCAGTTGAAGGCGCAACTGTCAGCCCTGCGCTGGCAGGCATTGAATGAGCAGGTAGGTCAGCGCGAGGCGGTGATCGGCAATCAGGAAGTCGGTTTCGAGGCACTGGTGGCCGATCAGCGCAGCGCAGATGCCAGCATCGAGCGGCTGCGCGACGGGCATCATGACCTGTCCGAGCGCTTCAATCTGGTGCAGGGGCGCTTCTATTCAGTGGGCGGCGACATCGCCCGTGTGGAGCAGAGCATTCAGCACGGTCAGCAGCGCCTGCGCCAGTTGCAGGACGACCTGCGCGAAGCCGAGCGCGCCCGTCTGGAAACCGAATCGCATCTGGGCCACGACAGCACCTTGCTCGCCACCCTGGGCGAAGAGCTGGAAATGCTTGAGCCCGAGCAGGAAATGACCAGCGCCGCCGCCGAGGAATCGGCCATTGCGCTGGAAGATGCCGAGTCGGCGATGCAGGGCTGGCAGGAGCAGTGGGACGTCTTCAACCAGCAGTCCGCCGAGCCACAGCGTCAGGCGCAGGTTCAGCAATCCCGTATTCAGCAACTGGAACAGAGCATCGAGCGTCTGGCCGAGCGCCAGCGACGTCTGGCCGAGGAACGTCAACTGCTGACGGCCGACCCGGAAGACGCGGCCATTCTCGAATTGAGCGAAGACCTCGCGACCCGAGACATGACCCTCGAAGAACTGCACATGGGTGAAGAGCTAGCGGTCGAGCGTCTGGAGCAATTGCGCGAGGCCCTGCAGAACGCCAGTCACGCACAGCAGCAGGCCCAGGGCGAGCTGCAACGCCTCAACGGCCGACTGGCCTCACTGGAAGCCCTGCAACAGGCTGCGCTCGATCCGGATACTGGCACCGCCGAATGGCTGCGTGATCAGCAATTGGCCGAGCGCCCGCGCCTGGCCGAGGGGCTGAGCGTCGAGGCGGGCTGGGAGCTGGCAGTCGAAACGGTGCTGGGTGCCGATTTGCAGGCAGTGCTGGTCGATGATTTCGACGGGCTCGATCTGGCCAACTTTGAGCAGGGTGATCTGCGCCTGCTCAGTGCCAGTGCCGACACGGTCCGCGTGCCGGGCAGCTTGCTGGAAAAGGTCGAAAGCACGGTCGATCTGGCGGCCTGGCTGGGTCAGGTGATTCCGGTCGAGAATCTGGACGAAGCGCTGGCGCGCCGTATGCAACTGAGCGCCGGGCAAAGCCTGATCAGCCGCGACGGTTACTGGGTCGGCCGGCACTTTTTGCGGGTACGACGTGCCAGCGAAGCGCAGAGCGGCGTGTTGGCGCGCGGGCAGGAATTGCAGCGGCTGGGGCTGGAGCGCGACGAGCGCGAAGCGACCCTGGCCACGCTTGAAGAGCAATTGCTGAGCCTGCGTGAGCAACAGTCGCAGCAGGAAGACGCCCGCGAGCAACTGCGTCGTCGGGTGCAGGACGAAACCCGTCAGCAAAGCGAACTCAAGGCGCAGCTGTCGGCCGCCAGGGTCAAAGTCGAGCAGTTGACCCTGCGCCGCACGCGTCTGGACGAAGAGCTGGCCGAGCTGGGCGAGCAGCGTTCCGTCGAGCATGAGCACCTGGGTGAGTCGCGCCTGCAACTGCAGGACGCACTGGATTCGATGGCGCTGGATACCGAACAGCGCGAAGTGCTCCAGGCCCAGCGTGATGCGCTGCGCGAGCGTCTGGACCGGATACGTCAGGACGCGCGGCAGCACAAGGACCACAGCCACCAGTTGGCGGTGCGCCTGGGCTCGATCAAGGCGCAATACGAGTCGACACGTCAGGCGCTGGAGCGCCTGCGCATGCAGTCTGAAAGGCTGACGGAAAAACGCGAACAACTGAGCCTGAACCTGGAGGAGGGCGAGGCGCCGCTTGAAGAGCTGCGTCTCAAGCTTGAAGAGCTGCTGGAGCGGCGCATGGTGGTCGATGACGAAATGCGCATCGCCAAGAACGCACTCGAAGACGCCGACCGTGAACTGCGTGAAGCAGAGAAGCGCCGTACTCAGGCCGAGCAGCAATCGCAGCTGCTGCGTGGTCAGCTCGAGCAGCAACGCCTGGAGTGGCAAGCGCTGAGCGTGCGCCGCACCGCGTTGCAGGACCAGTTGCACGAAGACGGCTACGACCTGCACGGCGTGCTCGCCACCCTGACATCGGAAGCCAGCGAGCAGGCCGCCGAGCAGCAACTGGAAAGCATCGCCGGGCGCATTCAGCGTCTGGGCGCGATCAACCTCGCTGCCATCGACGAGTATCAACAGCAATCCGAGCGCAAGCGTTATCTGGATGCGCAGGACGCCGATCTGGTAGAAGCGCTCGACACGCTGGAAAACGTCATTCGCAAGATCGACAAGGAAACCCGAAACCGCTTCAAAGATACCTTCGATCAGATAAATAGCGGAATTCAAGCACTTTTCCCGAAAGTTTTCGGTGGTGGCTCTGCTTATTTGGAACTGACAGGCGAAGATTTACTCGATACAGGGGTGACAATCATGGCGCGTCCTCCTGGCAAGAAGAACAGCACCATCCATTTGCTGTCGGGTGGGGAAAAAGCACTGACGGCGCTGGCACTGGTTTTTGCCATCTTCAAGCTCAATCCTGCACCGTTCTGCATGCTTGACGAGGTCGATGCGCCACTGGATGACGCCAACGTGGTACGGTATGCGCGGTTGGTGAAAGAAATGTCACAAACTGTGCAGTTCATCTACATCACCCACAACAAGATCGCCATGGAAATGGCCGATCAACTGATGGGGGTGACGATGCACGAGCCCGGCTGTTCAAGGCTGGTAGCGGTGGACGTCGAGCAGGCCATGGCGTTGGTGGATGCTTGAGTCGGGCTCGTTACGGCGGCGAAAACGCAGAATTGCGCTGTGAAAATGTGACGTTTGTACGATAGATGGCAATATGCACAGCGAAGAGAGGTAACAGACGGTGTAAAGTTGCCTTTGGTCGTGCTAGTTTAGTGGCCACTTTTTTTATTTTCATGTGGGCAAAATGCCAGTCAGAACATAGACTTGGCACCACGTATTAAAGGGGTTTAGGCCCTTATTTTCAGATTTCTTCATTAGAGGCACTGGATTACATGGAAATCGGTCTGCGCGAGTGGCTGATCGTCATCGGCATAATAGTCATTGCCGGTATTCTCTTTGATGGCTGGCGCCGTATGCGCGGCGGCAAGGGCAAATTGAAATTCAGGCTGGATCGGAGCTTCTCCAACCTTCCGGATGAAGAAGAAACCACGTCTGCCGAAGTGCTGGGCCCGCCGCGTGTGCTGGACACGCACAAGGAGCCGCAACTTGACGAGCATGATTTGCCGTCGATGAGCGCCAACCCGCGTGACAACAAGCGCGGTGCCGGCAGCGAAAAACGGGGTGACAAGAAGCGCAAGGACGAGCCGCAGCAGGGCGATCTGAACCTTGATCTGGATGGCCCGAGCCTGTTCACGGCGCGTGACGACGATTTCCCGGATGATAAACCGGCCCAGCGCATCACCGAAGACAAGGACCTGCCACCGGTAGAAGAAGTACTGGTCATCAGCGTGATCTCGCGCAACGAAAGCGGCTTCAAGGGCCCAGCGTTGCTGCAGAACATTCTGGAAAGCGGTCTGCGTTTTGGCGAAATGGACATTTTCCACCGTCACGAAAGCATGGCTGGCAACGGCGAAGTGCTGTTCTCGATGGCCAATGCGGTCAAGCCCGGCGTATTCGATCTGGACGACATCGACCATTTCAGCACCCGTGCAGTCAGCTTCTTCCTTGGCTTGCCAGGCCCTCGTCGTCCGAAGCAGGCTTTTGATGTGATGGTTGCTGCTGCTCGCAAGCTGGCTCACGAGCTGGATGGCGAACTTAAAGATGACCAGCGCAGTGTCATGACCGCGCAAACCATCGAGCATTATCGCCAGCGTATCGTCGAGTTCGAGCGTCGTGCGCTGACCCAGCGTCGCGGGTAAGCGTCATTGCACCGGTCCCGTGCCAGGCGTGTGCTTGGGCATGCCTTGCGGAACCGGACTGAAGCAGAGCAGAGCCAACAGATGAGCAGCCTCGGCTGCTTTTTTGCTTTTTGAGAGAACACCGTATGAAGGCCGCCGAAACCCGAATCCTGGAACTGCGTGCAGAGCTGGATCAGCACAACTACCGCTATCACGTTCTGGACGAGCCGAGCATCCCGGATGCCGAGTACGACCGCCTGTTCCACGAACTCAAGGCCCTTGAGGCAGAAAACCCGCATCTGGTCACGCCCGATTCGCCGACCCAGCGGGTGGGCAGTACCGCATTGTCGGCCTTCACTCAGGTGCGTCACGAAATGGCCATGCTCAGCCTGGGCAACGCCTTCGAAGAAAAAGACCTGCGCGAGTTCGACCGCCGTGTAACCGAAGGGCTGGACCTGCCTGCCGGGGATCTGTTTGGCGAAGGCAGCAAGGTGCAATACAGCTGCGAGCCCAAGCTGGACGGCCTGGCGGTCAGCCTGCTGTACCGCGACGGTGCACTGGTGCGCGGTGCCACACGCGGCGACGGGACCACGGGCGAAGACATCAGCGTCAATGTGCGCACCGTGCGCAATATCCCGCTCAAGCTGCAAGGCAAGGGCTGGCCAGAGGTGCTGGAAGTACGCGGCGAAGTGTTCATGTCCAAGGCCGGTTTCGAGCGGCTTAACGCCAGCCAGCTGGAAGTCGGCGGCAAGACCTTCGCCAACCCGCGCAACGCCGCTGCTGGCAGCCTGCGCCAGCTGGATTCGAAGATCACCGCCAACCGTCCGCTGGAATTCTGCTGCTATGGCTTGGGGCAGACCTCGGCAGAAATTGCCGACACGCACATCGGCGTGCTTGAAACGTTGAAAAAATGGGGCATGCCGGTCAGTCGCGAACTGAAACTGGCGGACGGCGTCGAGGAGTGCCTGGCTTACTACCGCGACATTGGTGAGCGACGTCTTTCGCTGACCTACGAGATCGACGGTGTGGTGTTCAAGGTCAACAACCTGGCGGCGCAGCGCGAACTGGGCTTTCGTGCCCGCGAGCCACGCTGGGCGATTGCCCACAAGTTTCCGGCCATGGAAGAGCTGACCGAACTGCTGGACGTTGAATTTCAGGTCGGCCGTACCGGCGCAGTCACGCCGGTCGCGCGCCTCAAGCCGGTCAAGGTTGCCGGTGTCATGGTCGCCAATGCCACGCTGCACAACATGGATGAAGTGGCGCGGCTGGGGCTGATGATTGGCGACACGGTGATTATCCGTCGCGCCGGTGACGTGATTCCGCAGGTGGTGCAGGTCGTCGTCGAGCGCCGCCCCGAAACCGCCAAACCGGTCGAAGTCCCGCAAAGCTGCCCGGTGTGCGGCTCGCATGTCGAGCGCACGCAGTTGATCAAACGCAGCAAGGGCAAGGAAACCGTCACTGAAGGCGCGGTGTATCGCTGCGTCGGGCGGCTGGCCTGTGGTGCGCAACTCAAGCAGGCGATCATTCACTATGTGTCGCGTCGGGCGATGGACATCGAAGGTTTGGGCGACAAGACCATCGAGCAACTGGTCGATGAAAAGCTCATTGGTTCGCCTGCCGACCTGTACAAACTGAAATACGAACAGATCATCGACCTGGAAGGCTTTGCTGAAATCTCCAGCAACAAGCTGCTCAAGGCGATTGCCGACAGCAGGCAGCCGACCCTGGCGCGCTTTATCTATGCCCTGGGTATTCCCGATGTAGGCGAGGAGACGGCCAAGGTACTGGCGCGCTCACTGGCGTCGCTGGACCGCGTCAAACAGGCACTGCCGGAAGTGCTGACTTATCTGCCGGATGTCGGTCTGGAAGTCGCTTACGAAATTCACAGCTTCTTCGAGGATGAGCACAATCGCAACGTCATTGACGCGCTGCTGGGCGAGTGCGGTCTGCAATTGCAGGATCAGGGTGAGCTGGGCGCAGAGTTTGCCGCCAGCACCACGCTGGAAGGCCTGATCGACAAGCTGCACATTCCATCGGTAGGACCGGGTGCTGCACAGAAACTGGCTGACCGGTTCGGCACGCTTGAGGCGGTCATCAGCGCTGACTGGCTGGACATGCGCCAGACGCTGCCGGAGAAACAGGCCAAATCGGTTCGCGACTTCTTCGACGACAACGTCAACGCCGAGCGCGCGCGCGCCATCGAAGCCCAGCTCAAGGACTTCGGCATGCATTGGCGTAGCGAGAAAAAAACCGTCGAAGGCTTGCCGCTGGCAGGCCAGACCTGGGTGCTGACCGGTTCGCTGGAACGCATGAGCCGCGACGTCGCCAAGGAAAAACTCGAAAGCCTGGGGGCCAAGGTGTCCGGCTCGGTATCGGCCAAGACCCACACCGTGGTCGCCGGGCCAGGTGCGGGTTCCAAACTGACCAAAGCCAACGAGCTGGGCCTGATCGTGCTGGACGAAGAGGCACTGCTCAAGCGCCTGACCGAACTGGGCGTAGCGGTTGATTGAGCAAGGCCGGTGATGCATGCCTATGCACTTGTCCGGAATGTAGGAGCGGACTTGTCCGCGAACTGTCGGGAACCGACAGTAAAACCGGTACGCCCGGCACCTCAAAAAGCCCTGTTTTGCGTGGTCATCAGGACTTGTGTAACGCTGAGCGCTGTAGCGTTGGAACGATAATCTCAACTATCGTGCGATGCGATGCGATGCACTGCGATGCACTGCGCGTAAGCATGCAGTTTCCGGCCTTTGATTATCGTGCCGACGCTCCGCGTCGGTGCGCCGTGCTGGACGCACTGCGTCCGATCTTGCATGGGGAGTGCCACACCCCACCGACGCACCGTTTTCGCCCACAAAAACGCCGCCAACACTGTCCGTCTCCGCCGGCCGATAATATTTTGAACCCCTTCAGCGTCGGCATGATCTAGTCCATGCAAGGCCAACGGGAGATCGCCATGTATCGCTTTTTCGAGCAATTGAGTTCACGCATTACCGCCCCATTTGTCGGCGAATCCAAACGTAACAGCAAGGTCTGGCAGTGCACCTGCGGCCAGTCGGTGTTTTTCCCCAATTCTCAATGCCTGGCCTGTTCGGCGGCGCTGGGTTATCTGCCAGAGCAGAGCCGGGTGGCTGCACTGGAAGCGGGTCCTGATGCCGCGACCTGGCGCTTGAGTGACGAACCGGGCGCAGGCCTGTATCGGCGTTGCGCCAACCTCGACACGCCAGCGGCGTGCAACTGGCTGTTTCCGGCGCACAACGCCGGAGAGTTCTGCGTGGCATGCAGCCTCAATCGGACCATTCCCGACCTGTCCATCGTTGAAAACGGCGAGCGCTGGCGCAAGGTCGAGACTGCCAAACGCCGCCTGGTCGCGCAGTTGATTTCGATGGGGCTGCAAGTCATCCCCAAGACCGTCGATGAAGAAACCGGCCTGGCCTTTGACTTTGTCGGCGTCGATCTGGAAGGCAAGCTGCCGACCACCGGCCACGCCAATGGCCTGATCACGCTGAACATCGAAGAAGCCGACGACGCGCACCGCGAAGCCATGCGCGTGCAGATGCACGAACCGTATCGCACCTTGCTCGGCCACTTCCGCCACGAAGTCGGTCACTACTATTGGGATCGGCTGATTGCCGATACCCGCTGGCAGGACGGTTGCCGCAACCTGTTCGGCGACGAGCGCGCCAGCTACGCCGATGCGCTTGATCACCACTACCAGAACGGCGCGCCCGACAATTGGCAGGAAAGCTTCGTCAGTGCCTACGCCACCATGCATCCGTGGGAAGACTGGGCCGAGACCTGGGCTCACTACCTGCACATGATGGATGCGGTCGACACCGCGCTGGGTTTCGGCATGAGTGCCCGCGACATGGAACTCGATTATCAGCCGTTCCCGCTGGACGTGCTCTACGATCCACAGCACCCCGGCGGCCCGGCGTTTCTGTCGTTCGTCAACGCCTGGATCGAACTGGCAAGCATGCTCAACGAGCTATCACGCAGCATGGGCCAGCCGGATTTCTATCCGTTCGTGCTGCCGCCGGCGGTGATTGCCAAGTTGCACTTCATCCATTTGGTCATTCAGGATGCAGGCGGCAAGGCCGATGAGGTCTTGTTGGCTCAGTAACCCAAGCAGCGCCTGACATCCCGCGATGTCAGGCGCGCTCAAACTCCGTATCAAAGCTTCAATACCAGCCTGCGCTCGAAACCGATCCGCCCGCGATACGCCTCTCCGGTGTCAATCCAGCCCTGACCCACATAAAGCCCGATGGCAGCGCTGTTGTCCGCGTCCACCGAGAGCATCAACTGCGTGATGTCCGGCCATTTCAGACTCAGTGCGGCAGGCAACGCCTGCAGGCATGTCTTGCCCAACCCTTTGCCCTGTTCACGGCGGTCGATCTGCAACGCATGCAGCGTCGCAGCCAGTTCTTCCTGAGCCCAATGCGGCAGGCAGTCGCCACGCTTGAGCAGAAAAAAGCCTACAGGCCTCTCATCGACCAGAAGCACGAAGCCGCAAACGTTCGGATTGGGATTGACCAGAAGCGTATTGAGCGCCGTGTAGATGTCACCGGAGAACTGCGTCTGTTCCGGCGTGACCTCCAGTTTTTCCAACTGCTGGCACTGGTGTGGATCGAGATCGTGGTAGCCGACCAATCGAGTCTGCATGAGCAACCTGCTGGCTGATTATTATTGAGGCGGGCAGGGTACAGGATCGTGCGGGGGTATTTCGAGGATTTGCAGCGTTGCCGGTGAAGGCGGATTTGCGTTTCGGCCCCGGTACACAAGTGCTTGAGCGCTATCGAAATTTTTATCCAGGGCAACGGTTGTAAACTCGCGCAAGACCGGTACAATGGCGCGGCTCGCCACTGGCGAGCGTCGTTATGGTGACCCCATCGGTCCCCCCGCAACGATTACCCGTGAACCTGGTCAGATCCGGAAGGAAGCAGCCACAGCGGGAACATTGTGTGCCGGGGTGTGGCTGGTGGGGGCACCACCTATCTCTAGATCCTTGATTTTTTAGGGTTTTTCGCGTAAAAAGTCTAGAAGTGTGGCAAGGTTTAGGCTCACCGATACGGTGCATTCTGCTTGTGATCTAACCTTTATAATGTTATCCCGTTATAAAACCGGTTTAGGCTGCATCCTCATCGATTAGTAATTGTGGCGTCAGTAGTATGCAGGCACCATTCGTTCAGAGCGATACCTAGCATAACGATTTCGTTGTGAATTTGGACCGTTCCTTCTAGCACCTCATGCACCCAGTAGCCTTTGAATTTTCTTCCTTGATACTCGAAGGCTGCGATTTCCGCTCCGCCTCCTAGTGTGCTGTCTCAAAAATAAATGCTCTGTAAAATCGTCTATTCTTGCTCGTTGATTACACCGTTGGAGGCGAAGAAATGAGCGCCCAAGATATCGTCCTGAGTCCTGAAGAAA
>NZ_ATDK01000352.1 GCF_000444135.1 Pseudomonas avellanae BPIC 631
TGGCGTCGGGTCGCATCATGGGGGCTGGCTCCTGAAAAGAATTTGGAGCACAGCATCAAGCTTCAATTGCAGGACTGGAATGTGGGGTTCATGAGGCGCTTACGATTGCTGTGCACATTCCATCCGATATTTCAGACACGTTGAAAGCGCCCGTGCTGCCCAACAACGACCCTGCGGCCATCAGTCATGAACAGGCACATGCAGGTATCACCGTCCACATTCCCGGTTCCGTCAAGATGTGCTGGGGGGATGGCATTCATTTCTACTGGGGCAAAAACGTATCGACCACAACGCTTTTCCATCGGGTAGGCGAGCACAGCGTGGTGCGGGAGCTGTGTGTTTCCTACATGTTCACGCCGCACATTCAGTACGGCCTGATCGACCTGTATTACGAGCTCTACCGTGATTGTCGACTGATCGGCACATCGCCGGTGCTGCGTGTGAACGTCAATTACTCGGTGCCTGTGACCTCCAGGCAGCGCAACCGCAAACGCCTGACCAATCGCAGGTTCCCAGACAAATAACTGAAAAGCCCCCGGTGATCACTCACCGGGGGCTCGGGCATTGCTCAGCCCATTACCTGACAGATCAGAACGTCAGACGTAGTCCCACATTAGCCCCCCAGGGTTGCTCGATATGCTGACCTTTCATGTAATCAACGTCCGCGTGCAGTTTCAGGCGCTCGGACAGCGAAACCGATACCCCGGCCCCCAGCTCGCCGCGCGAGCCGAACAGGCTGTTATCAAATTTCACGTCGTTGGCCTTCACCTCGTTGCGCCGGGAAAATTCCTGAGCAACGGCGACACGCACGTAAGGCTGCAACACACCGCCGTCCTTGAGCGCCACAGTGCGTCCCAGCGAAGTACCGACCTTGCCCAGTACCGACCGGGTTCGCGCGTTCTTCGCCTTCATGCCGTTGTCCAGGCGCAGTTCCTGCCCCTGAACGACGACGCTGGACAACTGGGCAAACGGCTCAAGAAAGTAGTCGTCCGTCAGCTTGATGTGCCGACCGGCCTCCACCCAGCCACCCACACCGGTGTTGCTGTAGTCGCCTTTGGCCTTGCTCGCATCGCTCATGGCAACATCTGCCTTGTTGCGAAAACGGTTGAGCTTGAGCACGCCATCCACGTAGTAGCCATCGTCAGACAACCAGGTGCCGTAAGCGCCCGCGTAATAACTGGCGACTTTACCCGTCGTACCACGGCTCAAATCCAGGTCGGACGTGCTGTAACCGCCCAGCACACCCACCAGCAGCCGGCCGTTGCTGACCTCGACAGGCGCATCGGCACCCAGCGACAGGCCGCTCTGCTTCTGCCGGTAGTCAACCCCGTCGCTGGTGGTGGCATTGAGACGGCTGCCGTAGGCACGCATCCAGCCACCCGCCTGGCCACTGGCGCGAACCTCGCCCATGCGCGAGCGCAGGGTAGAAAGCTCACTCATCCAGATGGCAGGCGCCGCGCTGTACAGCGCCAGAGCACTCTGGGTCGAAGGGCTGATGACCTTGTCTCTGCCGACAACGAACCAGTCATTGCCTTGCTGCTCCAGCAGATAGGAATAAGCCCCCAGATCGACCCGCCCGCCCAGCAGGCTGAACTGCGCATCGCCACCTTCGGTGTGCACCACCTTGAGCGGCTGCATATCAGCCGATATCACCTCCACCCCGGTGTTGCGCACCCGCAACCCGAATTGCCCGCTGGCCTGACCATTGACGTTGATGAGATCACCCACCCCGTTATCCAGGTCAACGCGCATGCCGAATGTGCCCGACCCGGACAATTCGTTCAGCGACAAGGTATGGAACCCCTCCCCGCCGAACCCGACGCTGCCACCCTGCATGGAAAGCGACTTGACGGCATTGTCACCCTGCATCTGCCATTGCCCACCGGAAGTGATCGCCAGCGTATTGCCATTGATGATGTCACCGTTCAATTGCGCGCCATTTTGCAGCGTTACATTCAAGGTGCTGGTGTCATCAGCGACGAGGTTGCCGTTGAGGGTACTGTTGTCGACCTTGAAGTCTGTTTTCCCACCACCTGTAGCTTCGACAAGATTGCCATTGCCGGAAATCAAGGAAGCCCCGTTCACCACCGCAATCTCTGTTGCAACCTCTTTGGTCTTGATCAGAATAGAAGGACCTTGCTGGCCTTTGAGCGTAGACCCGTCTATAAAAATCTTGTTAAAAAGCGGAATACTATCGGGTACGTTGCCAGTACCATCTACAACATATAGACCTCGATAAACGCCTTCTAAATTACTCGCGCCACTGACATGAAGCATACCGCCGGCAACTCGTACACCGTCTCCGTAGATTCCTTCAGCGATACCGAAGGCAGTAGTACTTTTTAGATAGAGTTCACTCAGAGGCCCAACCATTACCCCAGCCCCCAAACCTGTAACAACGCTATCGTCAAGCTCGATAAAGGCGCCATAAAAATCGTTATGAACTTTTTCTGCCGTAGAAATGACACCATTACCAGAGGCGTTGTCAATTCTGCTATTCGCTACGTAAGCCTTACCGCCCAAAACATATAATCCGTCCCGTACGACTGAGTCATCAATTTGAGCGATAGCGGATGCGTCACGCAAGAGAACCTGGTTGGCAATCGCTCCAGCAAAGAGATTAATCCGACCTCGTCCTAGAACCGTATAGTTGTCAGGCCCATACGTGCTATCGATATTCAGCACGTCGTCTGCAACGATAATGCGCTCGTCATCCTCAGAGTAAAAATCAATAGACAGCGCACTTGGCAAATCCGACTGCGCCTGAACCGTCTCTGAGCGAATAAAAGAATTCAGCCCGATTACCAATGTCAATGCGCTTAGGACCGTTTGGCAACCTGCACCACTACGTACGCTCACAGCAAGATCTCGCATAATCACACCCAATAAAAAGAGTAAGCATTCTTTCAAAATCGCCCCTACAAAAATGAAGAATTCAACCTTAAAAAAACAAGAAACTTCCCAAATTCCTGTAGGAAAATCACTACAGACTACAAAAAGATCTTACAGACAGGCGCATCTCCACTTGCTACCATTTTTAAAATTTTCTTAAGCCAGAAACCACCAAAAAAATACGCTTATTTCCACTTGACACCCGCACAAAAAACCGATTACTTGAAGTCCAGCTAGAGGTAGCAGAGATCTGAGCTTCTATCTATTAATTTAAAATTAGCAAACAGCAATGTGAGCGCCCTGACTTATTGGGCAGGGTAAAACTTTGCACTTATAAAAAGGATTTAAAAAATGAAGAACGAAAAAAAAACATTAGCCAATCAAGCCTATCGTGTATTTCACGTCGTTTCTCCTGATCTACCATTACCTTTTGTCGAAGCCGCCTTTCATGACGACAACGAAGGATTACTTCCCATAACGGCATTGAACGAACCCGTCAAGGTCGAACTGAAAGTCTGGAACGAAGCAACGAAGGATGACGTTTATAGGTTAGTTTGGAATGATATTCCAATTGGCGAGTCAAAATTAATTCTTAATACCGACCTGCCAGGCGACCCACTCTTTTTGGAAATCCCTGTTGAGCACCTTGTCGAGGGCGTTCATAGCCTGGCGTTTCTAGTGTACTGTTTTCGAAATAAGTTACCCATAACCTGCAAGCTAAGCTATTGATAAGATTTGAATTTTCCGTTAGTTGGTGGCTGATTTTTTCGAAAACA
>NZ_ATDK01000353.1 GCF_000444135.1 Pseudomonas avellanae BPIC 631
TTTCTTCAGGACTCAGGACGATATCTTGGGCGCTCATTTCTTCGCCTCCAACGGTGTAATCAACGAGCAAGAATAGACGATTTTACAGAGCATTTATTTTTGAGACAGCACACTAGTGACAGGCGACAACGTCTTCAGAACCAGTAATGGGCATGTAGCTGCGCTGATCCGCTACATGGAATATTACGCGGATGACGGGCAGGTCCATCGAGCGCCTGTTATCTCGGCATTCGATCTGCTCTACAAAGAGTACGACCGATCACTTCAGCGTCTTAATAAAAGGCTCAATCCGAATGACTCGTTATTCAAGTCCGAGCAGATTGTGGCGCAGATACTTCGTGAGGCACTGGCTCAGGAATCCCGTCGAGGGATCATGTTCCACAGTGAGATCCGGCTGGTGCAACTGGCATCGGTGGCCCGCTTGAGCCTCACTGGTAGAGAGCTGGAGTTTATGAGAAACGGGGCACGATGTGATTTTGTTCTCTATTTCAAAGTGGGGAAAAGCCCGCTGGGCGTGATTGAAGTCGACGGCGGCCACCACAACGATGCGGTACAGATTGAGCGAGACGCTGCTAAAGACAGCATTTTGAGTAAATGCGGTATCCCCTTGCTTCGTTTACGGACCATCGAGAGCCATATTGAAGAAAAAGTGGCGGCGTTCCTGGATCAATGGACGCCACGTTCGCCGAATGAAGGTTCTACAGCAGCTCCGGATTAAAGGTTGCTTTGGCGTCAAGCAGGCAATTTGTTTTTATTTTATGCAGCCAACACTGTGTTCCTATCCAAGTCCTTCAAAACCCAAGCCTGGTAAAACGGTAGTTCACATTGAAAGCGGAGCAAGCATTAGGCAGAATTCCTGATACATGCGCCAAGGAGGCAAAATGCAGTTAATCGAAAAATACATGCCGGCGTACGAGTTCGGGGAAATTCACCACATTGACGTGGCCGCCAGTCCTGAGCGGGCTATGAGCGTGGTTCTTGCCCAGCGCCCGGAGGAAGACGGATTCTTCCGGTTTGCTATCCGCCTGCGCGAGTTTCCCATGCGCCTTTTAGGTCAGCGTCCAGAAGCAAATCCAGCACCCTTCGGACTCGATAACTTCACCTTGCTGGAGCGCAGGGGGAACAGTGAGGTTGCCTATGGTTTAGCCGGGAAGCTGTGGCGGGCGAATTACGGTCAAGCCACAATTGCTGACGTCCATGCCTTCCAGGCGTTCGATACTTTTGGGTCTGTAAAGCTGGTTGTGAGTTTCGAGTGCCGGTTGTTGGAGGCGGGGCTGACAAGGGTCGTTACTGAAACCCGCGTGCATTGCCTGGATGATCATGCTCTTCGACGGTTCACACCCTACTGGTATGTGATCAGGCCGGTCAGCGGAATCATACGGCGCCGAATGCTGAAAATAATTGCCCGTGAATGCCATGATCCAAGGCTTTAGCCGTCTGACAGTGCCCTGATCTGTGATCAGGTCCGGGAGATTGCCGGTAGAACACCCCGACTACTTCTCACGCACATGACTCACCCCAAGCCTCTCCGCAAGCCGAGTCAAATTCGCGCGATCCAGATTAAGACTTCTCGCTGCAGCAGAAACATTGCCTTCCGAGCGCCTGAGAGCCTCTTCCAATATCGCTTTCTTATAGCCGTCTACAGATGATCTGAAGTCTTTAACCAGTGGTTGCAGCGAAAGGAGAGCGCCTGATTCTTCTGCAACTGTCTCGGAGGGCGATTCCAACAGGTCAAGGTCATGCAGCTCCAGCGACAACACACTCTGCCTTTTCAACGGTGCTGCTCGTTTTTTTGCCTTCAGCGCCGCCCTTGCCATCAAGTGTTCAAGCTCCCGAATATTTCCTGGCCAGGAGTAGCCGACTAACGCCTGGCGGGCGGAGTCGGAAAATCGCAGCGACGGTACGCCCACCCTCCAGCGGTTTTCTTCCGCGAAGGCTCCGGCCAGCAACATGATGTCGTCCCGACGTTCTCTCAAAGAGGGGACGCGTAACGGGTAGACGCTGAGGCGGTGATACAAGTCTGCTCGAAAGCGACCCGCACGCACTTCCTCAGCCAGGTCTGGGGATTCCACGCGCACTTGGACACCCATTCCACGAACACTTGGACAGTGATTCCACGCTGACTTGGACACTGATTCCACGAGCATCTGGACAGTGATTTCTCACTGACCAG
>NZ_ATDK01000354.1 GCF_000444135.1 Pseudomonas avellanae BPIC 631
AGTGTCAGGGCGAAGGAACCCGACGAAGTCGGGCCGGAAACGGAGCTGGGATTTTGCTTACTTTGATCCTTCAAAGTCAGTCGCCGAGGGGCGAAAAGGTGCCTCAAGTCGAGTCAGAATCTCACTGAATCGCAGAACTGTGTGACGCAGAGCGTCACGAACTGCATTCCTGCGCTGGAGCGTGAGGAACGATAGTTCTGTAACTATTGTGCCGTCACTCTGCGTCGGTGCGCCGTTCTGCACGCTCCGCGCTGCTTCTTTGCTTATCGTGCCGTCACTCGTCGGTACGCCGTTCTGGACGCCCCGCGTCCGGTCTTGAACCTGTTTCAGCCCTGATCCTCAATCGGATACCGGCTGTCGTTCAGGCTTTCCTTGATCTTGCGCAGGTGTGGCTGGAAATCAACGCCGCGGCGCAAGGTCATGCCGGTGGCCAGCACGTCGAGAACCGTCAACTGAATGATCCGCGAAGTCATCGGCATGTAAATATCGGTGTCCTCCGGCAGCGGAATGTTCAGGCTCACGGTGCTGGCCTGCGCCAGTGGCGAACCCGCGGCCGTCAGGCCCAGCACCGAAGCGCCATTGGCCCGTGCGATACGTGCGACCTCCACCAGCTCGCGGGTGCGGCCGGTGTAGGAAATGATCACGAACAACTCGCCAGTGTGGGCCACCGACGCAATCATCCGCTGCATCAACACGTCAGCGTGCGCCGTGACCGCCAGGTTGAAGCGGAAGAATTTATGCTGCGCATCGAGCGCCACCGGGGCAGAGGCACCCAGCCCGAAAAAGTGGATCTGCCGCGCCTGAATCAGCATGTCCACAGACTTGCTGACCAGTGCCGGGTCCAGTTGCTGACAGGCGCTGTCCAGCGAGGCAATCGCGCTGCCGAAAATCTTCTGGGTGTACGCCTCGGGATTGTCGTCGGCTTCCACCGCACGGCTGACATAGGCCGCGCCACTGGCCAGGCTCTGGGCCAGTTGCAGCTTGAGCTCAGGGTAGCCGCTGACGCTGAACGAACGGCAGAAGCGGTTGACCGTCGGCTCACTGACTTTGGCAGCCTGAGCAAGCGCTGCGATGCTCAGACGCGTGGCCATCTGCGGGTTAAGCAGAATCACCTCGGCCACTTTGCGCTCGGCCTTGTTCAGCTCATCGAGTCGGCCCTGGATTTGCTCCAGGAGGTTTCTTACGCGGTCCATACAAAGTCCTTGTCGGGGCTGATTCACCAACGGTTTTGGCCTGAGCTTTTATTAGCCCTTTAGCCTGTAGCAAAGGTGGCCTATCGTACTGAGGGCCTGTGTTGATCACCACTGGAATATGCTTTCAGGCAGAATGTTGTGGTTATTACTACATATGGCCTTGAGTAACGCCTTTAAAAAAGGTATTTGTAGCCTAACTTGATAAAAGAACCAACATTATGCCCTTGATTACGGTTGAACCGTGCACATTTGCCCTGTTTGGTGCCCTGGGGGACCTGGCGGTACGCAAGCTGTTCCCGGCTCTTTATCAGCTTGATCGCGCTGGCCTGCTGCATGAAGACACAAAAATTCTTGCCCTGGCGCGTGAACCAGGCGACGAACAGTCGCATCTGGCCTACATCGAAAAATCCATGCGCCGCTTCATTCCCGAGGCGGAGCTTGAGGCCGACAACGCAGCGCGCTTCCTGGCGCGCCTCAGCTACCTGCATGTCGATTTTCTCAAGGCCGAGGACTACGTTGCGCTGGCCGAGCGCGTTGGCAATGCGGAGACACTGATTGCCTACTTCGCAACGCCGGCCTCGGTGTACGGCGCGATCTGCGAGAACCTCGCGTCGGTGAACCTGGCCGAGCGCACGCGCGCGGTGCTTGAAAAACCCATCGGCCACGACCTGGCTTCGTCGCGACGGGTCAACGACGCCGTTGCGCAGTTCTTCCCGGAAAACCGCGTCTACCGCATCGACCATTACCTGGGCAAGGACACGGTCCAGAACCTCATTGCCCTGCGGTTCGCCAACAGCCTGTTCGAGACCCAGTGGAACCAGAACCATATTTCCCACGTGGAAATCACGGTTGCCGAGAAAGTCGGCATTGAGGGCCGCTGGGGCTATTTCGATCAGGCTGGCCAGCTGCGCGACATGATTCAGAACCACCTGCTGCAACTGCTCTGCCTGATCGCCATGGACCCGCCCAGCGATCTGTCTGCCGACAGTATTCGTGACGAGAAGGTAAAAGTGCTTAAGGCGCTGGCCCCGTTCACGCCCGAGCGTCTGGCCACCCAGGTGGTGCGCGGTCAGTACACCGCTGGCTACAGCGAAGGCAAGGCGGTGCCGGGTTATCTGGAAGAAGAGAACTCCAACACCCAGAGCGACACCGAAACCTTTGTTGCGTTGCGTGCCGATATCCGCAACTGGCGCTGGTCGGGTACGCCGTTTTATCTGCGTACCGGCAAGCGCATGCCGCAGAAAATGTCGCAGATCGTGATCCACTTCAAAGAGCCGCCGCACTACATCTTTGCCCCAGAGCAGCGTTTGCAGATCAGCAACCGCCTGATCATTCGTCTGCAGCCTGACGAAGGCATTTCCCTGCAGGTGATGACCAAGGATCAGGGGCTGGACAAAGGCATGCAGCTGCGCAGCGGCCCCTTGCAACTGAATTTTTCCGACACCTACCGCAGCGCTCGTGTCCCCGACGCTTATGAGCGGTTGTTGCTGGAAGTCATGCGTGGCAATCAGAACCTGTTTGTCCGCAAAGATGAAATCGAGTACGCCTGGCAATGGTGCGATCAGCTGATCGCCGGCTGGAAGAAGGCGGGCGATGCGCCCAAGCCTTACCCGGCCGGAACCTGGGGGCCAATGAGCTCCATTGCCCTGATTACTCGCGACGGGAGATCCTGGTATGGCGATATGTGATCTAGAGCTGCCGGCAGGGCTGGTAGCACGTGACTTCGACACCCCACAGCAACTGGCCGATGCGCTGGCCGGCAACGTGGCCGCGCGCTTGCAGCAGGCGATCAGCGAAAACGGTCTGGCCACGCTGGTGGTGTCCGGCGGACGTAGCCCGGTGGCGTTCTTTCAGAGCCTGGCGGCGCAGCCGCTGGAATGGTCGAAAGTGGTCATCAGCCTGGCTGACGAGCGTTTCGTGCCCACCGAGCACGCCGACAGCAATGCCGGCTTGCTGCAACGCCATCTGTTGCAAGGCCCTGCAGCCAAGGCGAAGTTTTTGGGGCTGTACAGCGTGGCGGGCAGTGTCGAGGACGCAGCACTGGCGGCCGATCAGGCGCTGGCCGAGCTGCCGCCCATCGATGTGCTGATTTTGGGCATGGGCGACGACGGGCACACCGCGTCGCTGTTCCCCGACAGCCCGAACCTCAGCGAGGCGCTGGACCTTGATGGCGAGCGTCGCTGCCTGCCGATGCTCGCACCCAGCGTGCCGCATCAGCGGCTGACCCTGACCCGCCGTCTGCTGGCGTCGGCGCGTTCGCCGATCCTGTCGGTCTCAGGTCAGGCCAAACTGAACACCCTGCGCGCGGCGCTGGCAGGCGATGATCTCGCCGAGATGCCGGTGCGTGCCTTCCTCAACCCGTCTCTCGAGATTTACTGGTGCCCATAAGCCCCATAAACAAAGGAACCGTCGCCATGACACAGAACGAAAATAATCAGCCGCTCACCAGCATGGCGAACAAGATTGCCCGGATCGACGAACTCTGCGCCAAGGCGATGATTCTGCCGGTCATCACCATTGCCCGTGATCAGGACGTGTTGCCACTGGCCGACGCGCTGGCCGCTGGTGGCATGACGGCTCTGGAGATCACCCTGCGCTCGGCGTTCGGACTGAGTGCGATCCGCATTTTGCGCGAGCAGCGTCCAGAGCTGTGCACCGGCGCCGGGACCATTCTGGACCGCAAGATGCTGGCCGACGCCGAGGCGGCGGGCTCGCAATTCATTGTGACCCCCGGCAGCACGCAGGAACTTTTGCAGGCGGCGCTCGACAGCCCGTTGCCCCTGTTGCCAGGCGTCAGCAGCGCGTCGGAAATCATGATCGGCTATGCCTTGGGTTATCGCCGCTTCAAGCTGTTCCCGGCAGAAATCAGCGGCGGTGTGGCAGCGATCAAGGCCTTGGGCGGGCCTTTCAACGAGGTGCGTTTCTGCCCGACCGGTGGCGTCAATGAGCAGAATCTCAAGAACTATATGGCCTTGCCCAACGTCATGTGCGTCGGCGGGACATGGATGATTGATAACGCCTGGGTCAAGAATGGCGACTGGGGCCGCATTCAGGAAGCCACAGCACAGGCGCTGGCACTGTTTGACTGATGAATAGCCGTTCGGCGTCAGCCTGTTTCAGGCTGACGCTGGCAAGGAAGTTGTTGTTGGTTGTATGGCTTTTGCGGTGCGCCCTGGTCCGGAGCACCGTTTTTTTCCTTTCGGACTGTATCCCCTTTGCTTATCCCCTGTCCTTGAACGACTGACGCGGACGCGTGCGCAGCGGGTCCAGCAGCGCGCTGAGGCCGTTGTGATCGATTTCCTGCATCAGCGCCAGCAGGCCGCCCAATTCTCCTTTGGGAAAGCCCTCCCGGGCGAACCAGTTCAGATAATGCCCCGGCAAATCGGCGATCAGCCGCCCTTTGTATTTGCCGAAGGGCATTTCCTGCGTCACCAATAACCTGAGTTTCTCCGGGTTCACCTGCGAGCCCTCCCATCAATAGATAACGACCTGCACGATACGTGCATTCTGCATGCAGGCCAAATGACAGTTCATGCAGAAGTCACGACCAGTCAAATGTGAAAATTTTGTAAATTCTTGATTTTAAAAGATTATATTCGCATCTAAAACTGGCACGGTGCCTGCAATTACCTATTCATCCAAAACTTTCGTATCAACCTGCCATTAGGAAATTATCAAATGACTGATATCAACAAAGAAACGATCTCTATCCTGAATGACCTGATCGAAACCAGCATCGACGGCAAAGAAGGGTTCCAGACCAGCGCAGAGAATGCGAAGACCCCATCGGTGAAAACGTTTTTCACACGCCGTTCTGCGGAAGTTGGCGCAGCAGTCACTGAGCTGCAGCAGCATGTACAGCAACTGGGCGGCAAGCCAGAAGATTCTTCCAGCGTATCCGCTGACCTGCACCAGGCATGGGTCAAGCTGAAAACCGCATTCACCAGCAACGATGATCTGGCTGTACTGGAAGAAGCAGAACGTGGCGAAGACGTTGCCAAGAAAGCCTATAGCAAGGCGCTTGAGAAGTCGCGTGAGAAGGGTGTTTCCCCAGCAGTGATCGCGGTCATCGAAAAGCAGTACCAAGGTGTTCTGAAAAATCACGACGAAGTCAAAGCACTGCGTAACGCAGCCCGCGCCGCATCGTGATTCGATGAACCCGCGGTAATAAAAACGCCAGCCAGTCTGGCGTTTTTTTATGTCGATTGTCAGGTGATCATGCCTGGCCAGAAGCCTGTGATTCTACCGCCACAGCCACGCGCTGCTCGACCCGATTACGACCGTTGTGCTTGGCCTGATAGAGCGCCTTGTCGGCGATGCCGAAAAACGCTGCCAGTTTGTCGCCCTGCCTTACGATTTGCGCGGCCACACCGATGCTGACGGTGATCGGCTGTTGGTCATCTGCGTAACGCGGCAGAGATTCGACCGCTACGCGAATTTTCTCGGCGATCACCAGCGCGCCGTTCATGTCGGTTTCCGGTAGTACGACCACAAACTCTTCGCCACCATAGCGGGCAAGCTGGTCACCCGGTCGGCGAATGGTGCCCGCAACAGCTTGCGCAATTCGCCGCAAGGCCTCGTCACCGCCCTGGTGGCCATGGCGCTCGTTGAAAGCCTTGAAGTGGTCGACGTCAATCATCAGCAGCGAGAGCCATTTACCGGAACGTTGCGCGCGCGCCCACTCCGTTTCCATCGCTTCATCGAGCTGACGCCGGTTGTCCAGCCCGGTCAATCCGTCGGTCGCGGCCAGGCTGGCCAATTCGTCTTCGGCACGATGACGCCGACGTAACTCACGGCACAGCAGCCAGGTCAGCCAGACAATTCCCAGGCACAACAGGCTGGTGGCGGTGCCGATCAGCCAGGCATTGCGATGCCAGACCGCATAGACCTCATCCTCGGACTGCCCGATCACCACCAGCAACGGCAGATTGCCGACGCGCGAAAACGTGTACAGCCGACGTGAGTTCAACTGCGTGGAGAGGGCAGCAAAACTGCCATCACCTTCTTTGAGAATGCGCTGGAAGTTGGCCGTGTGGCTGTAGTCCTTGCCAGTCAGGTCCTGACCTTCCAGCTCTGGATAACGCAAGATCAACGTGCCGTCGGTATTGATCAGATTGATGCTGCTGCCATCGCCCAGACGTTGGCTCATGAACAGATGTTTGAAGTACACCAGGCGCATGGCCGCACTCACAATGCCTTTGAATTCGCCGTCAGGCCCTGAAATGCGTCGACTGAAACTGATGCACCAGTCTTTATAGCCCCAGCGAGTCTTGTAAGGTGGGCTGACATGCAAATCCAGTGAAGGGTCTAGTGTACTGTTTGCGAAATAATTTACCCGTGTCCCGCAACCTAAGTTATTGATAAAATTTGAATTTTACGTTAGTTAGTAGCT
>NZ_ATDK01000355.1 GCF_000444135.1 Pseudomonas avellanae BPIC 631
CGATATCTTGGGCGCTCATTTCTTCGCCTCCAACGGTGTAATCAACGAGCAAGAATAGACGATTTTACAGAGCATTTATTTTTGAGACAGCACACTAGAGGCAGCAAGCGTCTGGCCATCGGGAGAATCTCCAAACAGAGGTATGAAACACAGGGCATGTAAGCCAGCCGCTCGTGGGCGGCTGACGGGTAGCGTTGAAAGAGTGTGGCGAATAAAAGCTACTGAGTGATAAAAATACACGAATTCATTTTTATAATTGTTTAATAACTAAATTTTAAATCTCTAATTTTATTATTTTTTGATTTTTATTTTGTTAAATTTAATATTTTTAGCAAAAAAATGCCGTTATTTTTCTATTTGCAAGAATATTTTGTCTTTTTCATAAGCAGAGTGATCACTCTGTTTTAAGGTTTTTCGAACTTTTCAGTGCTTGATTGGCCGCTGGCCGGCGCGATTGCAGTCAGCGCTTGAATGCCTGCCGCCAGCGCGAGGATGTGCAGTTCGCCGGACGGGCTACTGCTCGAACGCCATTCACGCCGCTACCGAGTTTGTCCGGTAGCGGCGTGCTTCACGGTCAGAAACTGTACTTCGCCGTTAGTGCATAGCTGCGCGGGTTGCCGTAGACATCGGTAGAGCCCCAGACACTGCTGGCGCCAATCGCGGTGTAGTAGGTACGGTCGAAGATGTTGTTGGCGTTCAGTTGCAGGTCCAGATGCTTGTTCACCTGATACCCCGCCATCAAGTCTGCGACGGCATAACTGCCCTGTTCCAGACGGTAGCTGCCGTCGGTAAGGGCAATGTCGTTGTACATGCGGCTCTGCCAGTAGACGTTGCCGCCAACGCGCATTTTTTCCAGTGCGCCTTGCAGGCGATAGACCGTCGAAAATTTGAACAAGTGCTCAGGCGTGTCGGTGTCGAAGCGCTGATTTTCTTTCGCCGGATTGAAATCCTTGAGGTAGTGGGTGCGGGCGTAGGTGTATCCCGCCCCGACTTGCCAGTTCTCGGTCAGCGCACCCTGCAGCTCCATGTCGATGCCCTGACTGCGCACCAGGCCTGCGGCATCGTAGCAAGTGAGTACCGCGCAGCCGGCTTGGGTTGGCGCTTCGGTCTTGAGGTTTTCCTGATCGATCTGGAACACCGCGAGGCTGGCGTTGAGAGCGCCGTTGAAATACTCGCCTTTGATACCGACCTCATAGTTCTTGCCCACCACGGGGTCGAGCACTTTACCGGACAGGTCCTGATAATTCTGCGGGTTGAAGATATCGGTGTAGCTGGCGTACAGGGAGTACTGGTCATCCAGTTTGTA
This sequence comes from Pseudomonas avellanae BPIC 631, assembly GCF_000444135.1. Taxonomy (GTDB): domain Bacteria; phylum Pseudomonadota; class Gammaproteobacteria; order Pseudomonadales; family Pseudomonadaceae; genus Aquipseudomonas; species Aquipseudomonas avellanae. The sequence goes on from NZ_ATDK01000355.1 coordinate 1,307, forward strand.
GATCAGGCCCGCGTAACGCGTCAGGTTGCGGGTGACCTTGAAGTCCTCGTCGCCTGAGCGGTCGTCGTAGTCGTACCAGTCCAGACGACCACCGAGAATCAGGGTCAACGGGTCCGCCAGGCTCAGGCGCGTGGTGAGATAGATTGCGTCCTGGGTGGCGATGTTGTGAGTTTTACCGTTGCGGACAAAGTCCGGCTTCGGCGCGCCGATAGGGAGTCCGGTGTCGTAGGGGCTGTATTCCTTGCTGGTCTTGTCGTAGACGCGCCTGCTGGTGCCGACCACCACTTCATGAGTGCGGCCAAACGCTTCGACCGGGCCGCTGGCGTAGGCATCGAATGCAGCCTGCTTTTCATCGGGCCTGGACTGATAGGCCGTGGTCTCCAGCGGACCGTTGTAGCGAGAGAGGTAGGTGCCCGAGAACACGCCGTCCAGAGTGGAGCTCGAGCCCGCAACGCGCAGTTTCCAGTCGTTGTCGAAACGATGTTCAAGTTCGCCGAACACGGTGTCGATCTGGATTTTCTTGTTTTCCCAGTCCGTACCGGGGTAGGTCGAGCGTGATAGGTTCAGGTGGTGGCCATCGGTGCCAAGCGGCAGGCCGCCCCAGAAAAAGTTGGTTTGATCCTCCTGACGAGACAGGCCAAAGGTCGCCGTCGTCGCATCCGTCAGGTCGGCTTCGATTACGCCATAGAACACGTCGTGATCGCTTTTTTCCTTGTCACGGAAGCTGTGTGCATCCTGGTAGGAACCGACTATCCGGCCACGCACCGTGCGGCTGTCGTTCAGTGGGCCGGAGGCGTCGAATACGCCACGGTAATCGTCCCAACTGCCGACAGCGCCGGTGAGGGAAACCTGCGGATCGGCGGTCGGGCGCTTGCGCACCATGTTGATAGCTGCCGATGGATTGCCAGAGCCTGTCGTCAGGCCGGTGGCGCCTCTGATCACTTCGACATGATCGAACATGGCCATATTGGGCTGCACGCCTGCCGTGTAGCCCGAGTAGGAGGCGGGCAGGCCGTCGTACATGATGTTGTCGATGTCGAAACCGCGGGACGTGTAGGTTTGACGGCCGGGCCCGCTGGACTGATCGAGGAATAGACCGGGCGTATACCTGACCACGTCGTTGATGCTGGTCATGGCCTGATCGTTCATGCGTTGCCGGGTGACGACGGTCACCGCCTGCGGCGTTTCACGCATGGTCAGCGGCAATTTGGTAGCCGTCTGCATGGCACCCGTGGTGTAGGAACCACTGCCCTCGGTGGTGGCGCCGAGCTGGGCACTGCTGATTTCGGTAGCACCCAGTTCCATGGTGGTTGCGAGCGGTGCTTCGGCGCCCTGCGTATCGGTAGCATAAGCCGCCTGAGTGGTTGCGATCCAGATGCCCATTGTCAGCAGGGCAGGAGTGAAACGAATACGGTGTTGCGATTGTTGCCCCGGCATGAACCTGACACTCCCTCAAGCCGTCCGTGGCTGGATGATAATGATGTTGATAATTGTTCTCATTATTGTGACAGGTTGTTTCTGCCAGAAAAAGACGCTTCGGCCAAATGGATGACGAAATTTTCACATTTGGGCGCTGCGCGGGCGAACGCCTGGATCGCTCAAGCCTGAGACCGAGGTCGGTCTCAGGCCCTGTACGAAAAGTGGTTGCATCTAATGAGGCAGCATTAAAGCCGGTCTTGAACGTGACGCCCCGGTAGATACGTTCACTGAACCAATGCCTGATGCAGTCGCAGCGGTTTGCGTTTTAAATAACGGTATTTCATCAACTACCCGTTGCGACGGAGGCAGGTTAACGTCAGTGGCTTCGTAGACTCGTACAGTGTCATCGGCAGGGTTGCGGTGGGCATCGACTGGCGTTACAGTCCGTTATCAGGGAGCCAATAGTTCAAGGAATAGATTTGAAACTCTCAATGCAGATGCTAAAGAAATCGTCTTTAATACCGTCCGACTTAACAGACACCTTGCTGTTGGTTGGAAGTAGCTGGGATGACTACTCATTCAAAACCAGTTTCACAGTCATGCACTTCGGTCCGGACGCTAAAAAAACTGAGCTTGGCACTACCAAGATTGGATATAAGGACCAGCAGCACGGATGGACGTCCGAGAAGTTTTCAACAAAAAATATAAGCCTGAGTGATGAGTTTTTTTCGTTGGGTCAGGATGTTGATTTTTATAGAAAACTTCAGGGTGGTTTGTCAGCCGACGCGGCGTTGGCTGTCTTGCAGGCTCTCAAAGATGTTATCGCCGACCCCGAGCGATTGGAGGACGTTAAGAATGAGCAGGTGTTTCGCGAGTCGCTGATGCGAAATGTCAGCTGGTCTGTCATCCGCGACCAGTTCAAACGTGTGCTGGCCGGGAAGCCAGAGCTGACAAGTTTTCATTTTAGTTACCAAACGAATGGGGATGAACAGCGCGCTGGCGTGGACGTGTCGTTTAAAGTAACGCCCCATTCCTTACCCTCGACTAATGTTCATGTTCTCATCGGGCGGAACGGTGTAGGCAAGACAACAATATTAAATGACATGGTCGAAACCATTCTCAGTGATACAACGGGCAGACCCCATTGCGGAAAATTTTTGATCCATGACTCGCTGGGCAGTGAACCCATGCCGACGGATTATTTTAGCAGCATTGTTTCTGTGTCTTTTAGCGCTTTTGATCCATTCTTGTTTCCTGCCGATCAACCCGATAGAAGTAAAGGTGTCGCTTATTTTTATGTGGGCATGCAATCCCCAGGGGAAGGGCCTGGTAAGCGCCCCCCGAAAACGACTGAGGCACTGTCGGAAGACTTTATAACAAGCCTGGAGTCTTGCTTTAGTCAAGAAAGCAAGCGGCAAAGATGGGTGGCTGCGATCAAGCGTCTTGAATCTGACAGCAATTTCGAAGACATGGACCTTGCTCATTTAAATGAGCTTCCCACGGACGAGGCTATTGTTAAAGCGCATCGGATTTTTAGCAGGATGAGTTCAGGGCACTCCATTGTATTATTGACATTGACAAAGCTCGTAGAGGCCGTCGAGGAAAAAACGCTTGTGCTAATGGATGAGCCTGAAAGTCATTTGCACCCGCCTTTACTGTCCGCGTTCACCAGAGCTATTTCTGACCTGCTACAAGACCGGAACGGTGTTGCAATTATCGCAACTCACTCCCCCGTGGTTGTTCAAGAGGCGCCGGGTTCTTGTGTGTGGAAGCTCACCCGACTGCGAGCTGAAGGCAGAGCTGATCGGCCTGAGAGGGAAACGTTTGGTGAGAATGCGGGTGTTCTTACCCGCGAAATATTTGGTTTGGAAGTCAATAAATCTGGTTACCATGAGGTTTTACAAGAGGCTGTCAATCGTGGAGGGACATTTGAAAGTGGGCGGCGGCAAAAACTGAGCGCAACACCTGACCAATCCGGTACGGTGAACCTATGTCATATCATGAACATCGCAAAGATCG
>NZ_ATDK01000356.1 GCF_000444135.1 Pseudomonas avellanae BPIC 631
CCTCTACCTCGACCCGATCAGGTACGCATTTCAATCGATCAGTTAGCGATCATTTCCTTTCACCACCACTGCGCATCAGTACTTGGGGCGCACTCTTTGTACGAACCGGGCGCTTTGCGTGCTCGCGAAAGGCTTAGCTGCAGTGGGCTTTTGTGGGAGCGAACTTGTTCGCGAAAGCGATGTGTCGGGCGACACAACCCTTGCGAATGTACGCCCATCCCTGCAAACAAATGCCTGTTACGTCAGCACCGCCCCAGCCAGCAGACACACCAATCATCAACACCCGCACACCACGCATGGCCCGCTATCTGCATGACTGCCAGCAGATCCCCTCGCAGGGTCCCTTGCCACACGCCCATTCTCGGCAGGTGTGGAAGGCCCCTCGCATGACTGGTCCTGACACTGTCGTCACACCAGCCCCAGGCACAACCGCCTGAGAGCCACCGTTGAATCCACGGTCTTTCGCTCAGTTTTTTCCCGGACACCGGCCAACAGCGGGCGTCTCACCTCACGTTGAACAAGGTTTATAGGCATGGTTGACCCGATCCGCATAGGAGGTCTGTTTTCCAATACCGGCGTTACCGCTGCCGGTGAGTGTTCAACAATGCGCGGCGCGCAGTTTGCTATCCATCAGATCAACGCAGTCGGTGGCGTGAATGGGCGTCCTCTGGAATTGATCACCCGCAATCCCGATTCGACGCCTGCGCTGTTTGCCATGCACGTCGAGTCATTGATCCGCGACGAAAACCTACGGTTTTTCTTCGGCTGCTACACGTCTGCCGCGCGCAAGGCCGTGTTGCCGGTGGTCGAACGTTACAACGCATTATTGCTGTACCCGGTGTACTACGAGGGCTTCGAGTATTCACGCAACATCATCTACACCGGGGCCACGCCGAACCACAACGCCGTGCCGCTGGGCAATTACATGTTCGACCACTTCGGCAGCCGTGTGCTGATGATCGGTTCCGAGTACGTTTACCCCTACGAAACCAATCGGCTGATGAGCGACCTGCTCTACGAGCGGGGCGGCAGCAAGCTGGGCGAATATTACCTGCCGTTGAAAAACGCCCGGGCCGAAGACTTCGCCAGGCTGATGGTCAAGGCGCGGGAGCTGAAACCGTCGTTCATCTTTTCCACGGTGGTCGGTGACACCATGGCCCACTTGTATCAGGCCTACGCTGATGCCGGGTTCGACCCCGCCGTCATGCCGATTGCCAGCGTGACCACCAGTGAAACGGACATCCAGCAGATGGGCGTTCATCTGGGCACTGGGCATATATCGGCGGCGACCTATTTCCAGTCGATCGACACGCCGCTCAATCGCCAGTGCATTGCCCACTATCGGGAGATGTTTGGCCAGCATCAGGTCACCGACCGCTGCTGGGAGGCTGCCTACTTTCAAGTTCACCTGCTGGCCAAGGCGATAGCCCGAGCGGGCAGCACCGAAGTGGAAGACGTGCAGCAGACCATGCGCGGCCTGGAATACGACGCGCCGCAGGGGCGCGTGCGTATCGATGAGCACAACCATCACACCTACCTGTATTCGCGGATCGGCCGGGCCAACGCCGAAGGGCAGTTCGACATTCTCTACGAAAGCCAGAAAGCGTTGAAACCCGATCCTTACGCCGTCGCGCCAGACTTCAGCGGCTGGTCCAGCCTGACCGGGAGGCGTCCATGACCCTGCGTGCCGCAAAAAAGCGCCTGCGCAACGACAGCGCAGGCGGCATCAAGGACCTGCGCGATATCAGCGTGCTGGTGATCCACCCGGATGACGAAGACGGTCGCAACCTGATCGCCCAGTTGCAGCGCATCGGCTGTCAGGTGCGCGTGCAGTGGCCGATCCCCGAGCGACTGCACAGCGAGGCCGACGTGATCGTACTGGCGGTGTCACCGGAGAGTCTGTCAACCAACACACCGTGGCTGTTGCACAGCGCAACGCCACCGATCATCCCGGTGATCGCCTATGAAAACCCGATCATCGTCGAGGCGCTGGTGCAGCTCAACGCCTGTTCGGTGATCCCTTCGCCGGTCAGGTCGTTCGGCTTGCTGACGGCGCTGGCAATTACCCTCAGCCAGGCACGCAAAACGCGGGAACGGGAAAAACACGTCAAGCGTCTGGAGGGGCGCATGGCGGTGATGCGTACCGTGCAGCAGGCAAAAATCATCCTGATGGAAACCAAGGGGCTGTCTGAAATAGACGCTTACAACGCACTGCGCGATCAGGCCATGGCCAAGCGCGAGCCGGTGGAAAAGATCGCGGAGGCGCTGGTCAAGGCCCATGAATTGTTTCAACAGGCCTGCTCCTGAGCAGGTTTTGACGAGCGACGAGTGTCGGCCTGCGGGCCTGATCCTCTTCTGCGTGGACGCTTGCCATACGCCCTGAACCGGCAGGTATGGAACACCGCGTGGCGACCGGCATGGACAACGGCGTCCTCCGGATCGAGCCCAGGCCTGTGCATCCTGCTCAGGCGGCTCCAGTCAGTGCCTGCCCGACCTTGGGCGGTTCTTACCGTTATCTGGAGAACACCATGTCCGTAAAACGCCCCAGCAAAGCCGATTTTCTGATTGCCGCCCAAAACCACGGTTACGACTTGTCCGACAGCCAGATGGCGTCGTTCCTGAGTCTTGCTGACGAAACTCTGGGTTCCTACGAAGCCGTCGATGCCTTGTACGCCGCTCACGTCGCACAGCCCACGCCGGTACGCGAGCACAGCAAGCCGGCAGATGCCGAAAACCTGCATGGCGCCTGGTACGTGAAAACGCACATTGCCGGTGCGCCAAGCGGTCCGCTGGCGGGCAGAACGGTGGTCATCAAGGACAACGTTTCGGTGGCGGGTGTGCCGATGGCCAACGGCTCGCTGAGCCTTGATGGTTATGTGCCGTCCGAAGACGCCACGGTGGTCAAACGCCTGTTGGCCGCCGGCGCGACAGTGGTCGGCAAATCGGTGTGCGAAGACCTGTGTTTCTCGGGTGCCAGCTTTACCTCGGCCAGCGGCGCGGTGAAAAACCCGTGGGACCTGACCCGCAACGCGGGCGGCTCGTCCAGCGGCAGTGCAGTGCTGGTTTCGCTGCAAGAGGTGGATATGGCCATCGGCGGCGATCAGGGTGGTTCTATCCGCATGCCCTCGGCGTGGAGCGGCATCGTCGGGCACAAGCCGACGTACAGCCTGGTGCCTTACACCGGTGCTTTTCCGATTGAACGGACCATCGACCACGTCGGCCCGATGGCCAATAACGTGCGCGACTGCGCGGTGATGCTCGACGTGATCGCCGGTGCAGACGGTCTCGATTCCAGGCAGAAGAATCCGCCAGCGGTCAGTTGTGTCGCGACCCTGGATCAAGGCGTTGCGGGCCTGAAAATCGGCTTGCTGCGCGAAGGCTTCGCCATCCCCGGCATGTCCGAGCCGCAGGTGGACGCGCTGGTCAAAGCCGCCGTGGCACAACTGGAAAGCCTCGGTGCTACAGTCGGCGAGGCAAGCGTGCCGTGGCACCACGGGGTGGCGCTGGACATGTGGAACGTCATCGCCACTGACGGCGCGGCGTACCAGATGCTGCAAGGCAATGGCTACGGCATGAACGTTGACGGCTACTACGACCCCGAGATTATGAGCTACTTCGGCGCCAAGCGTCGCGAACACGCCAACACGCTGTCCAGCAGCGTACGCGCCGTGGCACTGACCGGGCATTACAGCCTGAACAACCTGCACGGTGCCTACTACGCCAAGGCGCGCATGCTGGTGCCGGAACTCACCCGCCAATACGACGAGGCGTTCAAGGACTTTGACGTGCTGGTGATGCCGACCATGCCGTTCGTGGCGACCCCATTGACCGCCGCCGATGCGCCGATTGAAGAGTACGTGCACAGCGCGCTGAACATGCTCGCCAACACCGCACCGTTCGACCTGACCGGCCACCCGGCCACCTCGATCCCGGCCGGTCTCGCCGACGGCTTGCCGGTCGCAATGATGATCGTCGCACCGCGCTTCCAGGATGCCTTGGCATTGCGCGTCGCGCAGGCCTACGAGCAGGTTCGCGGAGTGTTTCCGAGGCCGCCGCAGGCCTGACTGAAATACTGACAGCGGAGCGCTTGATACAGGGTCAAGCGCTCCCGGTTTTCAGGGCTTCCAGATCTCGACATCGCCCGCATCCACTGCCTTGGGCAATAGGCCCGCTGCAAAGAAGGCGTCGGCGATCTTCTGTTGTTCGCCCAGTTCATCGCGCTTCACGGGCTGGATCTGATAGCTGCGGTGGCTGTTGGCGATTTCGACTGTTTCGATGTCCAGATTGCCCCACAGAGGGCTCAGCACGTGCGCGGCTTCTTTCGGGTTGGCCTTGAGCCAGCTTCCGGTCTTGTGCAACTGATCGTAAACCACGCTGAGCACTTGCGGATGAGCCTTGGCGTAGCCGGTGCCGGTCAGGTAATAGCGTTTGTAGCTGGCCAGCTCGCTGCCGTCCGCCAGGGTGCGGGTTGGCAACTGGCGTTGTGCGCTGGTCAGGAAGGGTTCCCATGTCACCCAGGCATCAACCTTGTGGTTCTCGAAGGCGGCTCGCCCGTCGGCGGGCGATAGGTAGGCGGGCTGGATGTCCGAAAATGTCAGGCCACCTTTTTGCAGGGCCGCGATCAGCAGGTAGTGAGAACCCGCTGCCTTGGTGACGGCGACTTTCTTGCCTTTCAGGTCTGCGAGTTGTTGCACGGCCGAGTCTTTGTGAACGATGATCGCCTGGGCTGAAGGCGAGGCTGCTTCCTGTGCAAAATAGGTCAGCCTGGCCTGCGCCGCCTGAGCAAAAATCGGCACGGTATCGGCCACGTCTGCGCTGATGTCGACATTGCCGACGTTCAACGCTTCCAGCAGCGGCAACCCGCTCGGGAACTCATGCCAGGTGACGTTCACATGCTGTGGCGCAAGGGCTTTTTCCAGAGTGCCCTGAGTTTTCAGCAGGGTGATCAGGGTCGATGATTTCTGGTAGCCGATCCGTAGCGTTTCCTGTGCTTGCGCGGGGAGGGCGATGGCCAACGCCAGTGCTGCAAACAGCCCGGCCAATAGGGGGCTGCGATAGTTGAGTAAGTCATTTTTCATGGATTTGAACATGGCACTCTCGGTATTAAAAGATGACGCCGAACGTCAAGGGATGCATGCCGACGCGGCGCGTTCAGCTGCATGCTGAACGCCTCAGGAGCCCGGAATATAGGGCTCCCAGGCTTCTGCCCGCAGGGCGTGGGAGCGAACTTGTTCGCGAAAGGGCCGGTGTATTCCCCAAAAATACATCGTCTGAACTACCGTATTCGCGAACAAGCGAAGCGTCGCCCGGTCCGCTCCCATGGCCTGCGGCCAGAATCAAAAGCGGAGCTATTGTGACGTTGAGCGAACATATTTGTATCTGAGTCAGAGATTCCCAAGTCGTCACAACACCCTCCGAAGCTCAATACTCGCGTTGCACATCTGCCTGATTGTGCAAGGCCCGCCCATTCACAAAACGCTCCAGGTTGGCCAGAAAACTGTCGGCGATCTCGTGGCGGCTGTTACTGGAGATCGCCGAGGTGTGCGGTGACAGGCGCACTCGCGGGTGTGAGTACAGTGGATGGCCGTCCGGCAGCGGCTCGGGCTCGGTGACGTCCAGCGAGGCGTGGCCGATGTTGCCTTGATCCAGTGCCGTAAGCAGCGCCTCGTGATCAAGCAGGCCGCCACGGGCGATGTTGATCAGGTGCAGGCCCGGTTTGGCACTGCCCAGCACGTCGGCGTTGACGATATGCCGGGTGGCCGGTGTCAACGGCGCGGCCAATACCAAGTGGTCTGCGCGGGAGAACAGGTCGTGAATGTCGCGTGCGGCTTCGACACCTTCAACTTCGAACGGAGCCGAACTCTGCCGCAACGCAACCACATTGATACCCAGCGCCTGAGCCTTGCTGGCCAGGCTGCGACCGATGGCGCCGAAGCCGAGAATCCCCAGTGTGGTGCCCTTGAGCGGCGTCAGGGCGGTGAAATTCCATTGCGAGTCATGCACCCAGATATCGGGCAGGTGCTTGGCTGCAGCAAAAATCGCGGCCAGCGAGAATTCGGCGATGTTTTCTGCCGCGCTACCCCGTGAGGTACTCACCGGCGGGCCGTCGAACAGCCAGGCCGGGTAGAAATCGATGCCGGAAGACACCACCTGAATCCATTTCAGGCCATAAGGCCAGCCCGGTGGTGGCGAGGCGGGTGCTTCGTATCCTCGGACATTGATCGGCCGCGCCAGCAGAATACTGACCTCGGCAGGCAGGTCGCTGGGCACCCCGGCCGGTACGCCGATGACCCTCGCTTCAGGATGTGTTAATGCAAGCCGCTCGCGGATTACCAGATTGAATTCATCTTCCAGTTGGCTGGCTATCACGAGTTGAGTCATGCCACTGCCTCGCTTGGTTGATGGGCGACAGCCTTTGCATGACGATTGGCAGGCGCTTCAAGACCGAGGTTTTCCCGTAGGGTCGTGCCGCTGTATTCGGTACGAAACAAACCGCGCTGCTGCAACACCGGCACCACCCATTCGGTGAAATATTGCAGGCCGTCCGGCAGCACGCTGTTCATGATAAAACCGTCGGCAGCCCCTTGTTCGAACCATGTCTGAAGGGCATCGGCAACCTGCTCCGGCGTGCCAACAAAGTCGCGGCGCGGCAGAGAGAAGCGCAGGGCGACTTCTCGCAGGCTCAGGCCTTCGTCTCTGGCCAGTTGCTTGATCCGGTCCGAACCGCCTTTCTGGCTGTTGGACCCCAGATCGCCCAGTTCCGGGAATGGCTCGTCCAACGGGTACTGGCTGAAATCATGGTCATTGAACGGGCGACCAAGGGCGACGATGGCGTCTTCGATAGTGACCAGTTCAACGGCCTGCCGGTAGCGGCTTTCCTCTTCAGCCTCATCGCGCCCGACAATCGGCCGAATGCCCGGCAGAATCGATAGCGCGTGCGGGTCGCGGCCAAAACCTTTGGCTCGTTGTTTGAGGTCCTGATAGTAAGCACGCGCTTCGTCCAGGCTCTCGGCGTGGACAAAGATTGCGTCGGAGTTGCCAGCGGCGAAGTTACGCCCGGCCTCGGAGGTGCCCGCCTGAAAAATCACCGGCTGACCCTGTGGGGAGCGGGCGATATTAAGGGGGCCTTTCACCGAGAAGAACTCGCCCTTGTGATCCAGCGTGTGCAGCTTGCCGGGGGTGAAAAACTCGCCTTTTTGCTTGTTGTAGGCAAAGGCATCGTCTTCCCATGAGTCCCACAGCCCCTTGACCACCTCGATGTGCTCCTTGGCAATGCGATAGCGCACGGCGTGGGGCGGGTGTTCACCTTTGCTGAAGTTGTCGGCGGTGCCACTGAGCCAGGACGTCACCACGTTCCAGCCCGCCCGACCGCCACTGATGTGGTCCAGCGAAGCGAACTGGCGCGCCACCTGGAAGGGTTCCGTATAGCTGACGGTGACGGTCGCCACCAGGCCGATATGCCGGGTGGTCGCCGCCAGCGCCGAAAGGATGGTCAACGGCTCGAAGCGGTTCAGGTAATGCGGGCTGGATTTCTCGTGAATGTGCAGGCTGTCGGCGATGAACACAAAGTCGAACCTGGCAGCCTCGGCCAGGTGGGTCTGCTGCTGATAAAAGCCCAGGTTCACACTGGCGTTGGCCAGCGCCTGCGGATGGCGCCATTCGCCCCAGCCGTGGCCGACGCCGTGGACCATTGCGCCGAGTTTGAGGTGTCGTTGTGTGCTCATGAAGGTGCTCCAGGCGGTGCGCGTGAATGATTCGCCTCTGCCTGGAAAGGGGTCGGTCCTGAAGCAACAATATGCCTATAAAAAACGTTGGGGAAATTCCATTTGGCTATATGTTAATTATTAAAATAAGTCATTATATTTGTGTGTATACATGCGTAAGTTGATAGCTACTGCGAGCTTCGGCAGTTCAGGCGTTTATTCCTGATCGGGCTTGCCCAGCAAGGGCAGTCTGGCCAGCATGTTTTTCAACGCCAATGCATCCCAAGGCATGTGTTCAGCGATGCCAAGCCCCACAACGTCGACCACGTTCGCAACATCGGTCAGCAGGCGAACGACCTGTTCAATGGTCATTTTGCCCTGCGCCACGCCTTCAAAACGGTCAGCCGGGATACCGGGTTGTGCAAACAGCAGGGAGCGAAACAGTGCCGGGTCCAGCACATCCAGGTCCAGATGGATCGCCAGTTGCCGGGCACCGGTTTCCCTGAGCCATTGCAGCACCGGTTCGCTTGAATAAGCCAGCGATTGCGGCCCGGCACTGCGCAGCCCGAGGCGCTTGATGAACGCTGTTTCCATCGCCTGGGTTTCCTGCAGCCCTGCATACATCACATTGGCCGGTTTGATCGGACGCTTTACCGCATCGACAAAATCGGCGTCGCCTTCGCCCAGCAGGTTGCCCATGACCATGGCGTGTGCATGCTCGAAGTCCGCGGGCGTCATGACGTCCGGATGGGCGTCGACCCAGAGCACGGCAAGGTCGCCGTCGTAGCGCTCGTTCAGGTACGCGAAGGGCGCCAGATCAACCAGACAATCGCCACCCAGAACCACCAGCCGATCCGGCTGATGCCGATCAATCAACTGCCGGGCATGTTGCAGCTGCTCTAGCAGCGCCTTGCGGGCGACGATGCCGTTTTCCACCTCAAGCGCCTGGCCAGAGGGTTGCGCCACGATGACCTGCTCGACAGAGCCGTCTGCATCGGGCGCCAGCCATGCGAGCAACTGCGCGCCAAAATGATAAGGCGCGTTGTTGCCACCTTGCCACTGGGGAAAGATCAGGCGCAGGGTTCTATCTGAATGGGCAGGCATCAAGGGTTTCCTTCATCAACGTTGGGTTTTCAGGGCGCAAGGACACCTCTGGTACGCCAGCCATGTTGATGGGGAACGGTCGTGCCTGCTTTGCTCAGGCGGCCAATCGTTGTGCCAGGAATGCCAACAGGCTCACTGTGAAGTCAGCAGTTGCTGTGGCGATACGCCGTAGGCGTTTTTAAAGGCGCGGCTGAAATGAGAGAGGTTGGTGAAGCCCATGCTCAGTGCCACATCACTGACCTGACGCGCGCGGCCTTTGAGCAAGGCGGTATGACACGCCGCAAGCCGTTGCTGCCAGAGCCAGCGGATTGCCGTTGTACCGTGCGGCGCAAACAGGCGATTGAGGGTGCGTGGTGACACATGGGTCGCGTGCGCGATGCTTTCGACGGTCAATCCCGGGTCGGGCAGATTGCTCAGCAGGTACTGTTTGACGCGCTTTAGTTGCTGCGTCTGAAAAGACTCTCGCTTGCAATCGGTGGGGGCGAACGCCGAATCAAGGGCGGTGGAGAGCACGTCGAGAAACGCCGTATTGAGCCGTTCGCCTTGCTGCTGCGGTAAAGGCTCTGTGCTCCAGATTTCCGTCAGCAGTGTTCGCGCAATCCGTCCCAGCGGCGACTGGCCCGACAGTGTTCGGCAGACCAGCCTTTCGGCGTTCGGGACGTGTTCAAGCAATAAAGCTCGCGGCACCGTCAGCACAATCTGATCATCACCTTCGGGGTAGCCGCAGGCGTAAGGCCGGGCGCTGTCGTAGAGGACGATATCGCCTGTGCCTTGCCTGGACTCTCTGTCGTTCTGCACTACGAAAGCGTCCGGGCAAAACGAGAGTGAGATAAGGAAATGCTCGCTTTCCTGATCTCGACGTAGCCGTCGGTACTGGATCGGTGATGACTGAATCCGGGTGAACGTGAAGCTGCCTTGATCCCTGACGTTGAGCCTTGCGTCAAACGGCGTTTTACTCAAGCGCTGACTTGCGACCAGGCCATAGGTCGAACTCACGACGTCCTGCCAGTGTTCAAAGCGCTCTTTGGGCGGCAGTGGTTCAACAGGAAAGATTACGGCCATTGTTGCTTCTCTGGCAGCTGCCAAGACTGGGTTTAATGTGCGGCCGACGTTACCAGAGATTGACCTGGCACAAAACAAACCCGCTGATACTGTTTCATGTAGATAAATTAATTTATATATATCTGTGATCCGGCCGATATATCCCTACGTATGCAGCGCTCTGCTCGCTAGTGTACTGTTTTCGAAATAAGTTACCCATAACCTGCAAGCTAAGCTATTGATAAGATTTGAATTTTCCGTTAGTTGGTGGCTGATTTTTTCGAAAACA
>NZ_ATDK01000357.1 GCF_000444135.1 Pseudomonas avellanae BPIC 631
TGCAAGCTAAGCTATTGATAAGATTTGAATTTTCCGTTAGTTGGTGGCTGATTTTTTCGAAAACAGTACACTAGTGTGCTGGCGATGTTGCTGACCACCAATTACGTCGACGGCTTGCCGCTTCATCGCTTGAGAAAGTGCTTGGTCGCCACGGTATAGATATCTCGCGCCAAACCTTGGCGCGCTGGGTGATCCAGTGCGGCGAACACTTACAGCCCTTGCTCAATTTGATGCGGGATCGACTGCTGGAAAGTCGCGTGATCCACTGCGATGAAACGCGAGTGCAGGTTAATAAAGAGCCTGGTCGAGAGCCCGCCAGCCAATCCTGGAGGTGGGTACAAACGGGCGGCCCGCCGAATCAGCTTGTGGTTCTTTTTGACTACTCCACCAGCCGTGCGCAGGAGGTTCCTTCACGCCTGCTCGAAAGTTATCGCGGCTACCTAATGACGGATGATTACGCCGGTTACAACGCATTGGGCGCACAGCCGGGTGTGGGAGCGTTTAGGCTGCTGGGCGCATGTACGTCGCAAGTTCGTTGAGGCGCAGAAAATGCAGCCCAGGGGCAAAACCGGGCGGGCGGATATCGTTCTGAGTTTGATCAACAAGCTTTACGGCATCGAGCGGAATTTGAAAGAAGGCAGCGATGAACAACGTTACGAGGCTCGCCAGCAAAACAGCTTGCCGGTGCTGACTGAATTGCACGCCTGGATGGAGAAAACACAGCCTCAAGTGACCGCGCAAAACGCGCTGGGTAAGGCGATCAGTTATCTGGCCAGCAACTGGCACAAGCTGATGCGCTATACCGAAGCCGGATTTTTGCCCATCGACAACAATGCGGCCGATCGTGCGATCAGACCGTTCTTAATCGGGCGCAAGAACTGGCCGTTTAGCGACACCCCCAAAGGCGCCACAGCCAGCGCTCAACTGTACAGCTTGGTCGAGACCGCCAAGATCAACAGCCAAGAGCCCTACGCGTAGCTGCGCCACGCATTAGAACGTCTGCCACTGGCGACATCGGTTGAAGATTACGAAGCCTTGCTGCCGTGGAACTGCACGCCTCGATTGCATTCCTAAAACGCGCCGCACATCTTTGGCTAGATGGGGTTTATGGAGCGCTTACGATCAATTTCCACGATGCGTCGGAGAGTTCCTAACGCTTTGCCCTGCGGGCCTCCATCCAATCATGGCGGCAATTCTACCCCACCGACTTTTCGTACAAAACCTAGCCATAGCAGAGATTTTCATAAAAAAATTCTAGACGCGCTCCAAATGACATGTTAAAAATATTTCAAGGACTGGCATGGGATAGGTTCTGCGTTTTTAAGGCGCTGACTGGCTGATTTTTTGATATGGAGAGCACGGATGAACACTCTAAAAATTATCAATCCGCCCACAATTAGGGCTTGTAGCGTTAGCTTCGTTACCTGAAGTCAAAATCTCGATTAATATGAAAAGCAATAATTTTAAGTCAGCTGATTTTTTTATTAGCTTGATACCTGTTGCTGTGGTCGATTCAAAATAGAAATAACCGACGTCTAATAAAAAATAAAGTCTTACACTTGACGACTTTACTGCCTCTACTTAAATTCGGTGCTGCACAAGAGCTGTTGTACCTCCTACACAAATAAGGGACTAACCGTGAAAGCCCTGAAAACCGTACTAGACGCTGTCGGAAACACTCCCATAGTGCAGTTGCAAAACGTACTACCCGAAGTTGGTGGTGCGACAATTTTTGCGAAGCTTGAATATATGAACCCAGGCGGCAGCATTAAAGATCGGATGGTGAAATTTCTTCTTGAGGAAATGGATTCGGCGGGAAGTCTGAATGAGCGATCCGTCTTGGTAGAAAACTCCTCTGGGAATACCGGAGCAGCACTGAGTATGGCTGCGGCAGCCCGGGGATTACGCTGTATTGTGACTATTCCAGATAAGATGAGTGGGGAAAAGATATCTCGGATGCGAGCGTTCGGCACTGAAGTTATCGTAGCCCCCACTGCAGTCGAAGCAGATGATCCGCGAAGTTATTACAGTATGGCCAAGGATATCGCCGAGCGCACTCCCCACGCGATTTACCCTGACCAATATAACAATCCTTTAAATGCTGAGGCTCATTATCGTACCACCGGCCCTGAACTATGGGCTCAAACTGAAGGCGATATTGATGTCTTGGTATGTGGTATGGGAACTGGCGGGACTATCACCGGTGTTGGACGTTATCTTAAAGAAAAGAGACCAGACATTCAAATTATCGGTGCTGACCCCATAGGGAGTGTATTCCATGATTCTTTTCACTATGGTAAGTTGTGCCAAACTTCGGTTTATAAAGTAGAAGGGATTGGTGAGGACTACCTCGTAAAGGCAATAGATTTTTCCGTTATTGATGATATTGTTCAGGTTAACGATGCGGAATCATTTGCAATAGCGAGGCGGCTGGTTCGCGAAGAGGGAATCTTTTGCGGGGGTTCCAGCGGAAGCGCAATGAGTGTCGCGCTACGTGTGGCTCACAAATATCCAGGTAAAAACATCGTAGTTATATTGCCGGACTCAGGCAACATGTATTTAAGCAAGTTTCTAGATGATGATTGGATGGTTGCCAATGGATTTTCCGTGGGTACGGCGGACTCAGAGATAGAGCGCAAAGACGCCCAGGCGGTGCAGGTATGAGTCAGGTTGCTGTCGACGACAGTATTGCTCTTCAAGTCCTTCCTAGGGTTCAATTTTTATTCAAGTCCACGATTGACTTAATGGATGAGTCGCTGCGTGAAGGTGCCGAACGTGCAACCGTTCCTCCTTCAATTGAGGATAAATGTGAACTTGCTGAAGCGATCATTCGCACCGGTGTAAGAACACTTGTGGTGGGTATGTTCCCAGACGTGCCCCATAATATTGAGCTTCTTCGGCAGCTTGTCGAACGCCAGCAGGCTGGCCGAATTGCTTCGGATGCACGGTTTATGGTGATTTCCCACGTGGGTATCACTTTTGAGCAATCGTTGGCCGTCCTAAATGCATTGGCTGACGAAGGAATGTCGCTGAAAACAGTGTGGTTGATAGCGATCCATTCTGTGTCCGATCAGCAGATTCAACATTTGTTCCCAACGATTTTGCGGAAAGATCCTAAATCCAGTTTTGACGCTACTCGGTGGGACTCTCACAGTGTGAGTGAACGACGAGAACTGAACCTTTCTTGGCTTGACCAGTTCCTTCCAATTTTATCGCGCTACAAAGGTGGCGGTGTGATGGTCGGATTGCTGGATACCTTCAGGGCGTGCCATTCGCACTTAATCAATACGGTTGATCTTGTCACTCGACACGGTGTGAGTCAGATCCGCCTGGTTGACACAGCAGGCACTTGCTTACCACATCAGCTAAATCATTTTGTCGGCGAATTGGTTGAACGATTTCCTGCAGTTCGATTCTATGGTCATTTTCATGACGATTTCGGCATGGCTACATCCAATGCTCTGATGGGACTGTCTCTTGGACTGCAGGGTGTCGATGTGTCCGTGGGTGGCTTTGCAAACCGTGCTGGCCATCCACCCCTGGCTGAAGTTGCTGTTGCCTTGAAGAAGTTATATGGGGTTGAGCTTCCAAGCTTCAATTATGAGTCTTTATTCAGCTTGAGCCGACTGACTGAGCGGCTTTACGGCCTGATGGAGAATCCTGCTCAGGCCATCACGGGAGTTATAACTCACAGCATTCAGAGTGGGATTCGTACGGAGTTGCTTGATCGCGCGCCGACAATCTTTGACATTCTTGATCCGAACGAGATTGGCTCAAGTTTAGTTCGTATGTTCGGGGTGCGAAGCGGCCGTGACGGACTGCTCAGGTTTTTGCGACAAACTAACCTGTTGTTCGATCACGGGCTTGACGCGACTTCAGAATTAGCTGACCAGTTATATCCTTTGATCGAGGCTGAATGGCGGAGGCGCAGTGCCACAGCTCACATGCAATTGCGAGACTGCATTGATAATTATCAGAACGTCTTGCAACAATCATTTTTCACTGAGTCGGATCTTGCTATTTGGCTGCAGGAAAACTTAGCTACTATTACTAAGGAAAGTCATACGTTATGAACGCTAATAATAATGCGCACGACCTCTGGGACCAATTTCAACTTATTCATTGTCACTCTCCAAAAGACGAATGGGATTCCCTGCTTTCACTGGCTAAGAAAACAGCTAACGATGCTTTTGACTTAAAAGCCTCTTCCCGGCTCCAGGCCGAGCTGAGCGTTCATCGTGTGCTCTACGCTCTTTATGCTGGTGCGATTGTTGCGCCTTGGGAGCCATGCTGGAAAGACCTAGACCACTACCTTTTCGTTCAACTGCGGCAGACACTGGAGCAGTCGTGGAATGAATATGAAATAGAGCAATACGCAAACTTCTTCGGCGGTTTGCCGCAAGCTGAGCATTTTGAGAGCTGGGCAAATAAACAATGCGAGACACATCGCTCGAATCTTTTTCACCCTCTATTCAGCTATTTACGCGATAGCGCGACGCGTCTGCAACTGACCGAGTTTCTTGTTCAGGAAACACCCTTCGACGTCCACTTTGGAGATATTTTGGCAAAAATGCTCCCTGGTGTTTATGGCGATGCAAAAACCGAATTTTCAAAAAATTTCTGGGATGAAATGGGCTGTGGAGACACCAGCGAAATGCATCGTCAGCTTCGAGTTGACATGATCAAGTCTCTAGGTGTCTGTGAAGACGTGCATTTATTGGAGATTGAACGGTTTTGCGTAGAAGAGCTGCGCTTGGCAAACATGTACTTTCACACGGCCTATAATAGGGCGCTGTTACCTCAGGCAATAGGCATGATGTTGGCCACTGAGCTGATGGTCCCTGGCCGCTTGGATCAGCAGATAGAGGGGTGGCGACGCGTTGGACTTTCCGACAACGACATGCGCTATTTGACCATTCATACCGTCGTTGATGTCGAACATGCTGCCGGCTGGATGAACGAGGTGGTCAAGCCGCTAATCATGAAAGATCCGTCATTCATTCCAGCAATTGCATTTGGGATGGCACGTCGACTGGAACATGCGGCCCAGGTTTGCGATCACATGGCCACTTGGCTGCCAACTCTTTCCAATTCCGAGCCGACTAGTTGATGCAGTTCGACACCTCCTCACAGATCCCGGCTTCCTCTGAGCTGGGGTCTTCAACTAACACGTTAGACTTTCTTTTGGTCGGTTGTGGCCTACGTGGCACAGGACTGTTGACGGCTAACCCTGAGTTATTTGGTTATCGCATAGGCGTGGTTGATGCTTCAAATACACTTGGTCCCGGAAGCTTTGATCGGTATCGCATAGATTCAAACTCTTATGGTTCTGATTTTTTCGGCTGGGTCGATCCTGAGGGTATTTTCGGGGAACAGCTTTCACATCCACAGGTTCGCGCACTTCACGAGACTGAAGGGAGCTTTCACCTTTCATTGCTGGCGTCGGCTTTGCAGCCATTCGGGGCAGCGATTAAACGGGTAATTGGCCCGTCGCGGGTCTGGACAGGGAAAACTGTCAACAGGATCGAAGTGGAAAACGACACGGTTATTGCTGTATTTGAAGACGGGCTCAGAATCCATGCAAAGTTTGCTGCTCTGGCACTTGGAATTCGTGAAACACTGCATGCTGATTTGCGTCCATGGAAAAGTAAGACCCAACTGTCACAGCAAATTATCGAACAGGGAGTGCCATCTCTTTGGTCTGTGAAGCCACAAAAAGTTGTCATAGTGGGTGGTTCGCATAGTGCTTATGCCGTTGCCAATTCTTTGAGGCAGGAGGGCAAGTTAGCGCCACTTAGTGAGGTGACAATTTTGCAACGCAGTTGCACAAAGTTGTTTTACCCTAATATCGATTCTTATCGGAATGGTATCCATCCTTTCCTTGAATGTGAACCGAATTTAGATACTGATAGTTGTCCGCAAACTGGCAACCTCTTTCGGTATTCTGGGCTTAGACATGCGGCACGAGATACATTTCTGTGCATTGCCTCAGCCAGCCAGCCGGGTTTTACTCAAATAAAAAAGAATTGTTTGAAGAGTATGCGCCGACATCTGGATGAAGCAGATGTGATTGTTCAAGCACTCGGTTATGAAAGCAATTGCATTCCCTTGATCCTCGATGGTGTCGATGCGTCCATGTTAGCGAACGGTAGCATTGTCGACACTACAACTGATGGTCGATTGAAGCAGCATAACGGGAGTGTGTTACCTTTATTTGTGATGGGAATGAATCCCTACCCTTACGATGATAACAGTCTTACCCCGACCGGGCAGTACGCAGCGCGGGGCAAGCAGATTCTCAACGTATTAGCACTGGCGGCACTATCTGAAACTCAGACCTCAGAGGCTGGGGCTGTTACGCCAAATTCTGAAAGCTCAAAGGATCAGAACTCATGGCTCACATAGTTTTCATTGAAACGACTCGTCCTGGAATACAAGCAATTGAAGCTGCCAAACGAATGGGTCACAAAGTATCCTTTGTGACATCAGGAAAGTTTGATTGGTTATTAACACCAAGTGAGTTTTCCGCTATCAGAGAAAGTGTAGACTCTATTTATTCAGTGTCGTCTACGCAATCCGCTGACGACTGCGAGCATGCCCTTAGGGAATGCATGTCCCTCGAACTGATCGATGCAGTGTTAACCGTATTTCATCCATGCGTTTTGCCGGCCGCTATAGCTGCGGCCCGTTTAGGGCTGAAGTCCACGTCTGTCCAGGGTGTGATGAACGCCCGGGACAAAGCTAGATGCCGTGATCTGGTTCAGCAAGCTGGCTTGCCATCCGTGCAGTTCAAACGCATCAGCAGCTTTGAAGAGGCACTTCTGGCTGCTTTCGAAATTGGATACCCGATCATCGTAAAGCCCAGTACCGGGTTGGCAAAAATGATGGTAAAGGTTATCGAGAATGAGCAGGCTCTAGCGGATTATTTTGAGCTGTACAACCAATCGTTGGCTTCATTGGATGAAGCTATGCGAAAAGAAATAGATGAATTTTTTGTAGTCGAGGAAGTCGCCGTTGGTCCCTTGTTTTCCATTGAAGTAGGTGTGAGTGCACATAACGAATGGATGCCGTTGGCGATCCTTCGCCGTAAGACCGGGTTAAAAAACCCCGTGCTTGAAATGGGCTCGACCATGCCTTCTGGTCTTTCTGACGACCAGTATCAAGCCGCTGCCGATTATGCCATCGCGATCGTCAAAGCACTTAGTCTGGATCTTGGCATTTTCCATGTCGAATTTATTTATACCACCAGCGGTCCAAGACTGGTTGAAGTCAATCCCCGCATTGCGGGAGGCTCTATTCCTGACCTAATAAACGCAGCAACAGGTGTAAACCTGTTTGAACTATTAGTGAGAGTTCATACGGGAGAGCAATTGGGCTTGGGCCGTCTTGCCAGCCAGATCTATTCTAGCCACTCATTCATTGCCGTGGAGCATGATTGCATTGTACGTAAAGATCTTCCTGATGACTGGTTTAGTCCGATAAAGGCGGAACTGCATTCCGGAACGGCGAATATCAGTGCAGGACAATTTCTCCAGCATATGGAAGGGAATTATAGTACATATGGTGTTATTCGAGTGAGCGGGAATAGCTATGACGAAGTAGTGGAAAAAGTTTCGATAAAGCATGCAGAGGTAGAAGAGATACTCGGTGTAAAATTGGTGCCGATCAGTAATTGAGAATTATTAGCCTCATGGCTGACCATTTGCAGAAGGTGAGAAAATGCAGGACTGGTTAACACTGGCAAAAGATCGACGCTTTGTATTACTGTGGCTTGCAACGTTAGTGAGTTCTACAGGGACATTTATTTTATTACTGTCTGTGTCGGCTTACATCATCCGAGTGCATAACTCCGGACTTGGCGCCACCTCAGTATTTGCTTTTCAGTGGATATTGCCAGTCGCGCTAGCATCACTGATCCGATTTACTTGCGAAAAGGTTGGACTGCGCAAGGGGGTGATCACCAGCGATATCGTCAATGGGCTATTGTCTCTGCTGATCGGCGTGCTTCTGGCAAATGGCTTGATGCTGCTAGTATTAGTCTGTTTTTTATTAAGAGGTTTCGTGGAGGCCATAACCAAAACGAGTCGCGTGGTCTTTATCAAGAAGCTGTTCGAAGGGCGGCAACTTGAGCTCGCGTCGTCAACTTTCAACCTTTCTTACTATTTGGGAGGTGTACTTGGCGGTGTTATCGGCGGTCTCTTGGTTGGTACATTCTCACTATTAGCTGTCTCTGCGATTAGTGCTGCAACTTTTGCGTTCTCAGCCCTGTGCTATACAGGATTACCTCATATCACCGCAACCAGACAGTCTACTAGCAAGCGCCGTGGTGTTTTGATGTCAAATTTGGCAATTGTTATTAAAGAACCGCAACTATTCGCCGCCTTCGGCTATTTGTGCATTGCGACAGGCGTATTTCAAGGTTTTCACAATGCTGCGCGTACTATCCTGCCAATCAAGGTGCTCGAGCTTCCCGACTCTGCTGTAATGCAACTCCAGATAGTCAGTGCGTTAGGGATTATCTTAGGCGCGCTGGCTGTATCGTTACTACCGATTCTGGTTCGCTGGAAGAATTTTGGTTTACTGGCTAATACCCTGACTGCTATTTGTCTGTTGTTAACTACATTGGTGCATAATAATACGCAATTGCTAATCGCATATTTTCTATTTATTTTTTTATTCGAGGTGTCTTTTACGGCAGCTCAATCACGATTGATTCAGCTTAGCTCATCCGACGATATCGTCACAATCACAGCAGGTACAAATGCATTTGGATCCGGCTTACTAATCATATGTGCTTTGCTGGCTGGGGGGTTAGCGGATATTATTCCATTTCAAACAGTCGGACTTTTAGTCGGGGGACTTTCATTATTACTTTGCTGTTTAATACTTTTGATTCAGTCTGTTGTCGGAAACGATCAAGCTAAAACCATTCCATGACTTTTTTCGAGTTATGGTTAAAAAGTTCCTTAGGCAGCCCGGTTACGGCTTCGACGCTATTGCAGCTCGACACGGCCCAGGACATCATGGCACGGTAATCATAACCGTTCTGAAGAAGGTGTTAGCCAGGACGATGCCGCCTTGATCTCGCAATAGTTGTACGTCCTCACCAGTCAGTTGCTCAAGGAATGTCGACAGCAACGCCGTAGCCAGTGGGCGCATATCGATGGATGAAGAGGATAGCTCCCAATGCCAACACCCCTTGGTAGGGCAGGCAGGCGGGATTCGCAGTAGAGGTTTTGACGTCAGTGATGGAATGGCAGACAGACCTAAAAGCCGACGCCAAGGGCG
The DNA here is from genome assembly GCF_000444135.1 of Pseudomonas avellanae BPIC 631. GTDB lineage: Bacteria > Pseudomonadota > Gammaproteobacteria > Pseudomonadales > Pseudomonadaceae > Aquipseudomonas > Aquipseudomonas avellanae. Next base: position 9,289 of record NZ_ATDK01000357.1, read on the forward strand.
AAGAAAACCCGTTGGCTGGACCGGCTTATAGTTATTAACGGTGCCGAAAAACTAACGATTATCACAATGCTATTAGGGTTTCGACAATCGTCAAAACCACGCTGAGAACCGGACTCCAATCTGCTTATGTGCAACATCTCATACCGGACTTGGAACATTTTGTCGACGCTTAGCGAAGCTTGGCACCACAACGGCGGCAATCAAACAGGCGCCGTTTTATCTAGTGTACTGTTTTCGAAAAAACCAGCTACTAACTAACGTAAAATTCAAATTTTATCAATAACTTAGGTTGCAGGACACGGGTAAATTATTTCGCAA
>NZ_ATDK01000358.1 GCF_000444135.1 Pseudomonas avellanae BPIC 631
CACTTACGTCGCACTCTGCGTCGTCAGTGCCATCGCGATCGAAAAGCGCTTTCGTTTATGCGCATTGACTATGAGCAAGGCATGCCGTTGTGTTGCCGCATAGATATGATGCACTGCCTCATGGGATGCGTGCCAGCATGAGTATTGGCACGTGGGTCAGCCCTACCCTGAGCGCGCAGCCGCGGCGCTCAGTTGTACAAGCCTGGGCGATGTATCAGATCAGGTCGATGCGGTCTGCGTGAATCACGATTTGACCCTGTTTGTACAACGCACCGATGGCTTTCTTGAAGTTGCCTTTGCTGACGCCGAACAGGCCGCTGATGACTTGCGGGTCGCTCTTGTCGCTGACGGGCAAGGTGCCATTGTTCTCGCGCAGTTTGGAGAGGATTTTTGTGTTAAGGCTACTGGCCGCTTCTGCGCCCACCGGCTGTAGGCTCAGGCTGATATTGCCGTCGCTACGAATTTCCTTGATGTAGCCTTTTTCCTGCTTGCCGGCGCGCATGAACTTGAACACTTCGTTCTTGTGAATCAGGCCCCAATGCTTGTTGTTGATGATCGCCTTGAAGCCCATGTCGGTCGCTTCGGCCACCAGCAGGTCCACTTCCTGGCCAACGCTGTAGTTGGCAGGCGTCTTGTCCAGATAGCGATCCAGACGTGCAGTGGCGGTGATGCGGCGCGTGTGTTTGTCGAGATAGACGTGAACCACGCAATACTCGCCAGCCTGCAGGGTGCGCTTCTCTTCGGAATAAGGCAGCAGCAGGTCCTTGGGCAGGCCCCAGTCCAGGAACACGCCGATGCTGTTGACTTCAACCACCTTGAGGCTGGCAAACTCGCCGACCTGCACCTTGGGTTTCTCAGTGGTGGCGATCAGCTTGTCTTCGCTGTCCAGGTAGATGAATACATTGAGCCAGTCTTCATCTTCGGTAGGCACATCCTTGGGGATGTACCGATTGGGCAGCAGGATTTCGCCGTCCTGCGCACCGTCCAGGTACAGACCGAAGTTCGTGTGCTTGACGATTTGCAAGCTGTTGTAGCGCCCGATTAAAGCCATTTCCAGATACCCTCATTACGTGGGCGGCATTCTACCCGACTTTGTGTCCGGGTTCGTATCGCGGTTCACATTGCGCTATGACCGGTATCAGCAAGGCTTCCATTCGTCAGGTTCCCTGCCCCTGACAAATCACCCTGCGATGTGGGCCCGGGCACTCGATAACTGAAACTCTCCTTTAAAAACAAACAGTTGAATTTATTCAGCGTGATGACCAAAACGGTCAGGCCTGTACGCCAGCCTCGGGCGGATGCCATATTTGCCGAGCAACAATCAAGCATTTCCTGTATTCTGGCTGGCCGTATTACGTTTATGAAGGTAAATGGCAGCCATGCGTATCAAAGCATCCCACTCGAAAGCCAAACCCGCCCCAGCCGTTGAAACGAGCGACTCGATCAACGCGCAAATCGCGGCTTTCCTGAAATCCGGCGGCGAAATCCAGCAAATTGCCAAAGGCGTGAGTGGCCAGACCTTCGCACCGTCCAAGCAGATCAATCTCGGTAAAAAGTAAAACTGCGTTTTGCCTGTCGATCTCTATGCGCCTTGACGCTCAAGGCGCTAGATTGACCATCCTTCGCTGGATATTCTTCCGGCCACGCTGCTACTCTCTCCTCTGATATCACTATGACCACGAGCTGGATCACGCTCTGGACGCTATCTCCTTTGTGGAATGCTCGAATGAAGAACTGGATGCTTTTCGGTGCACTTGTCTACCTTGGCGGCTGCGCATCGCATCATTGCGAAAACGGTCCCAACGGCAGCCAGCTTGCCGACGGCTCCTGCCGGGCCGAGCATCTGCTGTACCAGAACGATATGCTCCAGGCCAAGTTGCTGATCAGCGAAGACAACCGCGAGAACTACGAACTGGCCGAAGCCATTCTGCGCCGTGCCGGCCTTGAAGATGCCTCGGGTGAGGCCGAGTTCTACGAGGCCGTGTTGCTGATTCGTCAGCAGGCGGATCAGCACCGGGTCATACAATTGCTGCAGACCGCCGCAAAGAACAAGCACCCCTTGGCCATCGCCCTGCTCTCTCAGCAATTGAGCATCAGCGACCCGAAACTGTCTCAGCATTATCAGGCCGAGTACGCCGAACTGGACGTCGCCAAGAGCGGCTATCCGTCGTTCACCCAGGCGCTGGTGGTGATTCGAGGGTTGGTCATTCCGCCCGCACAGACCACCGCTGCCACTCAATAATCGGCAAATCGATGAACGGTCTGTTTAAAGACGATTTCGCCGGTATCCTTGCAGGGCTCTAGCACGAGGCTTGTGTCTGGCTCCTGAGCCATTTTCGATACGCCATTCCTGACCACACTCCTCGCAAATCAAGGAGTGAGCCATGCTCAGCCATCGCTTACACGCGTTGTTTATCGGCGCCCTGTTTGTCTGTCAGTCCGTCTCTGCCCAGGTTCTGGAGCGGGACTTGGGTGCTTTCGACCTGAAACTCGCCACCACGCCCACACGCAGCATGGCACAAGGCTTGGTAACACCCAGCGGCGGCTCGGGTTCCTTTCATGGCGGGCTGGACCTGACCCACGAGAGCGGCTTCTACTTCGGCCAATGGGCGCCGAACATGGGCTTCGCTTCCGACACAGGAATGGAACTGGATTCCTACATGGGCTTCAAGAAGCCGTTCGACAGCACCCTCGGTTACGAGCTGGGGATGATTCGCTACAGCTACCCGGACACCAGCCAGATCGACAGCCACGAATTCTACGCCGGGCTGCGCATGCAAAGCAGCCGCATTGGCGCTGCGTTCAGCAACGATGTGGGCACACGTGACAGCACGGTGTTTGTCGATCTGGGGGCCATCGAACAATTAGGCGTCGGGGTGCGCATGCAGTACGCCAACCACCAGTTCGACACCCCGCAATCCTCCGCTGACGGCGGTTTGATCAACGGCTTCAACGACTGGTCACTGAACCTGTCACGCCCCTGGCTGGGCATCGACATGAACCTCATCTACAGCGGTTCAAGCCTGAGCGGCGGCGATTGCAGCGTCTACAGCGGCCACAACGCACGCTGTGAAGGGACGTTCACGCTCAAAGCAGTGCGTTCGTTTTTTTAACCCTCTAACCGGGTTGAACTGCTAGTGTACTGTTTTCGAAAAAATCAGCCACCAACTAACGGAAAATTCAAATCTTATCAATAGCTTAGCTTGCA
>NZ_ATDK01000359.1 GCF_000444135.1 Pseudomonas avellanae BPIC 631
GCGGCGGGTTTGCTTGCGTTTGCCTGCGTACTCAACGTCGGAAAAGCTCATTTGGCTCATGGGCGGCTCGGATCAGGTGGTCAGGCGATTTTCGCATATTTGAGACTTGTTCGGAGGTTCCCTAAATATGAGATTAAGTGCACTTTCTGTTCCGTTGCTCCCCGAAGCTATGGAGTGCTGCACGTTCAGATCGCCAAAATGCCTAGGGTCGATGGAGGTTGTGGCAGGTGGAGAGGAATTTGCCGCCATCGGCCTTCAAGGCACGGCGTTCGCGATCGAAGCCAAGCACTCTGCACCTGTTACGAACGCTAATTACTCAGTCGCCAAGGACGCAGAAAAAAACCAAATCGGTAGCACCAAGGCACTTCCTTTACAAGCGCGCATCACATTAGGAAGTAGCAAAAAGATCATCGGCGGCTGCTATTACTGGCCGCAGGACTGCGGCTAAGGTCGCCGTCAGGTTACAGCCGCAGCCTGACAGGCTGCGGCTGTAACCTCGCCATAAACAGCTTCCATTCATAAAAACATCCGCGTTGGGATTCACAATTCGCTGTGTGGCTCCGCCCCGAATGTCGTTGCGGTCCAGTGCAGAGACGTTGATAGCGAAGTGACTGATCGAAAGCCGAGTCCTGTCATTACTCATAAGCGCCGGTGGCGTTCGTCGTTCACCAAATAGCAGTCAATAGCAGTCTGTGGCACGTGTGAAAGTCAATATTTCACCTTATAGGTCGGTGAATCCTCAGGCCTGTTCTCCCGCCGATCATAGATCTTGGTTGTGCTGATGTTGGCATGGCCCAGCCAAGCCTGGACCTTGGCAATGTCGGCTTCATGATCGAGCGCATTGGTGGCAGCAGTCGCACGTAGTCCGTGCACGCCCAGACCGGCTACCTCAATCCCTGCCTTTTTGGCATAGGCCTCGACCACGGTATAGATCCCGTTGGCCGAAACCCCGGCGCCGGTCGTTTTGCCTCTCAGCGGTATGAACAGCGGGACCTTCTTGTCGTCCAGGTGATGCCCTGATCGTTCCAGGTACAGGTGGATGCGCCCGGCCGCAATAGGGTGTAGCGGTAGGTAGCGCACTTTGCCGCCCTTGCCATGGATTTTCAGGTGCTGGATACCGCGCCTTTCTTGGATGTCGCTGACCTGCAGCTGCGCTGCTTCTTCTCGGCGCAGGCCGTGGTAGAGCAGCACCGCCAAAATGGCCCGATCACGCAGGCCCTTAAGCGTGCTTTCGTCTGGGGCCTCAAGCAGCGCCTTGGCTTGGTGATCGCCCAAGGCCGGAGTCTTGCCTTCGTTGCTTTCGATCTTCGGTCGTTTGACGCCGTGTACCGGGTTACCGCCCGTGACTGCATTGCTGTCCAGGAGGTGATCGAAGAGGCTGGCCAGCGCGGCTAGTTTGCGGCGGATGGTGGCCCCGGCCAGGCCGCGTTGTTCCAGATCGGCGCGCTAGGCCAACACGTGCGAACGGGTGACCTGGCGAAAGTCGTCGGCGTTGGCCAGCCCTATAAAGGAAGAAAAATCCGTCAGGTCATTTTTATAGGCACGGAGCGTGCGCGGGTTGTCGATGTTGGCAAACCACTCGACCGCTGACGGTACTGCGGCCAATTGCTGAAATTCGACGGCGGTCAGCCTGCGCGAGTCGTTCGAGACGACTTTCGTCACATCCTGCATGTAAATCCCTCAGTAGGGCTATAAATGAGCACGGATTAAGATTTTAGTCACCAAAACGCCGCCGCTGGTGAGCAGCGTACACCCTCAACAATACGCGTCAATAATTGGTGATAACGTATTTTATTGCCGGCGGTTTCAGAGGCTGAGTGCAACACCCGGCTATTGAGTTAGGGATGGACTCTCATGATGCTTGGACATCATTTCCGTCATCATTTCGATAGGGCATCTGTA
>NZ_ATDK01000360.1 GCF_000444135.1 Pseudomonas avellanae BPIC 631
TGTTTTCGAAAAAATCAGCCACCAACTAACGGAAAATTCAAATCTTATCAATAGCTTAGCTTGCAGGTTATGGGTAACTTATTTCGAAAACAGTACACTAGCAATGACCTGGAAAATCAGTTACTCATCTGCTGGGGCCTTCAGCTTCCATGTATTTCATTCGCGACGGATGCCCCCCCCCAACGACCACTCGGCACTCAACCGTAAAGATGGCGCCAACCCAGAACCTCACTTTATTTGCTACGAACCATGCAGGCTGCGATAGCAACAAACCCACCCTTGCCCCCCACCACGCCCACCTCCCCGCCGTTCGCTGCCAAATCGGCGGCCGGATTTGACGATCCGTTCTATCCAGGCGTGTCAGCGCCCCACCCACTGCATCAAGTCATCCTTGAGGTACGTGCTATGGCGGCTGTGCGTCGGAGACCTTAGGGTCTGCCGGTTTCCTGGATACCGGTTCGTCAACCTTCGCACAGCTGCCACCCATTCGTTTGACGACGTCTTGTGGCAGTCTCATTCCAGGAGCTGCATGCATGTTTACCGTAACCCCTGCGTGCCAGGCACGGCGTATTTCGACGCCACTCTGTTTCTGCGTCACAGTCGCATGCTGCGCGCCATTTTTACTGACACCCAGGCGTGGTTCTGTCTGGCCGACCTTGCCCCGGCTGATGGGCAAGGTGCTGGACCAGCGCGCCACGCTCAAGCTTGATGCAGACCAGCGTCATGAGGTCTGGTTGCAGGCCAATGGTGAGTGCCAGCGGCAATTGATGATCAGCGAATCCGGCACGCTGGCGCTGCTGGTTCATCACTACGTGCCGGAGAACCGCGCGCTGCGTCAGTGGCTGACGTATGAGGTGCTGACGGTTTTGCACGATCAACAGAACGTGACCCTGGACAACCCCAGAATGACCCAGCGGCAATGGCCGGGCACGTCGCTGAGCGTGCTGTACTGGCGCAGCGAAACCTGGATTCGGTTGCGCGATATGCCGAATGTAGTGACCGAGGCAGCGCCCCGGCCGCAGGGTCCTGAAGCGCATCAACCGCAAGCGCTCCAGAGCCTGACACCGGACCAACAGCGTTGACACTCCGCCCGTCAAAAAACATGATGCTTTCAACCTCAAAAACCGGAACGCACTCATGGGCGACAAGAAAAAGCTGTTGCTGACTGGCGCAAGCCGGGGGATTGGTCATGCCACGGTCAAGCATTTCAATGCCGCAGGCTGGGAAGTGTTTACAGCGTCCAGGCAGAACTGGGTGGACGACTGTCCGTGGGCGGAGGGGCTGCTCAATCATATCCATCTGGACCTGGAAGATATCGACAGCGTCAGTGCCAGCATGGCCGCGATCAAAGACAAGCTCGGCGGGCGTCTGGATGCGCTGGTGAACAATGCGGGCGTTTCGCCGAAGACGCCGGAAGGCGGCCGCATGGGTGTGCTGGAGTCGGATTACAGCACCTGGATCAAGGTCTTCAACGTCAACCTGTTTTCCACTGCACTGCTGGCGCGCGGGCTGTTCGATGAGTTGAAAGCCGCCAAGGGCAGCATCATCAATGTCACCTCGATTGCAGGCTCCAAAGTGCACCCTTTTGCCGGTGTCGCTTACGCCACGTCCAAGGCGGCGCTTTCCGCGTTGACCCGCGAGATGGCGTTCGACTTCGGCCCGCACGGGGTCAGGGTCAATGCCATTGCGCCGGGCGAGATCGACACCTCGATCCTGTCGCCCGGCACAGCGGAAATCGTCGAGCGGCTGGTGCCGATGCACCGTCTGGGCAAGCCTGAGGAAGTGGCCTCATTGATCTACTTTTTGTGCACCGCCGGCGCTTCTTATGTGAATGGCGCAGAAATTCACGTCAACGGCGGTCAGCACGTCTGATTCAACGGGTGCCTGGCACGTTTGCCGGCACCCGCCGCACGCCCAACCGGCTGATCCACACCGAAGCGACAATCACCCCGCCGCCAATCAGCAGGCGAGTGAAGTCTTCGTGCTGGTTCCAGATCAGCAGGTTGATCAACAGCCCCAATGGCACATGCAGGTTGTTCATGACGGCCAGGGTGCCGCCATTGACGCTACACGCGCCTTTGTTCCACCAGTACATGCCCAGCGCCGTCGAACACAGGCCGAGGAACAGCAGCACGATCCATTGGGTCGCTGCTTCAGGCAGGTGTTGCGGGTTGCCGAACATCAGGAACGCGGGCAGCACCACCGCCAGCGCACCCAGATAGAAGTAGCCGAAACGTCGGTAATGCGGCAGGTCGCTGGGGTGGCGCGCCACCAGATGTCTGTACAGCACCTGCCCGGCAGCGTAGGTGAAGTTGGCCACCTGCAGCAGCAGGAAGCCACCGAGAAAATCGCCGTCCAGGCCGTCGTAACGAATCACACCTGCGCCCAGCACCGCGACCAGCGCCGCCAGCAAGGCCCAGGGGTTGAAGCGTCGGTTGAGTGCGTCTTCGATCAAGGTCACGTGCAGCGGCGTGAGGATGGTGAACAGCAGCACTTCCGGCACCGTCAGCACCCGGAAGCTCAGGTACAGGCAGACGTAGGTAACGCCGAACTGCAAGGCGCCGATCAGCAGCATGCCGCGCATGAATCGTGGCTCGACCTGACGCCAGCGGGTCAATGGAATGAACACCAGACCGGCCAGCACCACACGGATCAGCACGGCAAAGTAGCTGTCAACGTGACCCGCCAGATAGACACCGATCAGGCTGAATGAAAACGCCTGAATCAGTGTGACGAAAAGTAGATAACCCATGCCCGCCCCCGTTTTTGAAGGGCGCGAACATAGCGGTTTGCGCAACCTGCTGTCCACAGACCGACCACTGACGGGTCATCGCTTTTTGACGCCAACCCGGCGGCGCGACCTGCGTTACCCGTCACAAATATGACAGCCGCATTATTGACGCACATGTCGTCGCTTTCGACGAAAATATAGCCTATATCACGCAACTTTTCCTGAATAAGGGGTCTTACACCGGGGCGCTGCAATATTGACTTCATCACCTAAAATCTTCGTCGCCCGGAGTAACGCCATGATATTCAACACAAAAGACTTTGGAGCTTTGGGCGACGGCGTCACGGACGATACAGCAGCAATTCAGGCCACGATCGATGCGGCCGCAGCGGCGGGTGGTGGTGAAGTGGTTCTGGCGGCAGGGACGTACATCGTGTCTGGGGGCGAAGAGCCTTCCGATGGCTGCCTGATGCTCAAAAGCAACGTCACCCTATCGGGTGCCGGCATGGGCGAGACGATCATCAAGCTCGCGGACGGCTCGGACACCAAAGTCACCGGCATTGTCCGCTCGGCCTACGGTGAAGAAACCCACGACTTCGGCATGAAGAACCTGACGCTGGACGGTAATCGGGACGCCACCACCGGCAAGGTGGACGGCTGGTTCAACGGGTACATTCCGGGCTCTGACGGCAAAGACTCGAACGTCACCCTGGACAGCGTCGAAATCAAGGATTGCTCAGGCTACGGGTTCGACCCGCACGAGCAGACCGTCAACATGGTGATCAAGAACAGCGTGTCCCACGGCAACGGCCTGGACGGCTTCGTGGCCGATTACCTGAGCGACAGCGTGTTCGAGAACAACGTCGCGTATAACAACGATCGTCACGGCTTCAACGTGGTGACCAGCACCCACGACTTCACCCTGAGCAACAACGTCGCCTACGGCAACGGCAGCACCGGCATTGTGGTGCAGCGCGGCAGCGAGAACATTCCCTCGCCCGCCAACATCACCATCACCGGCGGTGCGGTCTATGGCAACGGTGCCGAAGGCGTGCTTATCAAGCTGTCCAGTCAGGTGTCGGTCAGCGGCCTGGACATTCACGACAACGGCAGCGCGGGCGTGCGCATTTATGGCAGTTCCGGGGTGGATGTCTTTGATAACACGCTGAGCAACAACTCCCTCGGCGCTCCGGTGCCGGAGATCATCATTCAGTCCTACGACGACACCACTGGTGTCTCCGGCAAGTACTTCAACGGCAGTGACAACCTGATCCGTGGCAACCTGATCACCGGCAGCGACAATTCCACCTATGGCGTGGCCGAGCGCAACGAAGACGGCACCGACCGCAACAGCATCGTCGGCAATACCATCAGCCACACCAGCAAAGGCCTGACGCTGGTTTACGGCGATGGCAGCTTTGCGGGCGATGCGTTCCCGCTGGTCACCGTGCTGGGCACAGAGGCCAACGACGTTATTACCGGCGGTGCGGCACACGAGCTGATCTTCGGTCTGGCGGGTAAAGACACGCTCAACGGCGGCACGGGCGACGATATTCTGGTCGGCGGTGCCGGGGCCGACAAGCTCAGCGGCGGCGCAGGTGCCGATACCTTTCGTTTCGATCAACTGACCGACAGCTATCGCACGGCGACCACCAGCGCTACCGATCTGCTCACTGATTTCGACGTCAGCCAGGACCGCATCGATCTGGCGAACCTGGGCTTCACCGGGCTGGGCAGCGGCAAGGATGGCACGCTGAATATCAGCTACAACGCCACCCTGGACCGCACCTATGTCAAGTCGCTGGATGTCGATGCCAGCGGCAACCGGTTCGAGCTGGGCCTGACCGGCAACCTGAAAGACACACTCAATGCCAGTCACTTCATCTTCCAGCGCGTAACGGAAGGCACCGCAGGCGGCGATACCCTGACCGGTACGGCAGGCAACGATGTCATCAACGGCAATGCCGGCATGGACCGCATTGATGGCGGCGCGGGGGCAGACACGATCAATGGCGGTGCCGATGCCGACACACTGACCGGGGGCGCAGGTGCCGACGTTTTCGTCTACAGCTCGCGTCTGGACAGCTACCGCAATTACACCGCTGGCGGGCCGAAGCAGAGCGACACCATTGTTGACTTCAACGTCGCCGAAGACCGCATTGACCTTTCCGCCATTGGCCTGCGCGGGCTGGGCGATGGCAGCGCGAACACTATTTACCTGTCGCTGAACGGCGATGGCAGCAAAACCTACGTCAAAACCAATGCGGTTGACACCACCGGTAATCGTTTCGAGATCGCCCTGGAAGGCAATCTGCTCGACAAACTCGGCGCGTCCAACTTCATCTTCTCCAGCGCATCGGCCACCAATCAGGCACCGGTGCTCAACACGCCGCTGATGGACCAGATCGTTACCGAACTGAAACCGTTCTCGTACGCCGTGCAGCCCGGCAGTTTCAGCGACCCGGACAGCACCGCGCTGACCTACAGCGCGACACTGGCCGATAACAGCGCCCTGCCCGACTGGCTGAAATTCGACAGCAAGACCCTGACATTCAGCGGCACACCAGGTGGCACGGCTTCAGGGCTCTACTCGGTGCTGCTGACGGCCAGCGACGCAACCGGCGCTTCGGTGGCGGACAGCTTTGCGATCAATGTGGGCAACGTCGCGCCGGGCGTCATCACCGGCACCGACAGCGCCGAAGCGCTTTATGGCACCGAGGGTAACGACACGTTGCTGGGCCTGGGTGGCGACGACACCTTGCGCGGCGATACCGGCGCCGACGTGCTCAACGGCGGAGCGGGCCGCGACGCTTTGTATGGCGGCGCCGATGCTGACACGTTCGTCTACAGCACGCTCACTGACAGCTACCGTGACTACGACGCAGGCGGGCTGACCGCGACGGACACGATCTTCGATTTCACCCCCGGCCAGGACAAGATCGATGTCTCCGCCCTGGGTTTTCTGGGGCTGGGCAACGGCGAAAACCACACCCTGTACATGACGCTCAACGAGGCGGGCGACAAGACCTACGTCAAATCCGCTACCTCCGATGCTGAAGGCAATCGCTTTGAAATCGCCTTGAGCGGCAACCTGATCAACACCCTGACCGACGCAGACTTTGTGTTTGGCCAGCGTGAGTCTCAGGAGATTCTTTATTTGCCGACGCTGGGCCAGTCCAACGCGCGCCTGCTGCGCATGACCGAGGACGACAACCAGTCCGGCACCTCGGAAATGGTCAAGGACCTGACCCGCTACACCGATTACGACGTGCGCAGCCAGTTCAACGACGCCAACGGTGATGCCATTGACCTGGCGGTAGGCGGCAGCACCGTCGTCGGTTACTCAACCGGCACCCCGGAAGAACAGCGTATTTCCTGGTGGCTGACCGATACCGATCAGCCTGGCCAGGCGTTGCTGCGTGCCACCGAGCTGCTCAAGGCGCAACTGGCGTCGTTGACATCCATCGACAAAGTCACCACCGGCATTATCTGGGGTCAGGGCGAAGAAGCCGCGCAGGAAATAGCCCGCGCCACTGATAAACAAGCTGCGGCCGACCTGTACAAGGCATCAACCCTCAAGGTGTTCGACTACTTGCACGCGCAGATAGGCGACTTCACGGTGTACCTGGCAGAAACCGGCCATTACCAAGTCCAGGCAGCCGAAGCACGCGGCTACCCTCAGGAAAAAATCAACGCCATTGTCGAAGGTGCCGGTTATGTCCGCGCCGCTCAGGAAGCCATTGCCAGCGAACGCAGCGACGTCAAACTGGCGGTTGACTACACCGACCTGCCCTTGCGCTACGAGGTCAACCCGCTGGTCTACCCGGATGACGTCTGGCACCTGCATGAGGAGTCGGCAGAGATCGTCGGTCAGCGCCTGGCCGACTTCATTGCCGACGACCTGGGGTTCAGGGGCGACACCAGTGACAACAATGACCCGGCGGCCATTTTTGCGGGTGGCCAGAACGAAGGTGGCAACATTTTCGGCACCAGTGACGATGACACGCTGGTCGGCAGCGCCGGCAACGACATACTGGACGGCGATCAGGGTGCAGACGACATGACGGGGGGCGACGGCAACGACATCTATGTGGTCGACAACGCGCTGGATACCGTCACCGAGAGCAATGACTCGCCGTCGCAGGTCGATACCGTGGTGTCGTCTGTCAGCTGGACGCTGGGGGCTAACGTCGAAAACCTGCTGCTTACCGGCATGTCTGCCATCGACGGCACCGGCAATGCGCTGAAAAACGTGATCACGGGTAACAGCAGCGACAACGTTCTGGACGGCGGAGCCGGGGGCGATTTGCTGAAAGGTGGCGACGGTTCCGACAGCTATTACGTCGATGACGTGGCAGACCGTGTGGTCGAGACCAACAGCGATGCGTGGGTCGGCGGCGTCGATACGGTGTACAGCGCACTGGCGAGTTATACGCTGGGGGCCAATCTGGAAAACATCGCTATTACTCGTACAGACACTGCCAACGCCAACGGCAATGCCTTGGATAACGTGCTCTACGCGGGCGCTGGCGACAATGTTCTGGATGGGCGCGACGGTAATGACACGGTGTCGTACCTGTTCGCCAGCGCCGGGGTTACGGTCGCGCTGAACACCAGCGCCCAGCAAGCCACCGGAGGTTCTGGCCTGGACACCCTGAAAGGCACTGAAAACCTGACCGGCAGCCAGTTTGCCGACTCGCTGACGGGCAACAAGAACGCCAACGTGTTGAACGGTGGCGATGGCAACGACACGTTGTCCGGGGGCGCAGGCGACGATGTGTTGATCGGCGGTTCCGGAGCGGACACGTTGATCGGTGGCACCGGTGCGGATCGCTACGTGTTCAACAGCCTCGAGGAGGTGGGCCGTGACGGTTTGCGCGACATCATCAATGGTTTCAAGGTGGGCGAAGGCGACAAGCTGGATTTCACAGGCTTCGATGCACGACCGCTTACCGATGCCCACGATGCGTTCACGTTCATCGGCAACTCGGCGTTCAGCGCCAACAACACCGGCGAGCTTCGCTTTGCCGATGGTGTGCTGTACGGCAATGTCGATGACAACATCGGGGCGGACTTCGAAATCCAGCTGACGGGTGTGCAGAGTCTGCAGGCGGCTGACGTCATCGTCTGATAGCGAGCATGCTCCGCGCTCACGGTCGAATCTCAACTATCGTGCCACGCCCTTTATCGTGCGACGCTCTGCGTCGCATGCCGTTCTGGACGCTCTGCGTCCGATCTTTAGTGTGCGGCGCGGCGCAGATCTGTGACGCGGAGCG
>NZ_ATDK01000361.1 GCF_000444135.1 Pseudomonas avellanae BPIC 631
AGGGCGTCAACCGTTATTTTGAACTTTTATCGATCCTGCCTTCGCAGCACCGCCAAGACGCGGGATTCGCCTAGCAATCATTGGCACTCTCAATAGCAGCAAGACCCCGCCTATACCTGCATACAGCGCCCACTCTTTAAGATCGGCTCTGACAATCCAGAACATATGCAGCAAACCCAACCCCAAAATCACATAAACAAGCCGGTGCAGCTTTTTCCAGCGGCTGCCCAGACGGCGCTGACTATAGCGATTGGACGTGAACGCCAATGCCAGCAGTCCGAGGAATGCCAGCGCACCCACGATAATATAAGGACGCTTGACCAGCTCCACACCCAACTGCCCCCAATCCAGCCCAAGGATGAACAGCGCATACATCGTCATGTGCAGCACTACATAAGCGAAACACCACAACCCCAACTGACGACGCACAACGATCCATCCCGGCCAGCCGGTCAGACGCTGCAAAGGCGTCATGGCCAGGGTAATCAGCAGCATCACCAAGGTCGCGAGCCCGAAGTTCTCTACCAAGACCTTTCCAGGATCAGGCCCCAGGGCAAAGATCCATGCCTGATAGAGCCACCAGACAGGCGCAACACAGGCAGCGAGAAATACAGCCAGACGCCAGAACGGATAGCGCATCAATAGTCCTTCCGCAAATCCATACCTGCATACAAGGAGCCAACCTCCTCCTCATAGCCGTTGAACATCTTCGTTTCGCGCAGATTCGGGCTGAACAGGCCACTTGGCAAGCGGCGCTCACGGGCCTGGGTCCAGCGCGGATGGTCGACCGTTGGATTGACGTTGGCATAGAAGCCATATTCATTGGCCGCAATGCTCTGCCAGGTGGTCTTCGGCTGCTCACTGACCAGGCTGATGCGCACGATGGATTTCACACTCTTGAAGCCATACTTCCACGGGACCACCAAACGCAGCGGCGCGCCGTTCTGATTAGGCAATTCACGCCCGTACATGCCCACCGCAAGAATCGCCAGCGGGTTCATCGCCTCGTCCAGACGCAGCCCTTCTACATACGGCCAGTCGATAAGGGCAAAGTCCGAGCGCTGCCCCGGCATGGACTTGGCGTCTTCCAGCGTTTCAAAGCGAATGTATTTGGCTTTGGATGTCGGCTCTACCTGTTTAAGCAGTGCGGAGATCGGAAAGCCCAGCCACGGGATGACCATCGACCAGGCCTCGACGCAGCGCAGTCGGTAAATCCGTTCTTCCAGCTGATAAGGCTTCATGAAGTCTTCAAGCGCATAGCGGCCCGGCTTGCCGACTTCGCCGTCGATTACCACCGTCCACGGCTCGGTCTTCAAGGAACCGGCATTCTTCGCCGGATCGCCCTTGTCGGTGCCGAACTCATAGAAGTTGTTGTAGTGGGTCGCATCCTTGAACGGCGTTATCGCCTCGTCCTTGACGTTGACCGCCTGCCATTGGGTGGAGGGGAGCTTGTCGGCAAACCAGCCCGGTGCTTTCCCGGCCTCGACATCGGCGTAGCGGGACGCGTCTGCAGCGCTTGCCCAACGCGGCAGCGCCGTGACGGCCAGACCGGCCAGCGAGCTGGCGAGCAATGTGCGTCGTGAGAGATAGATGGATTCAGGCGTGACATCCGACTCTTTGGAGCCCGACGCAGAAGGAAGCTTGATTAGCATGATGACTCCGCAGCCTAAGGGGAACTGATGCACCAATAGACTACGGAGTATGGTGGAAATTAGATCATTGTGAGGCTTTATGGCGACGCAATAGATACTGAATCGGTCCGGACAGCGCGTAGGCGAGGAATATCAGCAGCAGAATGCGCGGCGGATCACTGAATACCACGGCAAACACCAGCACCACGGCCAGAATCGCAACAAAAGGTACGCGCCCTTTCAGGTCCAGCTCCTTGAAGCTGTTGTACTTGATGTTGCTGACCATCAGCATGCCGGCTGCAGCGACCAGCAAGGCCACCAAAAACGACAGCTTCGAACCCTGAATACCGAAATCGCTGAACGCCCAGACCGTACCGGCAACAACACCTGCCGCAGCCGGGCTGGCCAGACCGATGAAGTAGCGCTTGTCAGCCTTGCCGACCTGGGTATTGAAGCGCGCCAGACGCAACGCCGCGCCGGCCACATAGATGAAGGCGACCATCCAGCCAACCTTGCCCATGTCCCCCAGCGCCCAGCCAAATGCCAGCAGCGCCGGTGCGACACCAAAGGCAACCATGTCGGACAGGGAATCGTACTCGGCGCCAAACGCGCTCTGGGTGTTGGTCATGCGCGCGACGCGGCCATCCAGCCCGTCAAGGACCATGGCGACGAAGATTGCGATAGCGGCGAACGCGAAATACTTGCTCGCACCGGCGCTATCACCCGCACTCATCGCGCTTTGCGCGCTCATGGAACTGATGATGGAGTAGAAACCCGCGAACAGATTCGCAGTGGTAAACAGGTTGGGCAGCAGGTAAATACCGCGGTGCCGGACCTGGCGGCCTTCGGCATCGTGCCCTTCTTCTACATGTTCATCGATGGGTAGCAGACTTTCAGCGTCGGAGGCCTTGTTGGGCTCCTCGGGACGTTCGCTCATGGAGATTACCTTGCAACGGCATGAAATGGTTCGACAGAGGTCTGCCGCGAGGGTTCGCCGGCAAACGATGCAGCTTTATACCAGAGCCTGACCCATAACGAAAAAACGCGACCGATTGGCCGCGTTTTTTTGTGAAGCTAAAGCTTAGTTCTTGTCTTTGTCGACGATTTTGTTCGCCGCAATCCAAGGCATCATCGAACGCAGTTTCTCGCCGATGACTTCGATGCCGTGCTCAGCGTTGTTACGACGCTTGGCAGTCATCGATGGGTAGCCGGTAGCGCCTTCGGTGATGAACATCTTCGCGTATTCACCGTCCTGGATGCGCTTCAGAGCGTTGCGCATGGCCTGACGGGATTCAGCGTTGATGACCTCAGGGCCAGTCACGTACTCGCCGTACTCGGCATTGTTGGAGATCGAGTAGTTCATGTTGGCGATACCGCCTTCGTACATGAGGTCAACGATCAGCTTCAGTTCGTGCAGGCACTCGAAGTAAGCCATTTCTGGCGCGTAGCCCGCCTCAACCAGTGTTTCGAAACCGGCTTTGACCAGCTCGACAGTACCGCCACACAGAACAGCCTGCTCGCCGAACAGGTCGGTTTCAGTCTCGTCCTTGAAGGTGGTTTCGATGATGCCGGTACGGCCACCACCAACACCCGAAGCGTAGGACAGAGCAACGTTCTTGGCGTTGCCGGAAGCATCCTGATAAACAGCGATCAGGTCAGGAATACCGCCACCTTTGACGAACTCGGTACGCACGGTGTGGCCCGGAGCCTTCGGCGCGATCATGATCACGTCGAGGTCAGCGCGCGGCACAACCTGATTGTAGTGAATCGCGAAACCGTGGGAGAACGCCAGTGTTGCGCCTTTTTTCAGGTTCGGCTCGACTTCGTTCTTGTACAACTGGGACTGGAACTCGTCCGGGGTCAGGATCATGACCAGGTCGGCAGCAGCAACGGCGGAAGCGACGTCAGTCACTTTCAGGCCGTGGGCTTCAGCCTTGGCGACAGTGGCCGAACCTTTGCGCAGGCCGACAGTCACGTCAACACCGGAGTCTTTCAGGTTGCACGCTTGAGCGTGGCCCTGCGAACCGTAACCGATGATGGCGACTTTCTTGCCCTGGATGATCGAAAGGTCACAGTCTTTGTCGTAGAAAACTTTCATGGAAATCCCCTGTTATCGTGGCCGTTCAGGCCATTTGCTTAATTGATTTAAATGCTCAGCACTTTGTCGCCACGGGCGATGCCCGTTACGCCACTGCGTACTGTTTCCAGGATAGCGGCGGTGCCGATGGCCTGAATAAAGCTGTCCAGTTTGTCGCTCGTGCCGCTCAGCTGCACGGTGTAGACGCTGGCAGTCACGTCGACGATCTGCCCGCGGAAGATATCCGTGGTGCGCTTGATCTCGGCACGCTGCGCGCCGGTGGCCTTGACCTTGACCAGCATCAGTTCACGCTCGATGTGAGCGCTCTCCGACAGGTCGACCAGCTTGACCACCTCGATGAGTTTGTTGAGGTTCTTGGTGATCTGCTCGATCACCTCATCATGGCCCACGGTGGTCAGCGTCAGACGCGACAGGGTCGGGTCTTCGGTTGGCGCAACCGTCAGGCTCTCGATGTTGTAGTTACGCTGCGAGAACAGACCGACAACACGAGACAACGCGCCCGGTTCGTTTTCCAGCAGTAGCGAAATGATATGGCGCATGATTATGTCCGCTCCGTCTTGCTCAACCACATATCGCGCATGGAGCCGTCCTTGATCTGCATCGGATAGACGTGCTCACTCACATCGACCTGAATATCGAGGAACACCAGCCGGTCAGTCATGGCAAACGCTTCTTCCATCTTCGGCTTGAGATCTTTCAAATCAGTGATGCGCATGCCTACGTGGCCATAAGCCTCGACCAGCTTGACGAAGTCAGGCAGCGATTCCATGTAGGAATGCGAGTGACGCGCGCCGTAGCTCATGTCCTGCCACTGGCGAACCATACCCAGCACACCGTTGTTGAGCAGAATGATCTTCACCGGCAGGCCATATTGCAGGCAGGTCGACAGCTCCTGAATGTTCATCTGGATGCTGCCTTCACCGGTCACACAGGCAACGTGCTCGTCCGGAAAGCTCAGCTTGACGCCCATCGCCGCCGGGAAGCCAAAGCCCATGGTGCCCAGCCCGCCGGAGTTGATCCAGCGGTTCGGCTTGTTGAAACGGTAGTACTGCGCAGCAAACATCTGATGCTGGCCCACATCCGAGGTCACGTAGGCATCGCCCTTGGTGACTTCGCACAGTGTTTCGATCACCGCCTGCGGCTTGATGACAGTGCCATCGCCACGGTTGTACGGGAACAGATCGCCGGTACCGCGCCACTCGTCAATCTGCTTCCACCATGCAGCGACCGACGCCTTGTCAGGCGTTTCGCCGATTTCTTTCAGGGTGGCGACCATTTCGGTCAGCACGCTTTCGACCGGGCCGACGATAGGCACGTCGGCCTTGATGGTCTTGGAGATCGACGCAGGGTCGATATCGATGTGGATGATTTTGGCGTTCGGGCAGAACTTGCTCGCGCCATTGATCACCCGGTCATCAAAACGCGCGCCGACAGCCAGAATCACGTCGGTGTGGTGCATTGCAAGGTTGGCGGTGTAGCTGCCGTGCATTCCGAGCATACCGACGAACTGGCGATCGGTGCCGGGATAGCAACCCAGGCCCATCAGGGTGTTGGTCACCGGGGCATTGAGCAGTTGAGCCAGTTCGGTCAGTTGCGCCGAAGCGCTGCCCATGATCACGCCGCCGCCGGCATAGATGATCGGACGCTTGGCCGCCAGGAGCATTTCCACGGCTTTGCGGATCTGGCCGGAGTGGCCACGGACCGCTGGGCTGTAGGAGCGCAGCTTGGCTTTTTTCGGAAAGACGTATTCGAATTTCTCGGCCGGGTTGGTCATGTCTTTCGGAATATCCACGACCACAGGGCCGGGACGACCGGACTGCGCCAGGTAGAACGCCTTTTTCAGAATTTCCGGGATTTCCGATGGGTGCTTGATCATGAAGCTGTGCTTCACGATCGGCCGGGAGATACCGATCATGTCGGTCTCCTGGAACGCATCGGTGCCCACCAGGGTGCTCGCTACCTGACCGGACAGAACCACCATCGGAATGGAGTCCATATACGCCGTGGCGATACCGGTAATGGCATTGGTTGCACCTGGGCCGGATGTCACCAGAACCACACCCGCCTTGCCGGTGGCGCGCGCATAGCCGTCGGCCATGTGCGTAGCCGCCTGCTCATGACGAACAAGGATATGGCTGACAGCCGGTTCTTTGAACAGGGCATCGTAGACATGCAGGAGGGCACCACCTGGGTACCCATAGATGTGCTCAACGCCTTCGTCACGCAAAAAGCGGACGATCATTTCAGCGCCAGATAAAAGCTCCACGTTGTTCACCTCTAAAACGCCAGAATACCGCCCACTCCGGGACGGGTCTTTATAGGTTTACTGCCAGCAGAGCATGAGCGACGGTGGTCGCCGACTACGTCAGCACTGACTGAGCAAGTATTGGGAAGACCCTGAGTGTTGCGGAACATTCCCACCCAGCGCGAGGTAACGCGTTGCGGGTGTTACAGGTCGGCGCGGGTGTGCGCCTCATGATCTACCGAGAGGGTCTGCTTCTGGCAGTCCTTCTACAGCGAACTTTGGATTGTTGTGATTCCCCCACCTCAAGTCAAGTCATCCGTGAGCTTTCTCGACAGCAAGCCTATGAAATCGCACCATTTCGGACTGAATCGCACCGATATGGTAGTTTTCCGAGTATGCAAACCTCCAGGGACCCGACATGCATTGGATGATTCTCGCCGCCGCGCTGGCCATCAGCGCAACCAGCCAGGCCGCCTCGATCTACAAGTGGGTCGACGCGCAGGGCGTGACGCACTTCGATGCCCAGCCGCCGACCGGCCAGCAGGTTCAGGAAATCAACGTGCAGAAGCCGCCACCCGCTTCTGCGCCGAGCACGCCCGTGGACGACGGCGATGCACAACAGCGCGCCATCGACCAGAAAGTCAAAAGTCAGGTGAAGGCTCAGGAAGCGAAGCGTGCGGAAAACTGCGAGACCCTGCGCACCAATCTCGCGCAGCTGCAGAATAATCCGCGAGTGCGCGAGCAGGTGGGCGGCGAATCAAAGCGCCTGACGGAAGAGAACCGCAAGACGCGTGTTGCAGAAACCGAGAAAGCCATCAGCGAATACTGTCGCTAGGGTCTGTTCCCGTTTCGACGTAACCTATTGATCCCTATGAGAACAGGCCCGTATTGTTGGAGTTCTCACACAACACCAATACGAGCCTGCAATGCC
>NZ_ATDK01000362.1 GCF_000444135.1 Pseudomonas avellanae BPIC 631
CCTACTTCAGACCTTCCTTAGCAATAAAGGTGTGATGTTACTACTTGCCAAGGTGTAAGGGGCTCTATCGAAAATCACCTGGACAGTCCACAGCTCATCTGGTGCGCTTGATACGTCGCAATAAACGTGCATACGTCCGTCAGCAGAGACGCTACAGTTTACACATAGACCACGGTCCATCCACGCCACCACATTTCCGTTTTTCGTAAACTCATAGCGGAATGTCCAAAACCATTGCTCATCGACAGAGAAACTCGTTCCACGAAAGTCAGCGCTTACATCCAGCAAAATATGAGCCAGTTCCGGAATGTACTTCTGAACAGGCATGGGCAGTGGGAACGTCGTGTTTGAATCAGTTGCCCAGATAGGTTGCGTCAGTGGCGGCAAGTCGTTAGTTTGCAGCAAAGTTTCAAGCGTTGAATAAAGTCCCCATTTGTCAAAAAAACTCGACAGGTCGGTATTGCTGAGTAGTGAGGTTTCCACAATAAAGCGTTGAGCCTTGTCGTCACTCATCGAGGGCGGGGCTTGCATCATTCTGTAGCGCTGATGCAGTTGAGGATAGAACGAGGTGCCGAAGGTGAGGCGCAATTGCCAGAGCATAGTCACTTTATGGAAAGCGTCAGGTATTGCATTAAAATCTTTGCTCGCCAAACTCAGGTACTGTTTGATGACGGGATAATAAACATCCAGCCTCGAGGCGCGCCCTTCGAGATTCTCTTGGGTGGCCAGTGAGTATAAATTGACAGTCACTTCGGTCATCCCCGAGCCTGTGTCCCATGTCATGGGGGACATTTGCCGCTGATGACCGCTTTCATGCCATGGCCCCCAACCAGTTGCCGTGTTGCTTGAGAGCAGGTAATTTAATGCCGATTCGCCGTTAAATCCCATATGCCCATTGGTGGCAAACATGTAGAGCCGGTCTGCCTCTACATAAAAATGTTTATTGGGATCGATTGCCCATTCGGTCTCGCCACCGCCCGTGACGCCCGATATAACGTCCTGACACCCAATGACTTGATCATAATAACGCATCAGCTTTTCAGGATCGTAGATGCGGACGCGGGCACTGGCGTAACGAACCACAATAATGGCTCGTTCACTGGTGAGTACCACGACCGGCGCGCGTGTCAGAATAAGTAGCATAGACTGAAACACTTCGGGGTTCGTCTCGTTCAAGATGAATGAAGGCACGTCGCTGTAGGAGCCTTTAATGCTGATCAGCACGGATTTGCCTGGTGTTTGATAGATAAAACTCAGCAGGCCAGACTGAGGAATGTCTATGGCGTTCAAACCGAACTTCAGATCAATAACGATGGGGGTATTGAGTTCGGGGACGCCGATAACAGCGGAGATTTTCCCTGCCAATTCCTCATAGTGGCTGAGTTCCAGGCGCTCGCCTTTCGTGAGGTAGAAACCGGTAGGTTGGTAGTCGCTGTGCGCCCAGCGTCGCCTCTGCCTAACCTGGTTAAGGGCGGCGGAGGTCCTCCCTATGACGTTAAAACTTGTTTGCTTTGGCGTGAGGCTGGCAGGCAGAGAATCTGCGCTTTCATCGTGTCTATCGTCCATGATCGTTACCTGATGAGGTGGTCGAGGGCTTATTGGGCGCGCTGACAGCCAATCCGTCCACTGTCAGAACTGACAGTCAGCGCAACCCTTTGCCTCATCGCCGTTCTGGGCACCGGGGAACATCTGCCTGTCATGCGGGTCGGTTAAACAGGTCCTTGGGAAGGCAACTCAAGCACCCTGTGCAAAAACGCGACATTTTTTGTTGATCTCCGGCCCCTCAGGTCCTAAAGTTCGCGCCGAACGTCCATGCTGGAAACGATCCATCCGGCTCAAGTACTGACGACGAGACAGCAAGGCCAGGAAGGCAGCCCTTCAGTGGCCTTTTTGCTTTCGGCGACATGCCTTGGGAAGTAGGCGAACCAAAGTGGGGATACGGAGGGCGTTCATTTGCACCCATTTACCAATACCGCTTGCCATCAGGAGTTCCAGCAGCATGTCGATCAATGTCGAAGACTACTATTCAGCCGACACCTTCAAGAAAATGAAGGCGTTCGCTGACAAGCAAGAAACGCCGTTCGTGGTCATTGATACCGCCATCATCAGCAAGGCCTACGACGACCTGCGTGCGGGCTTCGATTTCGCCAAGGTTTACTACGCCGTCAAAGCCAACCCGGCCGTTGAAGTCATCAATCTGCTCAAGGACAAGGGTTCGAGCTTCGACATCGCGTCGATCTACGAACTGGACAAGGTCATGAGCTGTGGCGTCGGCCCTGAGCGCATGAGCTACGGCAACACCATCAAGAAATCCAAGGACATTCGCTACTTCTACGAGAAGGGCGTGCGTCTGTTTGCAACCGACTCCGAAGCTGACCTGCGCAACATCGCCAAGGCTGCACCGGGCTCGAAAGTCTATGTGCGCATCCTGACCGAAGGCTCGACCACGGCTGACTGGCCACTGTCGCGCAAATTCGGCTGCCAGACCGACATGGCGATGGATCTGTTGATTCTCGCTCGCGATCTGGGTCTGGTGCCTTACGGCATCTCGTTCCACGTCGGCTCGCAGCAGCGTGACATCAGCGTCTGGGACGCTGCCATCGCCAAGGTCAAAGTGATCTTCGAGCGCCTGAAGGAAGAAGACGGCATTGTGCTCAAGCTGATCAACATGGGTGGCGGCTTCCCGGCCAACTACATCACCCGTACCAACAGCCTGGAAACCTACGCTGAAGAAATCATCCGCTTTCTGAAGGAAGACTTCGGTGATGACCTGCCGGAAATCATTCTGGAGCCAGGCCGCTCGCTGATCTCCAACGCCGGTATTCTGGTCAGCGAAGTGGTGCTGGTTGCGCGCAAATCGCGCACCGCCGTCGAGCGTTGGGTCTACACCGACGTGGGCAAATTCTCTGGTCTGATCGAAACCATGGACGAAGCCATCAAGTTTCCGATCTGGACCGAGAAAAAGGGCGAAATGGAAGAAGTGGTCATCGCCGGCCCGACCTGTGACAGCGCCGACATTATGTACGAGAACTACAAGTACGGCCTGCCGCTCAACCTGGCCATCGGTGACCGCATGTACTGGCTGTCGACCGGTGCCTACACCACCAGCTACAGCGCAGTGGAATTCAACGGCTTCCCGCCATTGAAGTCGTTCTACCTGTAAATTTTCAGTTTCAGAAAAAAACCCATGAAAGTGGGTTTTTTTTTGGAAAAAATAAATATGTAAGCCTCTAATCGCTCGCGTGTAAGGTAATTGCGGCGTTGTTAATTATCTTTTTTTTGCCAATATAGCGGCGCCTGAAACGTTCCGTTGCTTATTCCTACAGGCAATGTCCACGCCGATCGCTATTTAAGTTTGACATCCTCTGTTAATTTTCAGTGGCCTGGAAGCGGCAGTTCAATGCTGTCGCAAACAGGACATCCATAATAAGGAAATTAATAATGGCTACTTCAGTTGAACCGCAATTTACAGATGGCGAAGCGCATACTGTCGAAGACGTCGGTCGCGTCGGCAAGGATTTAATGAATGTCCTTTCCGGAAAAGGGGAAGGCGTCGCGCGTGCGCTGGGTCTTCTGATTACCAATGAAGATGTTCGAAGCATCAGGCGTTATGTCAACACCGGTCTGTCACTTCCAACGAAGCTGGAAGAAGTCAGCCAGTTGGTCGGCGGCAGTGATAATGGCATTGCCGGTTTGGCACCAGACGCAATTGCTGAACTGCATGTGGGTATCCAGACCCATGCCAGAAGCTGGTCGGCGATTGAGACGAACATGCAGAAGGTCGGCAGCGATCTTTATGTTTTCTCGGGCAATCTGATCACCATCGCAACCAATGTCGTGGATTTCATCAAGGGGCTGCAATCCTATCAGACCCTGCAAGTGGGGGACCTGACCCCGGCGCAGATTGATCAAATGCCTCCTGTCGCATTGATGGACCAGGACAGCAAGAAGATACCTGGCTTACTGGCCCTGGTGGATGACCTCAAGGTCTACATCAAGGACCACAGCGCAAGCACCACCCGTACTAGAGTCGGGGTGACTGACTTCAAACGTTGCCTCAAGGATGAGATAGCCCCCGGCGTGGCGTTGAAGATAAGGCTGGCCTGCTCTGGAAACGCAGGTGACGAAATCGCTCGGCTCACAGCCGATGTCGATCAGCTTAACAATCGCATCAATCAGAAACTTGCGGAATATGAAGAGTACTCGGAATACAAGTGGATCGGTTTCTGGTGGGGCGTTATCGGCGGGGTGGTGTCCTATTCCATTTATGGTCCCAAGGCGACGGCGGCGCTCAGTGAAAAGGATCACCTGATCAAAGAGAAGCGCCAGGTTGAACTGACGCTGAAAAAACAAAACAGGTTGTTGGGCGATCTGCTGGCGTTCGAAACCAGCCTTCAGGATTTGAAAACCAGAATCGATGGCGCGGCCAGTGGTGTCAGCAACATCGAGAGTTTATGGGTGCTACTGGAAGAGTTGGTCGAGTCTTCTCATGATCGTATCAAGAATGCCAATAATGCTTTATACCTGGTCAGTTTTGTTTCCCGTTTTCAAACACTGCTGGCCAACTGGAAAGAGATTCAAGTTCAGTCCTTCGATCTGCTGACTGCGTTCAATAACGTACTTGAAGAGCCCGCTGTTTAAGCGCCGACCCATTGATACCCAAAGAGAATGCCGTTATGAACGTTCATGTACTCGATACGCCTGTTCAACTGCCAAAACCCGATATGGAAATTGTGATTGGCAGTCGTGAAAAGCTGAAACACCAGGCCGATGCGCTAGTGTGCTGTCTCAAAAATAAATGCTCTGTAAAATCGTCTATTCTTGCTCGTTGATTACACCGTTGGAGGCGAAGAAATGAGCGCCCAAGATATCGTCCTGAGTCCTGAAGAAA
>NZ_ATDK01000363.1 GCF_000444135.1 Pseudomonas avellanae BPIC 631
CATGTGGCTGCCGCCGATCTGAGCGCGAAGCTGCCCGCCGGCCGTCACGTTATTCAAAAAGCGCGGGCGGTTCTTACCGCCTTCCTTCAGCTCGGTCTTGTCGTTTTTCTGGGTCAATGAGTAATCGGTGTAGGTCATCAGGTTGACGGTGATGTTCGCAGCAAATCCCCCACGTACCACCGCAGAAAACGAATCGCTATTGGGATCGGCATTCGGGTCTCTATCCGGGGTCAGGTTGATACCGGCGCGTATATCGGCCGTTCCACCTGCCGTGAGATCGAAGTTGAATCGCCGAGCCTCATAGCTTTCATGGTCCACCGCCTTTTTCAGCACCTGCAATGGATTGAGCTGGCCTTCAAACAGGTCGTCGACGAACGCGTCAATGTCTTCATCCGGAACATTGAAGACCACGCCAGCGCGCTGGCTGGCGGCGACGGTGGCGGTCACCTCCACGCCCAGGCGAAAGTTGGGGGTCAGTGTGCGGTTGTTGCCGACATCAACACTGCGTGCAGGATTGTTTGCGTCAAAAAAGCCTGGCCAGTAGTCCTTGCCTGCACCGAAGCCGCCACTCACGTTTCCCGCAGCTTCGTTTATCAGGTAAAGGGTCACTCCGCCCTCGCAACGTTCGGCATTGAGTATGTAGTTACGGTTGGCGGTGGCGCCTGCCGTTGGCCACAGTCCTGTGGCCTTGTCGGCAAGAATGATGAACGGGGTGGTGAGGTTCATTCCGTAACTGCGCTGCAAACCGATTTCGTCGTCGCCGTGCTCCAGTTGCTTGAGCATGCTTTTGAATTTTCCGGCCAGCTCGGCCTGGTCCTTGCTGCCTGTGGCTGCACGCATATTGACGCTTACGGCATGGTCGGGTTTTTTGAACGACTTGAGGAATGACTTGACCGCTTCGTAGCCGCTTTCCAGCGCTTTGTTATCGGTAAAGCCCATGTCTGTGACCACCTTGACCGGGTTTTCGCCGTACGTCACATCACGCAGGGTGGCCAGTTTCTTTTCCAGCGGCGCTATGGCGCTTTGCGGCGGCAGCTCTTCGATCTGGTCGAGTAGCGCGCCGAGTTTTTTCAGCGTGACCAGATCCAGCGCAAGACGCGCTTTGCTCAACCCATGCTCTTCACTGGCATCGCGGCGTCGTCCCAGAGGCACCTCGACTTTCTGGTGGCTGAGTTTCAGCCCTTGATACTTGAGCGTACCGAGTAATTTCTGGGTGGGGTTTTCGGCAGACGGAGCGATCTGGGTCAAGGCATCCTGCAGCTCTTTGACCAAATCATGCCCAGAGCTTTTGAAGTTGAGCTTTGTGCCCAGATCGGCGAGCTTCTTGCCAAACTGCAAGCGCGCAGACGGCTTGCCCAGCTCACCGTGCTGGTTGAGAATGCCATCCTGGCGCTTGAGATTTTTCACCTTGCCGTAGCTCTGACCGATAGACACCAGCGCCGTGTAACTGTGCTTTTCCAGCTCGTCGCGCAGGGCTTCCAGTTCCTTGACCAGCGTAGCGCCTTGAGGCCCCAGTTTTGATTCCAGGGCGGTGATGCGCGCTTTCAGGTCTTGACCCCGTGCCGGAGGCCTGCCCCTGGATTCATGGATCAGCTCCAGTTGCGTGAACAGCATCGACTCGGTTTCATACACCTCTCTGAGCCCCAGGCGACCTTGGTAGCGATGCTGAATATGGTCACCTGCGTTCTGCATCCAGCGGGGCATTTCTGCGGTGTTTTTGTAGATGTTGGCGCGTATGAAGTCGCTGCTGCTAACTTTATTGGATTTCTCCATGCCGCTGCGCCCGAATGTATTGACGTCCATTCTGAGCGTCAGCCCGGTTTTTGGAATTCGCCAGGTCTTGTTGGAACCCGTGATGCGCGAGTGCACATCGTTCAGGCCGTTTTCTTCCACTGGGCGCTGCTCGAAAGCTTGCCATTTGCCTGCCTTGAGCTGCATCAGGCTCTGGCCCTCGGCATCTTCTATCTGGGCGCTGAGTACGTTCTCATCGTTGGTGAAAAGCGCTTTGACCGGCTGTTCTCCAGGGAGGGCAACCGGCGTCCATTTGGCTCGCATCTGGTCGCCCAGCTTGACCGACTGCCAGGTTTCTCTGGGCAGGGAGTAAAGCCCGCCGGTACTGGTGAGGGCGTGCAGGTTGTGTTTTTCATCCAGCGACAGGCTTTTGATATCGCCTTCCAGCCCGGGAATGTCGAGCGTGACGGGTTTATGGTCCTTGCTGTGGGCGGTCAGCTTGTTCTTGTCATCCAGGGCGACGAAGCGTTTGTTGCTGACCATTGCGAAGGCGGTGATGACCCGGTCGTCGAGGCCTTCGATTTCCTTGCCCATCTCGACTTTTGTCGAGCGCGCGGTCTGGGCCAGCGCTGTGTTGTGATCAAAGGCCATGTTGGGATGTTCGGGCGCAACCTTGAGTGCGTGCAGCTTGCCGCCCTTGAGTACATAAGCGTTGCTGTCGGCGCCGCGTTGCAGGCGATCGATATCTTTTATGCCTGCATCTTTCCAGCATTCTGGCGTTGCGTCCCAGCGCTGAATGCGTCCTTCACTCAGGCCAACCAGGCCCGCACGATCAAGGTTGAGCCGGTCAGCAGCGGTGGGCGGCGGGGGCATGGTCAGGCCGCGATTGTTGTTTAGTACCAGCGCATTGGTCAGGTTCCAGCCGCTTTGCAGTTTTGAGCTTTGCTCGTCTATAGCGTGGGAGTGAGTCTCGCCCTGACGGTTTTTGATCAGCGCGTGAACACCGCCGTCGTCCCCGTTGATGAATCCGGTGACGCGGTTGTGGCCACCGAGGGGCACGCCTGCCAGTTGGAAGTTTGCCTGCTCGGGCATCAGCTTCAATTTCGGCTCATCGCCCTCGAATGCGCTACGGTCTGCACTGTAAAGTCTGCCCTGAGTGTCAGCGATAAACAGCTTGTCGCCACTCAAACCGACCGCCGCCGCCTGCGCCTTGCCACTATCGAGCTCAAGGCCTTTGGTTTTTTTCGGCGTCAGCCCGCCAATTACCGGGCTCATGTCAGTCAGCAGGATCGCCTGGGTCTTTTTGCCGCTGAGCAACGCTGCTCTATTGTCCGGCGCGACCGAAAATGATTGCAGGTCTTCGACTTCCACGTGCGGCATGAACGGGCTCGACAAGTCGACCACGGCATTGTCACTTTTTGCATAGACCGAGCCGTTGCCGCCAGTGGCCAGGCTGCTGAAACCGGTATCCTCCAGGCCTTCCGGTATTTTCCAGCGAGTGTTTATCGGGTCGAACTGATAGAGCCGGTCCTCATGCACACGCATGCGCTCACCGTCGTGACTGAGAAGCACATTGGTAATGTGAGCGATGTGTGCCTTGCCTGGGAACTCCTGGGTTTTGCGGCCGCTGGCGGTGTCGATGTGGATGTTGCCGTCTTCACGCTCCATTTTCACGGCCGGTGGTTTCTTTCCTTCTATAAGGAGCGCTTCGTTGCTGCTGCGTATCACGGCCAGCGAGCTGTCGTCTTGCAGGTGCAGAAGGTGCCCGTTGGCCTGTAGCAACTGGTGCCCGTGCACACCGTGTTTGCTTTCATGGGCCAGGTAGGTTTGCTTGGGGGTGGCGAGAATCGAATCCAGTAACGGCGCCAGACCGGGCGTATTGAACGTTGAGAAATCAGGCTTTCCCTTGGCGTCCAATTGAATGGTGCCTTGCGGCTCCGGGTTACGAACCAGTTTTTCGTCTTTCAGTTCAAAACGGCCTCCGTTGCTGCGCCCCAGCATGGGCTCGCGTGGCGGAAGCGGTCCGTCTGAATCACCGATTTTGCTGCCGGAGCTGCTGGGCTGATCTGGATCTGTGGCCAGCATTGACCTGCGCATACCGTCAGAGCCCTGCAGGCGACTGTCAGGTGAGCGGGATTGGCGAGTGGCATTTGCGACCGCTTCTTCATCGGTCATCGGGTTGTCTGAGTCGAGGTACGACGGGCTGCGCTCAAGGCGGTCTTGCGGCAGATCAAACCTTACGCGCAGGTTTTTACGGGAGGCTGCCTCCGGGTGTATTTCATGCGTCTGCGCGCCCGAGCTGCTCGCCTGGTTGGGGCGGGTACGCAGAATCGACTTGGGTGCGCTATGGGTATGTTGCGGGCTGCTGTTGGAAAAACCTGATTCGCGGGCTTTGTTTCTGGGCGTAGCTGCATTTGAAGCCGTAGTCACATTTGCAGCGGACGGGGAGGTTTTGACGTTTTTCGCGGTGGGCGGCGTGGCAGCTTTCTGCTGCGGCGCTTTGGATTTCTGGAACAATTTACCGACGCTTTTCAGCGCCCGCTTGCCGACACTGCTCAACGAGTGCGAAGAGCGTTGCCTGGGTTGTTCGGCTCTTTGCTGCAGATCAGTTGCAGCACGTGCGTCAGGGGTGACGGTTGGCTGAATGATGCTTCCGGTGTGCCGTCGGATCCATGATGACTGTACGGTGAATCTCCCTGTCCATTTTTTATCGTTGATAGCCGCCTGGTGCACAACGTGAAAATTCCTTCATAGGATGAGTGGCATGCAATGCCAGCGGGTTCCATCGGAAAAACTTATGGCTGAAAGGATTCAGCACCGCATTGTGTGCGGCGATCTTGGTTTCAATAGGGAACCGTAACGGCGAGCGCGCCACGTAGGGTGGACACGTTCAGGACATTCCCGCCCATGCCCGCCGTCGCCTTCCCCGTATCGAGCCTTCGCTTGCTGGCTCGCGCTGTTCAAATTGCAGTCCTCGCTATGGGCGCCTTGTGTGTGGGCTGCCAGTCTGTGGACTATTCGCCGCCGCGTCAGGACCGTCCGCCGCGGCTGGTGTCGGGGTTGGTCTATTGGGGGGGAGACGATCAGGAAGGTTCGCGGGCTGCAGACAAAATCTCCGATCTGCCTGTTTATAACGGCGAGGACGTGTGGCAGCGGGTTGCCCAGCGCTGCAGGCTGGTAGATGGCCAGGGCATGAATGAGCGTATCGCTCGCCAGCGCGACTGGTTGCTGAGCAATCGCGGGTTTATCACGGGGGCCAGTGTCCGGGCCAGCCCGTACCTGCATTTTATTGTCGAGCGTCTGGACGAGCGCAACATGCCGCTGGAGCTGGCACTGCTGCCGATGATCGAAAGCTCTTATAACCCCATGGCCAACTCTCCGGCCGCTGCTGCAGGTTTGTGGCAATTCATTCCATCCACGGGGCGCAGCTTCAATCTGCATCAAAGCGCGACCTACGACGCTCGCCGTGACGTGGTGGCCTCCAGCAAAGCGGCGATGGATTACCTGACCCGCCTGCATGATCAGTTCAATAATGACTGGCTGTTGGCGCTGGCCGCCTATAACGCGGGTGAGGGCACCGTCGGTCGGGCGATCGAGGCCAACCGACGGCGTGGACTGCCTGTTGACTACTGGAACCTGAATTTACCCAGGGAGACCCAGGATTACGTGCCCAGACTGTTGGCGCTCTCAATGGTTGTGCGCAACCCCAATGCCTACGGTGTGAAACTGACCCCGGTCGCCAACACACCGTATTTTGACGTAGTCGAGCTCAACCATGCCGTAGACCTGACCCAGCTCGCGGCCACGGCGGGTGTGGATGAGGGCCAGTTGTTGCGGCTGAACTCGGCATTCCTGCGCAAAAAGACCTTCGATGGACCGGGACGTCTGCTGATACCCAAAACCCAGAATCGCGTGCTGACGACCAGCATCGCGCGCATTACCGGCGAGTCCCCGGTGACTGCCAGCACCCCGGTGGTCACCCCTTCAGCCATTGTGAAACGGGCGGCTGAGCGTCTGCCCGCGCCCGCGCCTGTGGCTGAGCGTCCAGTGCGCGTTGCAGAGCGTCCGCCGCTGCCCAAGCCCGTGCAGTCGGCTCAGTTAGCTGAGAACCTGCCTTCGCCCAAAACGGCTCAGCCGTCGCCGGTGGCGGAGCAGCCCACCGCGCCTGAGGCGTCACAGCCAGTTCCTGCAGCTGAATCGACGCCGGCGGTAGAGATCGCCCAATCCGCACCTGTCGTGGAACCTGATCCGCTTACAAACCGGATACAGTTGCCCCGCATCAGGGATGACCGTTCGTCGCCTCGCAAGCGTGACGACGACGAGTATCGCAGCGGTCCGCGCGAGCTGCCCTCGGGGCCGCGCGTCGTGGTTTTTGCCAGTGATCCACGCCAATAACCTCGGTTTTCCTCGATTGTCCTATTGAAAATCCCTGAAAATCGCACTTTTTTGGTGCTTTTTCTCGTTGTCGGACGATATTGATCTGCCTCAATACAACTTCTTATGTTGAACGTTACCCGTTTCTTGGATCCCAAAGGTGGCGGATGGCCATATTATTTAGAGCGCGACATGTGATCATCTTGATGAACTTTTCCAGCCGAATGTAAGTGAAAGATTACACACATTTAGAAACATTCTAGGTGATGGCACGCTATCATCGGTGGTAATAACAGTCGGGTTCACAGAACCTTAACCTGCGATTTCGGTAATAAGCTACGCTGAATCCTTTCCGCCAATCCTTAGATAGCTGTGCCTGGAAATACTCTAAGCAGGTGGGCTTTTGTTCGGATTGCCGAATGCGATGATGACTAAAAGCCATCACTAGTGGTGCCGAAAAACCGGGGCTATGACCGCGTTGCCAGTATTCAAGCCTCTGTGTTGTTCGGAAATCCGACTGCTCGTGGAGGCGGTACTAAGCTCGTTGTATTGACTGTTAAAGTGTGCAAGTAGTTAGTGTCAGGCTGTTGTTTGTTTTTTGATATTATTGTTATCCGCTTCTTTAAGCTCGCCGTTACAAACCGGTTGGTTTTCTTTTTTTGTGTTCGGGTTTCTGCTGTTTTCTTACTTGCCACTCCCTTTATTTTTTTTGAAAGGTTTTATATATGTCTCTCGAGTAGTGACAATAAGTTAGTTGCGTTTCATTGCGCGATTTTGGGGCGCTTGCTGCTCAAAGGTGCCCGGTCTTCTCTCTGGTCACAGCTGCCTTCAGGTGTGGAGAGGCCCTGTGGCTGCGGGGCTAGCCAGTGCATGGACACTGTAAGCGCTTGTTCGCATTGGAGTAACGATAGATTAAAGTAATCATCTCAAGAGCCTGGGTCTATCGGCGGGGTCAGCTTGGTATGATGATATTACTATGATAGTAATTCTCAACTTTGTGATCTTTTTCTCATTTCCCGGGGAACTAAATTAATATATGTCTGCCTTGTAAGACGTGGTATTAATACTCCGCTTGCCACCCACAATGAGAGTGAACGATGAGCACAGGCATCGATAAGGACGTCCGAGAGTGTTGGGGCGTAACTGCATTATCAGCTGGTCATCAAATTGCAATGAATAGCGCGTTCCTGGATATGGACTTGCTGTTGTGCGGGGAGACCGGCACCGGCAAGGACACACTGGCCAACCGCATTCACGAGTTGTCCAGCAGGTCGGGACCCTTTGTGGGCATGAACTGCGCCGCCATTCCCGAGTCGCTGGCAGAGAGCCAGTTATTCGGTGTGGTCAACGGCGCATTCACCGGCGTATGCCGGGCTCGCGAGGGCTACATAGAGGCCTCCAGTGGTGGCACGTTGTACCTGGATGAAATCGACAGCATGCCGTTGAGCCTGCAGGCCAAACTGCTGCGTGTGCTGGAGAGTCGAGGTATCGAGCGTTTGGGCTCGACCGAATTCATCCCGGTGGATCTGCGGATCATTGCCTCGGCCCAGCGGCCATTGGATGAACTGGTGGAACAAGGACTTTTCCGTCGCGACCTGTTTTTCAGGCTCAACGTGCTGACGCTTCACTTGCCAGCCTTGCGCAAACGTCGTGAACAGATCCTGCCATTGTTCGACCAGTTCACCCAGGGTATCGCTGCCGAGTTCGGACGTCCCGCTCCTGCGCTGGACAGCGGGCGTGTTCAGCTGCTGCTCAGCCACGACTGGCCGGGCAACATCCGTGAACTGAAGTCTGCCGCCAAGCGCTTCGTACTCGGCTTCCCCTTGCTGGGCGCCGATCCTGTGGAAGCGCTTGACCCGGCCACGGGGCTGCGCACGCAAATGCGCATCATCGAGAAAATGCTCATCCAGGATGCCCTGAAGCGGCACAGGCACAATTTCGACGCGGTGCTTCAGGAGCTCGAGTTGCCAAGACGCACTCTGTATCACCGCATGAAAGAACTGGGAGTTGCAGCGCCGATCGCTGCGACGGTCGGGTTCTGAAACGCAGGTGTGGTTATGCAACGTTGATGTCCTGGGGGGCATGGGATGAGTCTTGATGAAAGGTTTGAGGATGATCTGGACGAGGAGCGGGTTCCGAATCTGGGGATAGTTGCCGAAAGTATTTCGCAACTGGGTATCGACGTGCTGCTGTCGGGTGAGACCGGCACGGGCAAAGACACGATTGCCCGACGGATTCATGAGATGTCAGGCCGCAAAGGGCGCCTGGTGGCGATGAATTGCGCGGCCATTCCGGAGTCCCTCGCCGAGAGCGAGTTATTCGGTGTGGTCAGCGGTGCCTACACCGGCGCTGACCGCTCCAGAGTCGGTTATGTCGAAGCGGCGCAGGGCGGCACGCTGTACCTGGATGAGATCGATAGCATGCCGCTGAGCCTGCAAGCCAAGCTGCTGAGGGTGCTGGAAACCCGAGCGCTTGAACGGCTGGGTTCGACGTCGACGATCAAGCTGGATATCTGCGTGATCGCATCCGCCCAATGCTCGCTGGACGACGCCGTCGAGCGGGGGCAGTTTCGTCGCGATCTGTATTTTCGCCTGAACGTCCTGACACTCAAGCTTCCGCCGTTACGTACCCAGTCCGATCGCATCGTTCCCCTGTTCACACGCTTTACGGCGGCCGCTGCCGGAGAGCTCGGCGTTGCCGTTCCCGAGGCTTGCCCGCTGCTGCACAAGGTGCTGCTGGGCCACGACTGGCCAGGCAATATCCGTGAGCTCAAGGCTGCAGCCAAACGCCATGTGCTGGGTTTTCCCCTGCTGGGCGCCGAGCCGCCGGGCGAAGAGCACTTGGCCTGTGGGCTCAAATCGCAATTGCGAGTGATCGAAAAAGCCTTGATTCAGGAGTCGCTCAAGCGCCACGACAATTGTGTGGATTCGGTAAGCCTGGAACTGGACATGCCGCGCCGCACGCTTTATCGACGCATCAAGGAATTGCAGATCTGATTTTTTGCAAAGACGCTGGAACTGATTTACAGGTTGGCGCCACCTAGTGAGTACCAAGCAATCACGCTGGTAAATCTTAAGGGGCATCAAATCATGGTCGCATTTTCAAGCCTTACCTCCAAGCTCACCAACCTCGGTAACAGCGCAGTTGGCGGTGTCGGCGGTGCATTGCAGGGTGTCAACACGGTTGCTTCCAACGCTTCGCTTCAGAAAAACATTCTCTCGGGCACCGGCGACAGCCTGTCGGTTGATGCACAAGCCAAGGCCAGCAAAGAGTCGGACGCCAACGGCGCGAAGCTGATCGCGATGCAGGCTCAGGAAACCATGAAGAAGCAAACCATGGACGTGCTCAACGCCATCCAGGCTGGCAAGGAAGACTCTTCCAACAAGAAAATCAGTGCCACAGCGACTAACGCTAAAGGTATCAGTTACTAATTATTTCTGATTGCCTCCTCATCAGAGGGGGCCGCTACCTTGGGATGGGCGTTTTATGCAAGCACTTAACAGCATCAGTTCGTTGCAAACCTCTGCATCATTGTTCCCCGTGTCGCTCAACAGCGATGTGAGCGCCAACACCAGCACTTCCAGCAAAGAGCTCAAGGCTGTGATCGATCAGTTGGTTCAGGCGCTGACCCAAAGTGGGCAGCTCGATGAAACCTCACCGCTCGGCAAAATGCTCGCCAAGGCCATGGCTGCGGATGGCAAGTCGGCTAACAGCATCGATGACATCACTGCATCGCTCGACAAGCTGATCCACGAAAAGCTCGGCGACAATTTCGGTGCGTCAGCCGGCATTGGCGCGGGTAGCGGTGGCGGGGCGGGTTCTGGTTCGGGTGTCGGCGGCGGTCTGAGCAGCGACGCGGGTGCCGGGGAATCCGATCTGATGAGCCAGGTCCTCAACGGCCTCGGCAAAGCCGTGCTGGACGATCTGCTGACACCGAGTGGTGAAGGCGGAACAACCTTCTCCAGTGATGACATGCCGACCCTGGAAAAAGTCGCCCAGTTCATGGACGACAACAAGGCCCAGTTCCCTACCCGTGACGGCGGCTCGTGGATGAACGAGCTGAAGGAAGACAACGGCCTGGATGCACAGGAAACCGCTCAGTTTCGTTCGGCTCTCGACGTCATTGGTCAACAGCTCGGCCAGCAACAAGGTGATGCCAGTGGCGTTACCAGTGGCGGCGGTCTGGGTTCGCCAGTGAGTGACACCTCCCTGGGTGATCCTGCAATCGATGCCAACACAGGTCCCGCCACCAATGGTAATGGCAGCGTCGACGTAGGTCAGCTGATCGGTCAACTCATCGACCGTGGTTTGCAATCGGTTTCGTCGGGTGGCGGTCTGGGTACTCCGGTCGACAATTCCACGCAGCCGGCAGGTGGCACGCCAGCGGCTAACCCTACGGGCAACGTGTCCAATCAGGACCTGGGTCAGTTGCTGAGCGGCTTGCTGCAACGCGGGCTTGAAGAGACGATCAAGGATGCTGGTGGTAACGCAGGTGCCGACCTGCAATCCAGCGCTGCGCAAGTTGCAGCTCAGCTGATCAATGCGCTGTTGCAAGGCACCAATAACCAGACTAACCAGGCCGTGGCCTGACTGACAGCCGCCTGACGGAGAACCAGTGTGACCATTTCCCAACTCAGCAATTTGAAAAGTGTATCGCCGGAGCTTGGGCAGAATGCTCATCAGGGGCTCGGCTCCGAGCCCGTTCAGGCGGATGTCGACCTATTCAATGCGGCGATGCGCCCCGACAGCGGGCCCGCAGCGTCGCACCTGTCCGACCGGATAGCCAGTGCGCTGTCCGAGCGGCTGGGCAGTACCGAGAAGCTTTCACAGCAGGCATTACGCCAGATGAAGAAAGTGTCGAATTCCGAAGACCCTGGAGACATCGTGCAGATGAGTCGGGCGTTGTCGCAGTGCTCGTTGCAAATGGCGTTGACGACCAAGGTCGTGAGCAAGAGCGCTCAGGCGCTCGATAAGTTGACCAACCTGCAGTAGAGGTTTCCGTGAATTTTCTGAGCGCAGGGCTGCTGCTGTTGTGCATGCTGCTGCTCGGCGGCTGCAGTGATGAGACTGACTTGTTCACTGGCTTGTCCGAGCAGGATTCCAATGAGGTCGTAGCGCGCCTCGCCGATCAGCATATCGATGCGCGTAAACGTCTGGAGAAAACCGGCGTGGTCGTGACTGTCGCTACCAGCGAAATGAACCGCGCCGTGCGAGTGCTCGACGCTGCGGGTCTGCCTCGGCGCTCGCGCACCACGCTGGGAGAGATTTTCAAGAAGGAAGGGGTGATTTCGACGCCGCTTGAAGAGCGTGCCCGTTACATCTACGCCTTGTCCCAGGAACTTGAAGCCACGCTGTCGCAGATCGACGGAGTCATTGTGGCCAGGGTGCATGTGGTACTGCCCGAGCGCATCGCGCCGGGTGAACCTGTTCAACCGGCTTCTGCTGCGGTGTTCATCAAACACTCTGCTGCGCTTGATCCCGACAGTGTGCGCGGGCGTATTCAACAGATGGTCGCCAGCAGTATTCCTGGCATGTCCACGCAATCTGTCGATTCGAAAAAGTTTTCCATCGTGTTTGTGCCTGCTGCGGAGTTTCAAGAGACCACACAATGGGTGAGCTTCGGGCCCTTCAAGCTGGACAGCACGAACCTGCCATTCTGGAACCTGATGCTCTGGGTGGCACCTGCCGGTCTTGCGTTGGTGTTGCTGATCGGCGCACTGCTGGTGCGCAGTGACTGGCGCGCCAGTCTGTTGCGACGGATCGGGTTTGGCAGTCGCGGTCGCTCAACGCTGCCGGCGCGTGCATGATGAGCCTTTCTGCCGAGGATCACTGGGTCCACTGGTGGTGTAACCCCTGGCAGTGGGCACATTCGGAGTGGCACGACCGATTCGCCAACGCTCGCGGGTTATCGGTCAGCGACTGCGATGCGCTCATGGCCAGCCGTCATGGCGTGTTTCTGCAGAGTCTGGGCATCGACCCGGTTCAGCCGCCAGCGCCCGCGGAACCGGTGCTGCGCTGGTTGGCACTGACGCCCTCGCAGCGTGAGCAGGCGCTAAGCCTGGCGCAACGCATCTGCTTCTCCCGTAACGAAAGTGACGGCCCTGAAGGTCAATGGTGCTGGGGGTTGACCAAAGCGCTGCGCCCCGGGGTCTGGCTGGAGTTTGAACACGAAGACGCGCGTCTTCTGCTCGGCGCCTGGCTTGGGCCGCAATACTGGTCGCGACTGCGTCTGGAGTGGCCGCCCAACGAAGTGCCCGACACCCCCGGCAAAGCACCCGAAAACAAACTTCAGGCGTTATGGCAGGCCATCATGTGGCGCGTCACGGCAGCCTGAACCCGACCCAGCCCCCAGCATCAGGAATATTCCCATGCTCGCCAAACGCAGTATTGCTCTGACGGCCGCTGCGCTGCTGCCCGAACCGATCTTGCGCCGCGAAGACATCGCCGACAGCCTGCTGGCGCGCGACATCCTGGCAGACGCGCGGCAGCAGGCCACGCAGATACTGGCCCTTGAGCAAGAGAAAGCCGAGCACCTTCAACAGCAGGCACTGGCGCAGTTCTGGGAAAACGCCAACGCGTTTCTCGGCGAGCTTCAGGTGCAGCGCGAGGCGTTGCAGCAGCAGGCAATGACCGCCGTAGAAGAGCTGTTGAGTGAATCCCTGCGGCACTTGCTGGACGACACCACGCTGGCCGAACGTGCACGGGCACTGGCCAGAAACCTGGCCGCCAGCCAGCTCAATGAAGCGGTCGCGACGCTCAGTGTTCACCCTGAAATAGCCGAACCGGTGGCCGAGTGGCTGGCAGACAGCCGTTTTTCCGAGCACTGGCAGCTCAAGCGCGATGCAACGATTGCCTCGGGCAGCTTGCGCCTGAGCGATGCCAATGGCGCGTTTGATATCGATTGGGCAGACCTGCGCAAAGGGTTGCTGGGTGTCGAGCCTGCTGCTTGATACACACTCACTTGATTGCATGATGGAACCGCTCGGCGGGTTTGCTCCACTCAAGGTTTGAACCCTTCTGCTGGAGCACCAGGACATGATCAGTTTCAACAGCTTGCAACGCCATCTCGACAACTCGGTGAGCCGCGCTCACACCAACATGGACCAGGCAGCGATGGAAGCCTCCGAGAGTGGCACCGTCGAAGACCTGCAGGCATTCAATGATGCCCAGCAGCAGGTCGATGTCGCCGGTATTGCCGTCAATGAATGCCTGCGTGCCAAGCACGGTATCAATAAAGCAGTCATCGATGGAATTCAGTGAATTCACCGAGATCGTTGGCCAGTGGTCTGCCCAGCGTCCAGCGATGCCGCTGGACTGCTGGATCGATGACGCCAATGCTCGGCTGGCGGTCGTCGGCGACGGGGTGCGTTGCAGTATCGAACTGCTCGACCCGTACGACGCCGGTGACCCGCAACGGCTCGAAGCCTTGCTTGGCGAGGGCGGCGCAAGCCTGGCGTGTGCCTGCGACGGCGCGCTGGCCATCGATCCGCAGACCCGCTGCGTAGTGCTGGTCAGCTGGATGGCAAACTCCTGCAGTCTCGGTGACCTGCTCGATCGCCTGGAAAGCCTGGCCAATCAGCGCGCGGCCATGCTCAGCCTGATGCAAACCACTATTCGTAACACGACGCCCACTTTGTCCGGGCGTTCGATCCTCAATCACCGGCAACCGGGAGTGTGAAATGCGCAAGGCCTTAATGTGGTTGCCTTTATTGTTGATCGGGGTGATCCCTGCCACGTGGGCGGTCACCCCAGAAGCCTGGAAACACACCGCCTACGCTTATGATGCCCGGCAGACCGAGTTGTCTACTGCCCTGGCTGACTTTGCCAGGGAGTTCGGCATGTCGCTCGACATGTCGCCTGTCCAGGGCAAGCTCGACGGCCGTATTCGTGCTCAGAACCCTGAAGAGTTTCTTGAGCGGCTGAGTCAGGAATACCACTTCCAGTGGTTCGTCTATAACGACACGCTGTATGTCAGCCCTTCCAGCGAGCACACCTCGGCGCGCATCGAAGTCTCGCCCGATGCGGTGGACGACCTGCAAACGGCGCTGACCGATGTCGGTCTGCTGGACAAGCGTTTTGGCTGGGGGTCGCTGCCTGACGAAGGCATCGTCCTGGTTCGTGGTCCGGCCAAATACGTGGAGTTTGTGCGCGACTACAGCAAGAAAGTCGAAAAGCCCGACGAAAAGGCCGACAAGCAAGATGTTGTCGTGCTGCCACTCAAGTACGCCAACGCGGCTGATCGGACTATTCGCTACCGTGACCAGCAGTTAGTGGTGGCCGGTGTCGCCAGTATTCTTCAAGAACTCCTGGAAAGCCGTTCGCGTGGCGAGAGCATTGACAGCGTGAACCTGCTGCCGGGGCAGGGCAGCAGTGTTGCCAACAGCACAGGTGTCGCGGCCGCCGGCCTGCCTTACAACCTGGGCTCCAATGGTATTGATACGGGCGCACTGCAACAGGGTATTGACCGCGTATTGAACTTCAACAGCAAAAAAACTGCCAAGGGTCATGCCTCAGGCAAGGCCAATATCCGCGTAAGCGCTGATGTGCGTAACAACTCCGTACTGATTTACGACCTGCCAGAGCGCAAGGCCATGTACCAGAAACTGGTCAAGGAGCTGGACGTCCCGCGCAACCTGATCGAAATCGATGCGGTCATTCTCGACATTGACCGTAATGAACTGGCCGAACTGTCCAGTCGCTGGAACTTCAATGCCGGCAGCGTTGGTGGCGGTGCCAACCTTTTTGATGCAGGCACCAGCTCAACGCTGTTCCTGCAGAACGCCAGCAAGTTTTCAGCCGAACTGCATGCGCTTGAAGGCAATGGTTCTGCGTCAGTCATCGGCAACCCGTCGATCCTGACCCTGGAGAACCAGCCGGCAGTGATTGACCTCAGTCGCACCGAATACCTGACGGCCACCTCCGAGCGTGCTGCTGACATTCTGCCCATCACGGCGGGCACCAGCCTTCAAGTGATTCCGCGCTCGCTGGACAACGATGGCAAGCCTCAAGTGCAAATGATCGTGGACATCGAGGATGGCCAGATCGACGTGTCGACGATCAATGACACCCAGCCCAGTGTGCGCCGAGGCAACGTCAGCACCCAGGCGGTGATTGCCGAGCATGGCTCGCTGGTCATCGGCGGCTTCCACGGTCTGGAAGCCAATGACAGGATTCACAAGATCCCGCTGCTGGGCGACATTCCCTACATCGGCAAGCTGCTGTTCCAGTCTCGCAGTCGCGAACTGAGTCAGCGCGAGCGGCTGTTCATTCTGACCCCTCGACTGATCGGCGATCAGGTTAATCCAGCACGCTATGTGCAGAACGGCAACCCTCATGACGTCGATGACCAGATGAAGAAAATCAAGGAGCGACGTGACGGAGGCGAGCTGCCAACCCGGGGCGACATCCAGAAAGTCTTTACCCAAATGGTCGACGGCGCCGCTCCGGAAGGCCTGCGCGCTGGCCAGACCCTGCCCTTTGAAACCGATAGCCTGTGTGATCCGGGCGAAGGTCTGACGCTTGATGGACAGCGCTCGCAGTGGTTCGTCAAAAAAGACTGGGGCGTTGCCGTGGTGGTTGCGCGTAACAACACGGACAAGCCGGTACGTATCGACGAGAGCCGATGCGGCGGTCGCTGGGTAATCGGCGTTGCGGCCTGGCCTCATGCATGGCTGCAGCCGGGTGAAGAAAGTGAGGTGTACATCGCTGTGCGCCAGCCGCAGATATCCAAAATGGCCAAAGAAAGCAGGCCGTCACTGCTCCGGGGAGCGAAACCATGATGATTCGTAGCCTAACGCTCCTGCTCGTGCTGTTTGCTATGCTGACGGGGTGTGCCACCCACGGCTGTACGGGGAACGCTTGCAAGCGCCCGGACTCCAACAACCGCGAGCTGGTCATTTGGTGGCCGCCCGACATGCGCGAAGGTCTGGACGACCGGGACCATGAGCGGGATTACACTGTCGTGCAGTTAAAGGATTAGAAATGATTGAGGTAACGGAAAAGTCGGCATTTTACGCTCAGGTTGCCGCCCAGAGCCCCGCAGTATGGCCGGTGGCCAATGGCGTCGCGTTTGTCAGTCGGCGCGAACACCATGATTGGGGGATCGCCTTGCACATAGAAGGCCGCGCGTTGCGTCCTGATCAACTGCGTGATGCACTGCAACGACGTTTTATGGAGTCAGAGCGTTTCAATCACTACTTCCTGTTTCTGGACGTACGACGCGACTTTGTGGTGTGGCACGCGGTCAACGAAACACCGGGTTCCTACGCCAGTCTGGATGACATCCGCCGGCATGAATTGATGCTGGCAGGGCTGGACCATTTGAGCGAGGAAATGCACTGACCGCGTAAGCCGAGCGTGTTCATGAGCCCAGACAAAACGGGTTCATGAACACGGCCTTGATGAACACCTCCCGCCTTGCAACCCTCCGATACAC
This sequence comes from Pseudomonas avellanae BPIC 631, assembly GCF_000444135.1. Taxonomy (GTDB): domain Bacteria; phylum Pseudomonadota; class Gammaproteobacteria; order Pseudomonadales; family Pseudomonadaceae; genus Aquipseudomonas; species Aquipseudomonas avellanae. Next base: position 16,541 of record NZ_ATDK01000363.1, read on the forward strand.
CCCTCCCTGATACTTACCGTGCTCTGCGCTTGGCGTACTTCTCAAGACCTGACGCAGAGCGTCCAGAACGGCATGCCGACGCAGAGCGTCGCACGATAGTTGAGATTATCGTTCCTCACGCTC
>NZ_ATDK01000364.1 GCF_000444135.1 Pseudomonas avellanae BPIC 631
GGGCGGTGGCTTCTCGATTTGACAAACTCAAGAGAAACTATGAAAGCGTCATAGCAATGGCCTGCGCTTTTCTGTGGCTACCAATGTGAAACGGGAACAGACCCTAAGCCAAACAATACCTGCACCCCGGAGAAGATGCAGTCTTCAGTCCTGGGAGTGAAGATTGCTACCTGCAGCTGAGTCAGCACCGAATCGGCCTGTGTGTCTGCGCCGATTTCAGCCATCCCGAGCATGTACAACGCCTCTCGGAGGGCGGCGCCGGGGTGTACGCCGCAAGCGTGCTCATATCACCGGGTGGCTACGCTCACGATTCAGAGGGGCTCGCAGGGCATGCCCGACGCCACAGGTTGCCAGTGCTGATGGCCAATCACGGCGGGCCTACAGGCGGTTGGCAGTCGGCGGGGCGCAGCGGTCTGTGGGACGAGGAGGGGCGTTGGGTCGGCGGAATGGGCGGCGCAGGAAACGGGCTGGTTATCGCAACCTGCCAGCACGGCGACTGGCAGGTGCGTGCGCTCACGCTGGAGTGAACAGCTTCACGTATTCACGGCATGATCCGGCTTGAGCTCAGGCGCATGATCCGACCGCGAAAGCGTCTCCGGCACCGCCACCAGCAGCAAACAGAACGCCACCGCCGCCACCGCCGCGAGGGTCAGAAATGCTGCGCTGTACCCGGCCGCATGCACCACGAAACCGGCCAGGCTGTTGCTCAGCGCCGCGCCCAGGCCAAACAGGGTCGACAGCGCCCCAAGGCTCACATTGAAACGACCGCTGCCCTGAGTCAGGTCCTTGACCATCAGCGGGAACAGTGCGCCAAACAGGCCCGCGCCGATGCCGTCGAGCATCTGCACGGCCACCAGCCAGTACGGATCATCCGACAGCGTGTACAGCACGCCGCGGATCGGAAGAATCAGGAAACCGGCCAGCAGCAGTGGTTTGCGTCCCCAGACATCAGCCTTCATACCCACCAGCAGCGCCGCCGGCACCATCACCAGTTGCGCCGCGACGATGCAGGCCGAGGTCAGCGGAGTCGCCATCTGCATGTTGATCTGCGAAAGCTTCTGACTTACCAGCGGCAGCATCGCCGCGTTGGCCAGATGAAAGAGTGCGCAGCAAATCCCGAACAGCAGGAGGGTTCTGTTGTTCAGTAATGCGGACAGGCCGGAAGGCTGACTGCCATGTGAGGTATGCGATGCATCAAAGCCCCTGGCCACCTCATGATCGATAGCATCGGCAGACACGAAACTGATCGCGACAACACTCGCCAAGGCCATTGCGGCCATCAGATAGAACACCGCAATCGGGCCGAACAGGTAAGCGAAGCCGCCCGCCAGCAGGGCCGCACAGGCGTTGCCCGCATGATTGAAGGTTTCATTGCGTCCGGTGCGTCGGGTGAACGCTTTCGGGCCGGTAATGCCCAGCGAAATCGCAGCAATCGCTGGTGCGAACACCGAAGCGGCGACGCTGCTCAGCGCCTGGGTGATGGCAACCAGGGTAAATGAAGAGGTGAAAGGCAGAATCAGACAGCTCAACGTCACCAGCAGCGCCGCCACACCGATGATCCCGCGCTTATAGGGTGTGCGGTCGATCAGGGCACCTGCGGGCGTCTGAGTCAGCAGCCCGGCGATACCTGCGATGGTCATGACCACGCCGATGCTGGCCGGGTCCCATTGATGGACCGCCAGCAGGTAGATCGCCAGGTAAGGACCCAAACCATCGCGCACATCGGCGAGGAAGAAATTAAGGCTGTCCAGTGACAGGGCATTGCAGCGATCTGCATGACTGGCCAAGAGCGGGATTCCCGTAATTCGTCAGACTCCAGGTAGCTGAGTCACGGCTAATACTGACCCAAGCCGTTTTGCAGAAGTTTCCGCACCGGACATGAAAATTGCAGGTTCACCCGCTCTTTTTTTGCAGGCTCTTCATGCGCTGTGCGGCGCGTTGCACAGCGGCCATTTTCTCTGGCCGCTTCATGCGCTTCCATTTGCGAATGTCATCCTTGGTGCGCCCACAACTGACGCACAGGTCGCCACTGAGCTGGCAGACCGAGATACACGGGTTTTCGATGTCCTTGGCCATATCAACCTCGTCGGGCGTATTTGCGCTTGATACGTTGCTGCCAGTCGCCGCCGTTCTCCAGGCGGCATCGCTCTTCACAGTCGACATGCACATGGGCCGAGACGCTCGACACACTCACCTGCGCCTCCTCAAGCGCCGCTGCGGTCAACTCGATCATCCGCCCATCCAGCCCGCCCGCCAGCGCCGCATGCTTGTCGGCCAGCGTATCGAACACCCAGATCACCTGCAGGCTGGCCGGGAAGGCTGCGTAACCGACGTCGTGAGTCAGCCAGCAAAAACCGGGCATTTCAGACTTCGCGGTTTCACAGGCTTGCGTCAGTGTTTTAACAAGCTGACGCTCAGTACGGGCCTGCTCGCGTTTGCTTGAGGGCATCTGGTGTGCTCGGGCAGTAAGGAGGATGGTTGCGCACGATACCTGATTTTTTGGTGTGAACCAAAGCCAGCGCATTTAACTGGCGATGCCTGTTTGCTTTTAAACGTTGGGGACGGATTACCCCGTAGCGCTTTTCAGAAAAGGATGATTGCCCTGAAGAAGCCTTGGCTCATATTCTGCTGGCGGAAATACACATGGGCGCAAAGGCCGGTAATGAAAAGGATGACGCTCGTTGTTGTGCAGGCATTTCTGGTGTTGGTGCTTGCCTTGCTTCTCACTAAATGGCTTGTCGCTTTAGGTTTAATGGGCTGGCTGCTTCAAACCCAAGCAGGGCTCGATATGTACGTTTCAGCTGCAAATGCCCTGGGCATGATCGGTGGCGAGGATGGAGAGTTCATGCTTCTTGTCGTGATGGTATTGGTGATGCTGGTGCCATCGGCGTTGCTGGTAAGAGGTGCGGCTGAAACGCTTCGTAAGTTGAGAACAGCACGGTAGTAAGCAGAGTGCGCAAGAGCCGGATTGAATGAGTGGTTGTTGACCAGAGCGCCGCCTGATTGCATGTCGCTATCATTCAGGTAGGCTGGAGATATCTTGTAGGATGCCTTGCGGCCGCGAGGCGGGCGCCATTCCAAAAATAAAAACAAGGAGACGCACCATGGATTTCTCACCCCCAACCACCACCACAGACCAAAGCCGTCGGGGCTTTCTGAAAAAGTCACTGGCTGTTTCGGCAACGGTCGCGGCCATTGGCTCTCTGCCGCGTCTGTCTGCTGCCGAGCCGTTGACCCAGCGTTATCCCGACCCGCTGGTGGGTGTGCTGGATGACAGTTTTCTGGACATACGTATCTTCAATGCCAGCGTTGAAAAGCTCGCCACTGGCATGCGCTGGGCCGAGGGGCCGGTATGGGTGGGGGATGGTCGTTATCTGCTGGTCAGTGATATCGCCAATAACCGCATCATGCGCTGGGATGAGGTGACGGGGGCGCTGTCTGTGTACCGCGAGCACTCCAATTTTTCCAATGGCATGTGCCGCGACCGTCAGGGCCGGTTGCTGGTTTGTGAGGGTTCGAGCACGACCAGCGAAGGGCGGCGGGTGACACGTACCGAGTACAACGGACGCATTACCGTGCTGGCCGACAGCTTCGACGGCAAGCCTTTCAATTCGCCCAACGATATCGTCTGCAAGCGTGACGGTTCGATCTGGCTCACCGATCCGACCTTTCAGGCCAACAGCGACTACGAAGGCCACAAGGTCAAGCAGGAACAGCCTTTCGGGGTCTATCGAATCGACCCTGCGAATGGCAAGGTCAGTCGGGTCATTGATGATCTGGCAGGCCCGAACGGCCTGTGTTTTTCGCCGGACGAGAAAACCCTGTATGTGGTCGAAGGGCGCGCTAAACCCAATGGGCTCATCTGGGCGATTGCGGTCAATGAAGACGGCACACTCGGGGAACGGCGCAAGCACGTTGAAGGGCTGGAATATGCAGCCATCGACGGCATCAAGTGCGATGAGAGCGGCAACCTCTGGTGTGGATGGGGCGGCAACGGCAACCCGAAGGCCGACCTCGAAAAGCTTGACGGGGTGCGGGTGTTCAACCCGCAAGGCAAAGCCATCGGCCATATCAGTTTGCCGGAGCGCTGCGCCAACCTCTGCTTCGGCGGGCGAGAGGGCAATCGGCTGTTCATGGCCAGCAGTCACTCGCTTTATTCGGTGTTCGTTAACGCACGAGGTGCCACGTTTGCCTGAAGGGTAACGAACTCACTGACGGCGTATTACTTTGTACGCCGTCAATCGGGTCGAACCCCTGCGCACATGCCGGGTCTGTTCCTGTAATTACTTTCAGGGATAGTTATTTATGTCGGCGCAACGCGGCCTTGTTCTACTGGCACGAGGCGGTTATGCCGCTCGTGGTGTTGTTTATCTGATTATCGGGCTGTTTGCTGTTCTGGCAGCTCAGGGTTCTTCGCAACCGGCCGACAGCCACAGCAGCCTTGAAGCCTTGCTGAGTCAGCCATTTGGCAGCGTGCTGGTCGGGCTGGTGGTGATCGGTCTGCTGGCGTTCGCTGCGTGGCGGGTGCTGCAGGCGACCCGGGATGTTGACCATCATGGCCGGGAGCTCAAGGGGCTGGTGATTCGTGGCGGTCTGCTGGTAGGGGGATTCACCTACGGCGCGCTGGCATTTTTCGCGCTGGGCCTGCTGGTCAGCGGCTTGAAAAGCTCGGGTGGCTCGGGCGGCGGCCAGACCAGAGACCTGCTGGCGTCGATCCTTTCCTGGGATCACTCCAATCTGTTGGTCTACGTGGTTGCGCTGGTGCCCTTGGCGCTGGGTATCGTGCATATCATCAAGGGCTACAAGGCGTCGTTCGAAAAGTATTTCGAAGCGGATGAGGATGTCATGAAGTACGTGCGTCCGGTGTCCCGTTTCGGGCTGATTGCCCGAGGCGTTGCCTTCATCGAGATTGCGGTGTTACTGGTCGTCAGTGGGTCGAGTTATCAGGCGATGCATCCGCCTGGCATGAAGGATGCGCTCAACGGCCTGCAGGACCTGCCTGCCGGTGGGCTGGTGCTGCTGATCGTGGCGTTGGGGCTGATCGCGTTTTCGGTGTACAGCTTTGCCCAGGCCGCCTGGCGCAGAATCAACATGGACGTACCCGATGCGCCGGAGGCGGTAACGCGCCATTTTCGCTGATAAGCCCCAGCCAGAGGGCTGCGTGAGTGCTCGCTCATGCAGCCCTTTTTTGTGAGCGTCTGTTTGCAGGAAAATACTGTGACGGACCGCTCAAGTCGCTCTCTGTCTGGCCGACAGCTTTTATTGAGTTCTGATCTTTTCCCGGGTTGGCGTTTTCCGCGCCAGCCCGAATCGCTTCAGCGCAATAAAAATAAAAGAGGATAGCCATGACCGTTCTTCAGCGAGTGATCGGTGGGTTTGCCGTGCTGGTGGTGTTGCTGCTCGCCATGGCGGGTATCAGCTATCAAAGCACCCATTCGATAAGCGAGCGCATCAGCATCATTACGGGTCAGTCGGCACCGCTTAGCAGGGCGGCGAGTGAGCTTTACGTGCATGTGCTGCGAGCCAACCAGGCCCTGCTCGGGATTCTGGTCAGCACTGACCCCAAGCAGATCGACGAGGGCAACCAGCCGTTCAACGACAGCATGTCGCGCTTCAATCAGCTGCTGGACAGCATTCCAGCCTACACCGGCGATCGTGCCGAGCTGCGCGACAACCTGAATCAGCAACGCCAACTCAGTGCCGCCTACGTCGAGCAGGCGCAAACCCTGATCACCAGTCATCGCCAGCACGTTTTGCAGGTGCTGCAGAGCCGCGTCTTGCAGGGTTACAGCAGCAGCGAGGGTGCGCAACTCACCGGTTTTCTGCGCGATTATATTGCCCGTGAGCGCACGACAGGTTCGTCCGAGAACGTGGTAGCGGCGGAAAAGCTGCTGCTGGAAGTTGGCAAGTCCTACGAAGGCCTGGCCGCGCATGCCGCCACGCCGGATATTCAGACATTGCAGCGCGTGCTCAACCTGCAGGATGAGGTGATCAGCACGCGGGCGCGGGAGCTGACAGCGGTTGATCCGCGCGGCGGCCGTATTGCCGGGGTAATGGTCAATCGCTTGCTCAAAGACCTGACCGGCGCTGACGGTGTCTATCAGGCCTACCGGCAGGAAGCGGCGCTCGCCGAGCAGGTCGGCAAGCAGCGGCAGGCGGCAGAAGCGCGTTTGCAGGCAACGCTGGACAAGATCGGCGAGTTCGGCAATCAGTCGCTGGCCGTTGCCAACGAGGCCAAGGCCGGAGCCGATTCGACTATCGCCACCAGCCTCAGCCTGTTGCTGATCGCCTGCCTGTTGGCGGTGTTGGCTGCCGCGATCATCGGTACATGGGTGGCCTTCAGCCTGCGGCGTCCACTGGCGGCTTTCCGGGGGGTGCTCAAAACCCTTTCGGGTGGCGATATGCGGGTGCGTTTCGACGTCAGCCGCCGGGATGAATTCGGTGAGCTGGGCGGCTATCTCAACGAGTTCACCCAGTCCTTGCAGCAGACCTTCCGTGAGCTGATTGGCTCTGCCGACACGCTCGCACTGACGGCCAGCCAGAATGCGCAGGTCAGTGAACAGACCACCCGTGTCGTCGACGAGCAGAAAGACCGTTTGAACTCGGCTGCGTCGGCGATGAATGAAATGGAAAGCACCGTCGAAGAAGTGGCCCGTCGTGCGCAGGACACGCGCAGTGCTGTGGACAGCACCAGCGAGCTGACCAGCAAGGTACAGAAGCGCGTGGCAGAAACCATCGTCAACATTCGCCAGCAAGCCGAGCAGGTCAACAAGGCGTCGGCGGTGACCGATGAGTTGCAGAAGTACGGGCAGAACATCGACGGTATTGTCGATGCCATCCGCACGATTGCCGAACAGACCAACCTGCTGGCTCTTAACGCAGCCATAGAGGCTGCGCGTGCCGGGGAGCAGGGCAGAGGCTTTGCGGTAGTCGCCGACGAAGTGCGCTCACTGGCCAGTCGTACCCAGACATCGACCAGCGAGATCCAGGAAATGATCGGCCAGATGCAGAGCAAGATTCACTCGGCCGTGCAGGTCATGAACGAAAGCCAGATCCAGTCCAATCACTGCGTGACGCTGGCCTCCGGTGCCGATGAGTTGCTGGTGGAAATGAGCGAGGCGGTCGACACGATTCGCGACATGAATATCCAGATTGCTGCCGCCACAGAGGAGCAGAGTGCGACGGTGCAGGAAACCAGCCGCATGGTCACGCACATCAATGATTCTGCACAGCAGGCGGCCGATGGTGCCGAACAGTCTGCCAGCAGCAGTCAGGACCTGTCGAAGATGGCCAGGGATCAGCGCGAGCTGCTCCATCATTTCAGCGTTTGACGCTCGGGAGCAGAACATGAAGCAGTGGTTATCGATTTCTCTGGGCGCCGGTCTGTTCCTCGCAGGCCTTGCGCACGCCAGCACACCCTTGATTGGTGTGGGCATGGCCAAATATAACGATAACTTTCAGACCATCCTGCGCCACGGTGTGGAGAAGCAAGTGGCCGTGATGGACGCCGACATTTTCATGGAAAACGGCCAGGACGATGTCGAGCTGCAGATGCGTCAGTTCCGCAACCTGGTCAGCTCGAAAGTCGACGCGATTGTTGTTGCGATGGTCAATGGCAAGAGTGCGCCGGAGATGATGCGCCTGGCCAGCGAGGCCAAGGTCCCGCTGGTATTCGTCAACCGCAATCCTGACCCTGCCAAATGGCCCGCGCAGACTGCCTTTGTTGGCTCCGATGAACTGGAGTCCGGCACCCTGCAAATGGAAGAACTCGCCCGCCGTGCGAATTACAAGGGCAATGTGGTGATTCTGGTCGGCGACCCGAGCAACAAGTCGTCGGTCATGCGCACCGAGGACGTGGAGAAGGTCGTCGCCAAGTACCCGAACATGAAGGTGGTGCAGAAGAAAATCGGTAACTGGGAGCGCAGCCAGGCCGCAACCATCCTGATTGACTGGGTCAAGCAGGGAGTGGACTTCTCCATTGTCGCCGCCAACAACGACGAAATGGCCATTGGCGCGATCATGGGTCTGGAGAAGGCTGGCAAGAATGCCAAGGACTATCTGGTGGGCGGCATCGACGGCACCCCGGACGGACTGAAGCTGATGGCCGAAGGCAAAATGGCCGTGAGCGTGTTTCAGGACGCTGTGGGCCAGGCCAACGGCGCGGTTGATGCGGCACTGAGCATGGCGCGTGGCGAAACACTGGCATCCCCGGTGATCTGGGTCCCGTTCAAACTCATCACCCCGGAGAACCGTCAGGAGTTCGAGTAACGCTGTGATGTGGACCTTGTCGGCCTTTTGCGGCAGTACAACTTCATGCCGTGCCTGTAGTCACTGCACATAAACGAAAGCGCTTTTTCATCGCGATGGCACTGACGACGTGGAGTGCGACGTAAGTGACGGCTGAGTCCTGACACTGATCCGG
>NZ_ATDK01000365.1 GCF_000444135.1 Pseudomonas avellanae BPIC 631
GGAGCGTCGCACGATAGTCGCCGTTGAGATTATCGTTCCTCACGCTCCAGCGTGGGAATGCCGTTCCCGACGCTCTGCGTCGCACGATAGCCTGGATTATCAATGATGCTCGCGGGTGGCGCGGAATTTCACGTCGGGCCAGCGCTCTTCCATCAGCGCCAGGTTCACGCGGGTAGGGGCGAGGTAGGTCAGGTGACCGCCGCCGTCCACAGCCAGGTTTTCCACGGCCTTGTTCTCAAACTCTTCAAGCTTCTTTTTGTCCGCGCAGTCGATCCAGCGGGCTGACCAGACAGTGATCGGCTCGTAGGCGCATTCGACCTTGTATTCTTCCTTCAGGCGGCTGGCAACCACGTCGAACTGCAGCACACCGACGGCGCCGAGAATGATGTCGTTGCTGCGCTGCGGGAAAAACACCTGCGTGGCGCCTTCTTCGGCGAGCTGTTGCAGGCCCTGTCGCAGTTGCTTGGACTTGAGCGGGTCTTTCAGGCGCACGCGGCGGAACAGCTCCGGGGCAAAGTGCGGAATACCCGTGAAGCCCAGCGCTTCGCCTTCGGTGAAGGTGTCGCCGATCTGGATGGTGCCGTGGTTGTGCAGACCGATGATATCGCCTGCATAGGCTTCTTCGAGTTGCTCACGTTCCGAGGAGAAGAAGGTCAGCGCGTCGCCGATCCGTACGTCCTTGCCCAGGCGCACGTGGCGCATTTTCATGCCTTTCTCGTAGCGCCCCGAGCAAATGCGCATGAACGCAATACGGTCGCGGTGCTTGGGGTCCATGTTCGCCTGAATCTTGAACACGAAACCGGCGAACTTTTCTTCTTCCGGCTCGACAGTGCGCTCGTTGGCAACCCGTGCCAGGGGCATCGGCGCCCAGTTCACCACAGCATCAAGTACGTGATCGACGCCGAAGTTGCCCAAAGCCGTCCCGAAGAACACCGGGGTCAGTTGGCCGTCGATGAACTCCTGCTGATTGAATTCGTGGCAAGCGCCCTGCACCAGTTCCAGTTGCTCGACGAAGCGGTCGTACTCGTCACCCAGGTGGGCGCGGGCTTCGTCTGAGTCCAGATTCTGGATGATTTTGGTGTCGGTGCGTTCGTGACCGTGGCCTGCGGTGTAAACAATGATGTAGTCGTCAGCCAGGTGATAGACACCCTTGAAGTCACGGTAGCAGCCAATCGGCCAGGTGATCGGCGCAGCCTTGATCTTGAGGACCGCTTCGATTTCGTCGAGCAGCTCTATCGGGTCGCGAATGTCGCGGTCCAGCTTGTTAATGAAGCTGACAATCGGCGTGTCGCGCAGACGGCAGACATCCATCAGGGCGATGGTGCGTGGCTCGACGCCTTTACCGCCGTCGAGGACCATCAATGCCGAGTCGACGGCCGTCAGGGTGCGGTAGGTGTCTTCGGAGAAGTCTTCGTGGCCCGGGGTGTCGAGCAGGTTGATCATGTGATCGCGATACGGGAACTGCATCACCGACGTGGTGATGGAGATACCGCGCTGTTTCTCCATTTCCATCCAGTCGGAGGTGGCGTGGCGGTCGGATTTACGCGACTTGACCGTACCGGCGACGGAAATGGCCTTGCCCATCAGCAGGAGTTTTTCCGTGATGGTGGTTTTACCCGCATCCGGGTGGGAAATAATGGCGAAAGTGCGGCGTTTCGCGACTTCGGCGGCCTGTTGGGTCATGGGAAATCGCCTGGGATGGGATCGAAAAAAGGGCGAAGATTATAGCTCAAATCGCGGCAATGTCCGAACCGTTCAGACAATAAACGATGGCCAGATAGTGTCTCGTGTGGGAACCTTTCAGGCCGTGGAGACGTCCACTCCCCCGTCAAGGCTCGCAACGAAGCCAACGCAAGGGGCTGATTCATCAGCATGTTGGCTTGACGAAGCTGCGCTTATGGCTTGTGTTTTCGCCGAGGTTAAACCCTTACCGGCGACCCACCCGCTGCTCTTCGCGAACGTTATTGCCGGTGTCCTTTTTGGGCGCCCTGGTCAACGCGTTCGCCGACTGAAATAAGGAGTCCGCCTGTGGCTAATCGCTATGGCAAGGGGCTATTGGGAGGTGCGGTTGTGATCGCACTCCTGGCCCTGCTGATCCACTGGATCGGCATCAGTACTATCAAGCAATACCAGGATGACCTGCTGTTCTACCTCCAGGCTCACCTGATTCTGGTTCTGGTTTCAATGTTGGCGGCCCTGGTGGTCGGTATCCCCGCAGGCATCGCCCTCAGCCGACCGAGCATGGTGGGTCGCGCCGAACGCTTCATGCAGATATTCAACATTGGTAACACCGTTCCGCCTCTCGCCGTTCTGGCCATTGCCCTCGGGATTCTCGGGATCGGCAGCGGGCCGGCCATCTTCGCGCTGTTTCTCGCCTCGTTGTTGCCCATCGTGCGTAACACCTATGAAGGCCTGAAAAACGTTCAGGGTTCACTCAAGGAAGCCGCTGTCGGTATCGGCATGACCCCGCGTCAAGTGCTGTGGCGTGTCGAATTGCCCAACGCCGTGCCGATCATCATCGGTGGCGTGCGCGTCGCGCTGGCGATCAACGTCGGTACTGCTCCGCTTGCCTTTCTAATTGGTGCGAACAGCCTCGGCAGCCTGATTTTCCCCGGCATCGCCTTGAACAACCAGCCGCAACTGGTGCTGGGTGCAGCGTGTACCGCTCTGCTGGCGCTGCTGCTTGACGGGCTGGTGACACTGGCCAGTCGTCTCTGGCTGGAACGCGGTCTGGCTCGCTGAGCGAAGGAATTATCATGAAAAGAATATGCTTGTTTTTAGGCTTTGCCTTGCTGTTTTCGGCATTTGCCCAGGCAGCGGAAAAGCCGCTGTTGCGCGTCGGAGCGCGGGTGTTCACCGAACAGACCATTCTGTCTGAACTCACTGCGCAATACCTGCGTACAAAGGGTTATGACGTTCAAGTCACCGGCGGCCTGGGCAGCAGCCTGGCGCGTAGCGCGCAGGAAAGTGCTCAACTGGATCTGATCTGGGAGTACACCGGCGTATCGCTGGTGAATTACAACCACGTTGATGAAAAGCTCGACAGCGAACAAACCTACGCTCGGGTGAAAGAACTCGACGCGAAAAAAGGCTTGGTCTGGCTTTCCCCGTCGAAATTCAGCAACACCTATGCCTTGGCGCTGCCGCAGAAAATCGCTGACAAGTACCCACAGGTCAACACCATGACCGACCTGACCAAAGTCCTCAAAGACGAAGCCAAAGAGGGTCATCTCGTAGCGCTGGACACTGAGTTCGCCAACCGTTCCGACGGTCTGCTCGGCATGGTCAAGCATTACGACATGAATCTCGGTCGTGAGAACACTCGCCAGATGGATGCGGGGCTGGTTTACACCGCGCTACGGAACGGCCAGGTGTTTGCGGGCCTGGTGTACACCACTGACGGTCGCTTGAACGCCTTCAAGCTCAAGGTGCTGGAAGACGACAAACGTTACTTCCCGGACTACACCGCCGCGCCGGTGATCCGTCAGGATTACTTGGACAAGCACCCGGATATTGCCCCGTTGCTCAAGCCTTTGGCTGATCTGCTGGACACCCAAACCATGATCGACCTCAACGCCCGCATCGATGTTGGTCACGAGAGTCCATCCAAAGTTGCCGCAGATTTCCTGCGTCAGCACCCACTTAACTAAGGACGGAGACGACATGAGTTTTTTTAACGTTTTCTCCCAGATCGACTGGGCTCAGGTGCTGCATCTGACCACGCAGCACATCACGCTGGTCGGCATTGCTGTGACCCTGGCCATCGTCGTCGGTGTGCCGCTGGGCGTGTTGATGACCCGCTTTCCGGCGCTGGCCGGCCCGCTGCAAGCCAGCGCCACCGTGCTGCTGACCGTGCCGTCCATTGCCTTGTTCGGCCTGTTGCTGCCGTTCTATTCGAAATTTGGCCAGGGCCTTGGCCCGATGCCGGCGATCACCGCAGTGTTTCTCTATTCGCTGCTGCCGATCATGCGTAACACCTACCTGGCCCTGACAGGCGTCGAGCCGGGTATTCGCGAAGCCGCCAAAGGCATCGGCATGACCTTCGGCCAGCGCCTGCGCATGGTTGAACTGCCTATCGCGGTGCCCGTCATCCTCGCCGGTGTGCGCACCGCCGTGGTGATGAACATCGGTGTCATGACCATCGCTGCCACCATCGGTGCCGGTGGTCTGGGTGTACTTATTCTTGCTTCTATCAGCCGCAGCGATATGTCGATGCTGATCGTCGGCGCGGTACTGGTCAGCATTCTGGCCATCATCGCCGACCTGCTTCTGCAATGGCTGCAACGCACGCTGACTCCAAAAGGATTACTGAAATGATCGAACTCCAGAACCTCTCCAAGACTTTCCAGAGCAACGGCAAAGAAGTGAAGGCTGTCGATTCGGTCAGCCTCACGGTCAACGAAGGCGAAATCTGCGTCTTCCTCGGCCCGTCGGGTTGCGGCAAGAGCACCACGCTGAAAATGATCAACCGTCTGATCATGCCGACCTCCGGCAAAGTGCTGATCAACGGTGAAGACACCACTGACCTGGATGAAGTGACCTTGCGCCGCAACATCGGCTACGTGATCCAGCAGATCGGTCTGTTCCCTAACATGACCATTGAAGAAAACATCGTGGTCGTGCCCAAATTGCTGGGCTGGGACAAGCAGCGTTGCCATGACCGTGCCCGCGAACTGATGAGCATGATCAAGCTGGAGCCCAAGCAGTACCTGCATCGCTACCCGCGTGAGCTGTCCGGTGGCCAGCAACAGCGTATCGGCGTTATCCGTGCATTGGCCGCAGACGCGCCGTTGCTGCTGATGGACGAGCCGTTCGGCGCGGTCGATCCGATCAACCGCGAGATGATCCAGAACGAGTTCTTCGAGATGCAGCGGGCGCTGAACAAGACTGTGATCATGGTCAGCCACGACATCGACGAAGCTATCAAACTGGGCGACAAGATCGCGATCTTCCGCGGCGGCAAACTGCTACAGATTGATCACCCGGACACCTTGCTTGCGCATCCGGCTGACGACTTCGTCAGCAGCTTCGTGGGTCAGGACAGCACGCTCAAGCGCCTGCTGCTGGTCAAAGCCGAAGACGCCGCCGACAACGCGCCGTCGGTCAGCCCGGAAACCCCGGTGGCCGATGCGCTGGAGGTGATGGACGAAAATGACCTTCGCTACATCGTTGTCACCGACAGCGAGAACAAGGCGATGGGTTATGTGCGTCGTCGCGACCTGCACCGTCAGCAAGGCACGTGTGCGCAGTTCCTGCGCGAATTCAACGCCACAGCGGCCTACGACGAACACTTGCGCATCTTGCTGTCGCGCATGTACGAGTTCAACCGCGCCTGGCTACCGGTGCTGGATGCCGAGAATGTGTTCCTGGGTGAAGTGACGCAAGAGTCGATTGCGGCGTATCTGAGTTCGGGCCGTTCGCGTGGCATGAAGACCAGTATTGTGTCGCCTGCGGAACAAGTGGCTTCCTGATTGGCTGTGTTGCCTCCAGCCCTTAGGGCTGGCGGCAACGGGGGGCGGCTACAATCCATGGTCGCAGTAAGTGACGTCGGCATATGGCACTTCTGATGATAAGGACAGCGTATCTGCTCTTTTGCTTTCATACAGGATATGAGCAGCATCGTTATAATTGCACGAGACTTCGCAATGGTCGTCACCGTCAAATTTTTTGAGGCTGTGCCAGGCCCCGTTTGAAACGGTGGAATAATAGGCGTGGCCTTGGGTGACTTCGGATGCATATACTCCATTGACAAATAGCATGTAGTTGTGATTATTGAATGTTTCTCCTTCGAAGTAAACGAAAAGGCTGGGCGGCGGCAAAAACTGAGCGCAACACCTGACCAATCCGGTACGGTGAACCTATGTCATATCATGAACTCAGCATTGAAGAACGCATCACGATCCAGTTTGGCCA
>NZ_ATDK01000366.1 GCF_000444135.1 Pseudomonas avellanae BPIC 631
CTGCTGCTAAGCTTATCCACAATTGCTGGGACAGAAATCAGCAATCCGTCCTGGGTCAATTTTCAATCGGCAGGGTGGGTCAGTTTTCAATCAGCGCCAACAATCAGTCTCGCCCAGGTCCAGCGGGAAGGCTGCGAAGTTCGCCAGTTCTGGCTCTTCGGTGCGAATAACGAGGAAGCACAAAAGATAGGCGCATCTGTTTTTAGCGGGCTCTGGTCATCTATCAACGGCGCTGAATCGTGGAACGCAAACCCGTGGGTCTGGGTAGTCGAGTTCAGGCGCGTGACGCTGTGAACCTACCGCACCATGAAAATCAGCTCTCCCCTGTCAGTCATCGCCATGCCGTACTTGAGCCTGCCCAAGTACTGCTCGTGCATTGAGTAGACTCGGTCATCAATGATTCTGAAAATCATCGTGGTGCCCGACCAGATATTGCCGTCCACCGCCCGCCTGCCGAGCCTGGCATTGCGCGGGCCGTAAACCTCATCCGCCGTTGTGGTGCATTCCATGACCTCTCCTTGGTGCCTCCCAGCTCCTGCTGGCTGCGTGGACCATAGCAGTGATCAGAGGCAGCTGCCTGATATCCCCTTCCCTACAGAGCCTGCCGGCGATCGGCGGGCGGAGATGTGCGCATGAGCAAAGCACCTATTGAGCCCCAGGACTACCTGTACGGCGTCAAGGTAGTCCAGATCGAAGACCTTCGGGTAGCGCGCGGGCTGACTCGTCGGCCAGCATCAGCCTGCAAGCACAAGAAACTGGTTTACGACCACAACGAGCGGCGCGTCTGGTGCAGCGACTGCGAGGCGGAGGTCGAGGCCTTTGACGCGTTTTTGGGGTTGGTCGAGGTGTTCAGCGCCGGAATGAACAACCTCGCGCGGCGCCGCAGCGAATTGGATGAGGCGGAAAAATTCCAGATCCGTAGCCGGGCAGCCAAGGTAATGGACGACGCCTGGCGCAGCACAAAACTGGCCCCGCTTTGCCCGCACTGCAATACCGCGATCCTACCCGAAGACGTAGCGGACGGAGTCGCCAAAACATCCAAAGCCCTGGTGAGCGCCGCACGTAAACGCCAGGGCCAGAAAAAACCGACTTAACCCCTTCCGCCGCCCAGCGCGGCCCACACTCATTTCAATATCTAACAATGGCGGTCCTGAGCGGGCTGCAGGAGCTACTTATGGACGAAATTCACTTTCTGTCGCACGAAGAGGTATGCACCCTAACCGGTGCCAAAACGAAAGCCGGGCAAATAACGGTGTTAAAGCGGAACGGGATTCGGCACACGATCAAAAGAAGTGGTTGGCCGTGCGTCATAGCATCGGCGCTGACTGGCGAAGCCGTGACCACCACGACTTCAGGCAAACCTAAATGGCAGCCACGGCTGGTGGGATAAATGGGAAGGAAGCCGATTAATCCCGACAGCGTCACACGCCTCAGAAAGCGTAAACAGCGCAGCGGGGTCGTCTATTACTACTATGACCTCGGAGGTTCACCGCGAAAGGAAATCCCACTGGGCTCTGACTATGGCATGGCGATCGTCGAGTACGCCAAGCTGGAAAAGAGCCGCACATCCTCGGCTCTCGTACAGCAGGTACTGACCTTCGCGTATGTCGCGGAAAAGTACATGGCTGAGGTCGTGCCCACCAAAAGCCCGGCAACACAGAAAGACAATGGCAGGGAGCTGAAGCAACTTCTGAAGTTCTTCGACGATCCGCCAGCACCGCTGGAAGCGATCGAACCTCAACACGTCGTGCAGTACCTGCGCCAGCGAGGCAAGTCGGCTCCTGTCCGAGCAAACCGGGAGAAGGCGCTACTGAGTGCTATATGGAATTTTGCGAGGAGCGCTGGCTACACGGCGCTGGCCAACCCGTGCGCGGGCGTCAAGGGCCACAAGGAGGTCGGGCGAGATCACTACATCGAGGACGAAATGTTTGCCTTGGTTTACAGCCATGCGGAGCAACCTCTACGAGATGCGCTGGATCTTTTCTATCTGACCGGGCAACGGATCGCGGACACGCTGAAAATGGATGAGCGCGATATACGCGACGGCCGGCTATGGGTTCAGCAAGGCAAGACGAATGCAAAAAGGAGGATTGAAATTACAGGTGAGCTGAAGGTGGTCATTGACCGCATTATGACCAGAAAGGAAGGACACAGGATCCGCACCTCCAGACTGATCGTTATGGATAACGGCCAGCCCATGACGAGCAGTATGTTGCGGGGAAGATTTGACGCGGCACGCGAGGCGGCCGGTGTGGAGAAGGGAGAATTTCAGATGCGAGACCTGCGAGCGAAAGCTGGCACGGATAAGGCTGAGTCGAGCGGCGATATCCTTCAAGCTCGCGATCAGCTCGGGCACACCACCGTAGTGATGACCGAGAATTACATCCGCAAAAGGATCGGGAAAAAGGTCACTCCAACCAAGTGAATTCTGCACCGCAATTATTTTTACCCCCTTGAATTTAAAGGGCTGCAAGGCAGGTATTTAACGTGTCATGCGGTGCAGGATTATTTCTAACTATCTGTTTATAAAGGATAAATTTACGGACTTAAAATCCCTCGTCCTTTGGACGTGCCGGTTCGACCCCGGCTCGGGGCACCACTTATAGATCAAGGGCTTACCGGGCAATGTGCTCAGTAAGCCCTTTTTTTTGCTTCTGGCCCGCAAAACTGTCGTGATCCGCAATTCCTGAAAACACCCTTCCACCGGTCCTGACAAACGCGCCTTACTGATCATTGATAATCTACGTCATCGGTACTTCAGACGGATGAGTTATGTGCTCAGACGTTACCCTGCCTCAGATCAAGGGCATATACTTTTTTATACGAATGTCGTCCGACAATGGGTTTAATCCGAGCGTGAATGACAAAGCGTAAACCCGGAAAACTTAGCAGAAGCCACGAATTTCTGGCACATGGAAATCATTCCTGCTCTTTGAAATCGAGATCAAACGTCTGGTAAAAAGCGGCACCCGTATCGGCAATGATCCACAAAAGAACCACGACATGATGCCCTTGTTTGCCGGACGGTAATTTAGCGGTGAGTGCTGTTTTTGCCTTGAGTTCCTCTTTGTGTTGGTCGAAAGGCACCTGGGTGTATAGATCCGTGTAAAAAGGTTCTGACTCAAGGTGAGCGCGGGTTATGCGAGTATTTTCATCCCAGCCGTCCTTGGTGATGAACCATAGATAGCCACGCGTGACGTGAGGTGCGGCATATTTCCATTCAACCTCGAAGTCGGCACCGGCTGCAACACTATGACGTCTCCAACCCGTCACATTTGCTTCGGGTTTGAGAATTTTGAGCTCGGCACTGAGTTCGTCGTCTGTGTAGTTTACATACTTGCGAGCGTCATCAACTTTGCCTCCGCTCAGAATCACACCATCCGCTGGCGGCCCGTTGCTTACGGTGTCGCTCGGATAGCCAGGAAACGGCCCTCCCGCAGTCTGTGGAAAGTTTTTCCCTCCCTCCAGCTCATTGTCTTGCCACTCGCCAAGCAGCCCGAGTTCCATTAATTGTGAACCACGGGTTGCGGGACTGATAACGCGTCCGTGCCGGGCTTGATGGGTATCAAGATCACTCATATCCATATCCTCAACTAGTAAGCAGGCACACCGTGCCTGTTCGTTAATTGAAGCGCATTTTCTCCAGCAGAAGACCTAACAGTTTAGACAGTAGACATCATCCTCGAAACTCTGATAAGGCCGTATACCTCCCCCTTTCCCAGACCGACTGTTTTCAAAGCATAAAGTTAATCCGGAATATATTGCCCTCAGGATCCAGCAAAACCGCCTGATACCAGTTGTAATACGTCAGATACGGCTCTTTGATCAACCTGGCACCCAGCGCCACCGCCTGCGGCACCAGCCTGTCCACCTCGGATTGCTCCTCCACGTCAATGTTGAGCAGAAACCGGCATCCGGTGCTGCCGGTGAACTCATCCAGGCCCAGCAATTCGTAGGCATCGAGGGCATTGAAGCCGATGCAGGATTTGCCCGTGTCCAGCCCGCGAAAAATCGGCGACCTGATCGCCTCTATTTCGCTGAAGCCGAACAGCTTCGAGTAGAAATTGCTCAGGGCGACGATGTCCTGCGCAAACACGTTGACGTATGAAAGTGTGCTCATGTCAGGCCACCTTGCTGCCGCCGAAGGTCGTCTGCTTGACGAACTTGGCCAGCAAGTGATCGCCCGAGGTGACCGGCGCATGACGAGGCGTGGTGCCAGGCAGCAGACAACCTGGCAGGCACTCGATCAAGGTGTCGTAGTTGGGCTGGTGGAAGAACACCAGCGATTGCCGACGGTTGTCCTGCTCACTGGTCATGGGCGGGTTGACCACGCGGTGCAGGGTGGAAATCCACTGGTCGTTGGTCCACTGCATCATCAGATCGCCGATATTGACCACAAAACCGTTCTCGACATAGGGCACATCGACCCATTCGCCCTGCTGATTGCGCACCTGCAAACCACCCAGCGCATTGTCGGGGCGCACGATGGTCAGGCTGCCGTAATCCGTGTGCGCACTGGCGCGCAATTGCCCTGCCTCGACTTCGGTCTTGATGTCCGGATAACTGAGGCTGCGGAACATGCTGATATGGCGATCAATCCTGTCGTCGAAAAAGCACTCGTCCAGCTCCAGTGCCAATGCGAACAGGCGCATCAACGACTGGGCCAACTGACTCATCGCGTCGAAATACGCTTGATAAGCTTCCTGAAATCCGGGGACACGCTCATTGGCCGGCCAGACGTTAGGCGCAAAGTGCGGGCCTGCCTCAGCGTTATGGTAATAGTCTTCATTCGGTACATCGCTCGGCCCGATGGAAAAGGACTCCTTGAGATCGCCCGGCGCACTTTCTTCGAGAGAATACGACAGGCTTTCCTCGGCCACCGCACTGTAACCACGCACCATTTCCGGACTGGGGCGGTCGACCTTGCGCTTTTCTGCGAGTGGCAGATCGAAGAACTGTCGGGTCAGGCGCGAGACTCGATCAATCAATTCTGTGGGGATCTGGTGTTCGGTGATCACCAGAAATCCGATGTCCTTGCACGCCTGATTGACTGCCTGCGCCACGGCTGCCTTGCCGTCCGGTTCTCCTGAAAAATAAGGGGCCAGGTTAATGATGGGCACATATTGCAGAGTCATACGGCTGATTCCTCTCGCTGACACGACGCACAAAAGTTTCACCGGCAAGGTGAAGGTCAGCGAGGCAAGAGCAGAAACTGTGCCATCCGATAAATCTGCCAGCTATACAAAGAGTTAACCAAACCATGCGTTGTGATCAGATCAAACGGTCTGAAACAGAGCGCATGGTTTAAATGCGTAAGCACCGGAAACGAGCCATAACTGCGCACACTCACACCGCTGCCGCTATGCGCCTTCGATACGTCGGATAACATCCGCCGTGGCAGTGACCTCGCCAAACTCGTAGGCAATGGTTGTCAACGAGATACGCTGAACCTCTTCGGCCGAAACAGCGCCAAAGCCCACGTCCGGGTAATCCATCGCCGCGTTTGCGTCACTCAGCGCTATAACCTTGTATTCACGGTGCACGCCATCCCTGATGGTGGTTTCACAACACACATTGGTCACCGTCCCGCAAACAATAATCGTATCGACGTCTCTGGCACGTAATACCGTGTCCAGGTCGGTGTTGTGGAAGCCGCTGTAAAACAGCTTGTCGATGATCACATCCCCCGACTTGGGCACAAGCGCATCAATGATTTCGACATCAGGGTCGTGGCGCGCCAGAATCTGGTCCACGTTCGGATACAGGTCACGCATACGTCCGGTATCTGAACCATCGCCACGTACTGTATGGCGCAGATAGACCACCATCATTTGAGCAGCGCGCGCAGCGTCCAGCAACGTCTGGATGGGCCGGATGATGTCAGCGGTATTTTTTACATACAGCGCACCCGCGGGCTCGCAGAAGACTTTTTGCATGTCGACGACGATGACTGCGGTTCTGCGCGGGTTGATTGGCCACTGCACAAGGGGCTTGCTCATCGGTTTTACCTCGGTTATGCCTGACAGGTTGGTTGGGCATGGCAAGCAATAATCGTGCTGCATGTGACAGATCAATTCCCGGCGAAACAACCATCCATTGAACACCTACGGCGATCATGCAACACCGACGGGCATGTGCCTCGCGCGCTCGCTCTGCCGTCCCAATTGCATTGAAAACACAAGGAACGTAGTCATGAAGCCAGGTTTCGTAACGCAAAAAGAGTCAGGTTTGCCTCATCTGAAAATTCAATGCCTGCTATTGCTCACGCTTGCTTTGACGGGATGCGGAACAATCAACACAACGTTCAGGCCCGATTCCGTCGCCGGGGGAAAACTCACGCACTGGAAATCAAATTGCTCCTCGATACCGCGAGTGTATAGCGGGGTTATGCTCGACTTCTGTGAGCTGCACGCTGAGCCTCAACCGAGCAGTGCGTATCAGGCGCACAACGATCCTGCATGGGTTCTGGTCGACATGGGTGTATCCGGAATCGCGGACACACTGCTGCTGCCCTGGACGATTTATCAGCAGAATGAGTATGGCTATATTAATGCGAGTCGCTTTAAGTAGCCGCTTGAGAATAGCGGTAGCCGTGGTTTCGGAACTCCATCCCTAAAAGTTCCGGAACTCCTCACTTTCCCGCCCACAATAAAAAACCCCGCAAACGTTAGCCTGCGGGGCTTTCAAATAGTGGAGGCCGAGGTCGGAATCGAACCGGCGTAGGCGGATTTGCAATCCGCTGCATAACCATTTTGCTACTCGGCCTCATACGTAAGATGCTTTACCGCAACATCAAACGTGGGTGAACTGCATGGGAAACCAGTATTTCTTTGGCTTCCAACCCATTGAATCATAAGGGTTTTTTTCAATTCCGCGTTCAGGAATGGACGCAATTCTCTACTGGTTCGCAGGCCATGTCAAGAACAGGGTGAAAATAATTCACCGGGCCAGCGGCAGACGCTTGAGCCTAGTGTACTGTTTTCGAAAAAATCAGCCACCAACTAACGGAAAATTCAAATCTTATCAATAGCTTAGCTTGCAGGTTATGGGTAACTTATTTCGAAAA
>NZ_ATDK01000367.1 GCF_000444135.1 Pseudomonas avellanae BPIC 631
CTGCGTCGTCAGTGCCATAGCGATAAAAAAGCGCTTTCGTTTATGTGCAGTGAATGCGGGCGAGGCGTGACGTGGTGTTGCAGCACAGATGTGACGCGGCGCGTTGGCACAAGTGCCAGTCAAATCAGAACGGCATCTTGTAATGCAGCGCGTAGCTTTCTACACCGTCGTTCGGCTGTTTGATGCCGGCGTTGGAGTAGTGGGTCGCACGGATGCCGACTTCATGTCCGCCCGCAAAGCGCAGACCGAAACCAACGCGGTCTTCGAAGTTGAAGGCCGAACCGAACTTGCGATCTTCAACCTGGGTGTTGGAGAACACCGAGACGCCAATACCGGCTTCTACGTAAGGCTTAACGTTGCCGTTGCCGAACTCGTAAACCAAAACCGGGGAGAACGACAGGCTGTGGTTATCCTTGTAGTCCTTGCCATCCCAGTAGGTGTAAGCGCCGTCCCAGTAACCGGTCAGACGACCGATGTCGCTTTGCAGCCAGCTTTTATCCCAGTCGAACTGCACGCCAAGACGATAAGTCATGGTGGATTCGCCGGTCTGTCCAACCGAAAATTCAACGCCGTCGGCCTGCGCCAGAGAAGCCTGACCTGCCATGAGGGCCGAAAGCACGGCCAGACAAAAGAGTCTCTTCATGAGAAACGTCCTAAAATGTATGAGTTTGTAAGAAAGTATTGGAGTTCGTTAACTGCAATTATAGAAGCCAGCGACACAAGGTAAGTTCAGCCCCGAAACGCCTTTTTTTCACATTTTTTTTACAAACGGAAGCTTCTCACATTGCCAGACATTTGCGACAGAAAAGGTAGGATTTTTCCGAAATTGTCCGGTATGTCACTAGACCAATACACAGTTTCTCGCGCGGGGCCGCTGGCAAGCAGACCGGAACGGGACAAAAGACGCTGCAATTGACGCGCGACCGCAGCCCCGGTGTCGATCAGGGTGACCGATTCGGGGAGCATTTCGCGCAGCAATGGCTTGAGGAAGGGGTAGTGCGTGCAGCCCAGAATGATGGTGTCACAGCGCGCCGCCAGCAGAGGCTCGACGTAGCGCTGCAGCAATTGACGAATCTGCGGGCTGACCAGGTCGCCCGTTTCGATCAGCTCGACCAGCCCCGGGCACGGTTGTGTCACGACGCTTACGTCACTGGCAAACCGGTCGAGCAAGGCCGCGAACCTGGCACTTTGTAACGTCCCGGTGGTTGCCAGCACACCGACGACGCCACTGCGAGTGGCCTCGGCGGCAGGTTTTACTGCGGGTTCCATGCCCACGATGGGCCAGTCGGGGTAGCGTTGCCGTATGTGCGCCACGCCTGCAGCAGTTGCGGTGTTGCACGCCACAACCAGTGCCTTGGCGCCCTGCTCGTGAAAAAAGTCGGCAATGATCAGACAACGCTCGATGATGAATTCGGGAGTTTTCTCGCCGTAAGGAATGTGGCCACAGTCAGCCAGATACAGCAGGGACTCGTTGGGCAGCGTCTGGCGAATTTCATTGAGGACAGAAAGGCCGCCAACGCCGGAATCGAAAACCCCGACCGGTGCATCGCAGTTCTGAAGCACAGGCTGAATCACGGGAACGTCAGGCATGTTCGCGCTGCCCCGTCACGGGCCCACACACGCTACAGGCAGGGTCACGCCTAACCTTCAGCTCACGAAAACGCGTGCTCAAGGCATCGATCAACAGCAGGCGACCGACCATTGGCTCGCCAAAACCGGCCAGCAGTTTCAACGCCTCCAGCGCCTGCAAGCTGCCAACCAGCCCCACCAGCGGCCCGATCACACCCGCTTCGCTGCAGGTCAGTTCCGTTTCGCTGCCGTGACCGTACAGGCAGTGGTAACACGGGCTCTCGACACGACGCGGATCGAACACCGACAACTGCCCTTCCAGGCGGATTGCGGCACCGCTGACCAGCGGCTTGCCTGCGGCGACACACGCAGCATTGACCGCTTCACGGGTGGCAAAATTATCCGAACAGTCGAGCACCAGATCGACCGCCTGCACCGCTGCGCTCAATGAATCGACATCAAGCGCCGTACGATGGGCAATCAGGCTTATTTGCGGGTTGATCGCCGCGAGCCGGGCCATGGCGGAATCGACCTTGGCCTGCCCAATGCTCTGCGTGTCATGAATAATCTGGCGTTGCAGGTTGGTCAGATCGACGTGGTCGAAGTCGGCCAGGTGCAGCTCTCCAACCCCCGCAGCCGCCAGATACAAGGCTACCGGCGAGCCGAGGCCGCCCACACCGACGACCAGCGCACGGCTTTGTTTGAGTCGTAACTGTCCGTCGATATCAACGTGTTGCAGCAGAATCTGCCGGCTGTAGCGCAGCAGTTCCTGGTCACTCAGCACGGCTTGCATCCGAACGTGATGCGCTCGTGTTCGCCCAGATCACGGCGGGTCTGGATGCGCTCGAAACCATGACGAATCAACAGCTCGCGCACCGCCGGGCCTTGATCGTAGCCGTGTTCCAGCAGCAGCCACCCATCGGCGTTGAGGTGCGCCGACGCATCGGCGATGATCGTGCGCAAATCGTCCAGCCCGTCGGAACCGGCAGTCAACGCACTGCTCGGCTCGAAACGCACGTCACCGGCCGACAGATGCGGATCAGCGTCGGCGATGTACGGCGGGTTACTGATGATCAGATCAAACTGCCGCCCTTCCAGCGCACTGAACCAGTGGCTGTTGAGCACTTGGGCGTTGTCCAGTTGCAGACGCTGCCGGTTGCGTTCGGCCAGCGCGACCGCCTCGGGCACACGGTCCACCGCGGTCACTTTCCATTGCTGCCGGTCGTTGGCCAGCGCCAGGGCAATCGCTCCGGTGCCGGTGCCCAGGTCCAGAACCTGAGCCGGGGCAAAGGCCGGCACCAGTTCCAGCGCCGCTTCGACCAGCATTTCGGTCTCGGGGCGCGGGATCAAGGTGTGCGGCGCAACTTCCAGGTCGAGCTTCCAGAAACCTTGCTGACCGAGAATGTAAGCCACCGGCTCGCCCGTGCGTCGCCGCTGCAAGTAACCCGCAAAGGCCACGGCGGCCTCGGTGCTAACAATGCGCTCGGGCCAGGTGTGCAGAAAACTGCGCGGTTTACCCAGGGCCGCCGCGAGCAACAGCTCGATGTCGAGCCGCGCGGTCGGTGAATCGGGAAGCTCGGCGCTTCTTAACAAGCTTGCGATGATGGTCATTTACTCACCCAGTGCCGCAAGTTGATCAGCCTGATATTCAGCGAGTAGCGGCTCTATCACTGCATCGACTCCGCCGGCCAGAACTTCATCCAGCGAATACAAAGTCAGGTTCACGCGGTGATCCGTCACTCGCCCTTGAGGGAAATTGTAAGTACGTATGCGTTCCGAGCGATCACCCGAACCTACGAGCAGCTTGCGCTCGCTGGCGATGGCATTGGCCGCCGCGCTGGTCTGCTGATCATTCAGTTTGGCAGACAGCCAGGACATGGCCCGGGCTCTGTTCTTGTGTTGCGAACGCTCTTCCTGACACTCGACGACAATACCCGATGGCAAGTGGGTAATGCGGATGGCCGAGTCGGTTTTGTTGACGTGCTGACCACCGGCACCCGAAGAACGATAGGTGTCGACGCGCAGGTCGGCCGGGTTGATCTCGATCGCCTGTTGCTCATCAGGCTCGGGCAGCACCGCAACCGTGCAGGCCGAGGTGTGAATGCGGCCCTGGGATTCGGTCTCGGGCACACGCTGTACACGGTGCGCGCCGGATTCGAATTTCAGCTTGCCGTAGACGCTGTCGCCTTCGACACGCGCAATGACTTCCTTGTAACCGCCATGCTCGCCTTCGTTCTCGGACAGAATCTCCACCCGCCAGCCGCGTCGCTCGGCGTAGCGCGAGTACATGCGGAACAGGTCGCCGGAGAAGATCGCCGCTTCATCACCGCCGGTGCCGGCGCGGATTTCCAGAAACACGTTGCGACCGTCGTTCGGGTCCTTGGGCAACAGCATGCGTTGCAGTTGCGCCTCAAGCTCGACCAGTTGCTGCTTGGTTTCGCGGACTTCCTCGACTGCCATCTCGCGCATGTCGGGGTCGCTGTCTTTCAGCAAAGCCTGCGCGCCCTCAAGATCGCCTTGCACCCTGGCCAGTTGCTTGTAAAGCGCAACGACCGGCTCCACTTCGGCGTACTCCCGGGAATAGGCGCGAAAGCGTGTCTGATCGCTGATGACTTCGGCATCGCCAAGCAGTGCGGTCAGTTCCTCGAAACGGTCGCTGAGAACATCCAGCTTATTGAGCAGTGAAGCTTTCATTGCGGGGTTTTATCCGTCGAGCCCTCACCGAGGGCAAATAGTTCCTGGGCCATGGCCAGCGCATCGACGCGACCTTCGGCAGACAGCTTCTTGAGCTGCACGCTGGGCGCATGCAGCAATTTGTTGGTCAGGCCACGCGCCAGCTGGATCAGTACGTCTTCGGCATTGCTGCCGTTGGCCAGCATGCGCTGCGCCTTGCTCAATTCTTCGTCACGCAGCCGTTCACTTTGCTGACGATAGGCGCGCAGTACATCAACCGCCGCCAGCTCGCGCAGCCGCGACATGAAGTCTTCGGCACCGACGCTGACCAGTTGTTCAGCAGCCAGCGCAGCGCCCTGGCGACTCTTGAGGTTCTCTGCCACCACTTCATGCAGATCATCGACGCTGTACAGATAAACGTCGTCCAGCTCGCCGACTTCAGGCTCGATATCGCGCGGTACAGCGATATCGACCATGAATATCGGTTTGTGTTTGCGCAGCTTCAGCGCGCTTTCCACCGCGCCCTTGCCCAGAATCGGCAACTGGCTGGCGGTGGAGCTGATCACGATGTCGCTGTTGACCAGCTCGGCCGGGATATCCGACAACAACACGGCGTGGGCACCGAACTCGGCGGCGAGGATACTCGCGCGCTCCAGCGTACGGTTGGCCACCACGATACGCTTGACGCCCAGATCATGCAGGTGCCGGGCGACCAGAGTAATGGTCTCGCCGGCACCGATCAACAAGGCCTGACTGCGTTGCAGGTCACTGAAAATCTGTTTGGCCAGGCTGACGGCGGCAAAGGCCACGGAGACCGGGTTTTCGCCGATAGCGGTGTCGGTGCGCACCTGCTTGGCGGCGCTGAACGTGGCCTGAAACAGACGCCCCAGCAAAGGCCCGACCGTTCCGGCTTCGCGAGCTACGGCGTACGCGGACTTCATCTGACCAAGAATCTGCGGCTCGCCCAACACCAGCGAATCGAGCCCCGAGGCCACGCGCATCATGTGTCGCACGGCAGCATCGTCCTCGTGAACATAGGCGCTGGCGCGCAACTCTTCGAGGCTAAGGTGATGATAATTGGCAAGCCAGGCCAGAATGCTGTCCGCGCCCAGGTGCTCGTGTTCGATGTACAACTCGCTGCGATTGCACGTCGAAAGAATCGCTGCCTCACGACTTTCGGTGAGATGGCAAAGCTGCTGCAGCGCATCAACCAGCTGCTCCGGGGTAAATGCCACGCGCTCGCGAACGTCGACCGAGGCGGTCTTATGGTTGATACCGAGTGCAAGGAAGGCCATTCAGGGTCGCAGGTGGTGACGTGAAGCCGGTAATTGTCCTACTTCGATAAGCTCAGAACAACCACCGCATATTATTGTCCTACTACAATCGCTCGTTGCTGGCTGTGTTTTCAGGCCCGCAACACTGCAAACACACGCATTGCATCAGTTTTTCCGACGGCTGTGGGTTTTGCCGACAGCCTTGTGTCATTATGCTCCCACCGCAGGTAAGCCGCCCTTCTTATATATGAATAGATCCTCCGCGTTGTTCCTTGCTCTTGCCTTTCTAGGCGGCTGTCAGTCCATGACCCCCGTCTCGTCGCAGCCCGTGCCCGCTCAGAAAGACGCGCCGCCGGCGCCTGAAACCATGCCGCAGGTCTATGGCTCGTTCACCCAGGACACTCTGGTCAGCCTGTTGAGCGCGGAGCTGGCAGGCCAGCGCAACCGCTTTGACATCGCCCTGGATAACTACGTGACCCAGGCGATCAAGACTCAGGACCCAGGCATTTCCGAGCGCGCTTATCAGATCGCCGAGTACATGGGCGCTGATCAGTCCGCGCTCGAAACCGCACTGATATGGGCAAGAAACGCGCCGAGCGAACTGGAAGCACAACGCGCCGCAGCCATTCAACTGGCGCGGGCCGGCCGCTACGACGACTCTCTGATGTACATGGAAAGAGTCCTGCAGGGCCAGGGCGATACGCACTTCGACTTTCTTGCCCTGTATGCAGCCGAGACCGACCCGGACACGCGTAACGGCCTGCTCAAGAGCTTCGACCGGTTGCTGGGCAAGTACCCGAAAAACGGCCAGTTGATCTTCGGCAAGGCGCTGCTGCTCCAGCAGAATGGCGATTCCGAGCAGTCGCTCAAGCTGCTTGAAGACAACCCGCCAAAAGACGGCGAAATCGCGCCCATCCTGCTCCACGCCCGGCTGCTGCAAAGCATGAACCGCGGCAAGGAAGCAGTACCGCTGCTGGAAAAAAGCATCAAGAAATACCCGGACGACAAGCGCCTGCGCCTGACCTATGCGCGCATGCTGGTCGAACAGAACCGCATGGAAGACGCCAAAGTGCAGTTTGCCGCACTTTTGCAGCAGTACCCTGACGACGACGAACTGCGTTTCTCGCTGGCGCTGGTCTGCCTTGAAGCCAAGGCCTGGGAAGAAGCGGCGGGTTATCTGGAAGAATTGATCGCCCGTGGCGCGCACGTGGATTCAGCGCATTTGAACCTCGGCCGCATTCACGAAGAGCGCGAAGACCCGCAAAGCGCGCTCAATGAATACGCTCAGGTCGGGCCGGGCCCGGACTTTCTGGCGGCTCAATTGCGCCAGGCGGACATTCTGGTCAGCAATGGCAATGGGGCCGAGGCGGCCAAGCGTCTTTCCGAAGCCCGCGCCGAAGAGCCGGATTATGCCATTCAGCTCTACCTGATCGAAGCCGAGACACTGACCAGCAATGATCAGCTGGACCGCGGCTGGCAGGTATTGAATCAGGCGCTCAAGCAATACCCGGATGACGCCAACCTGCTCTATACCCGCGCCATGCTGGCTGAAAAACGCAATGATCTGGCCCAGATGGAGAAAGACCTGCGGACCATCATCAAGCGCGAACCGGAAAACGCCATGGCGCTGAATGCGCTGGGCTACACCCTTTCCGATCGCACCACGCGCTACACCGAGGCCCGCGAACTGATCGAAAAAGCGCATCAGATCAGCCCCGATGACCCGGCCGTTCTCGACAGCCTTGGCTGGGTGAACTACCGCCTGGGGAATCTGGACGCCGCCGAACGCTACCTGCGTCAGGCGCTTGAGCGCTTCCCGGATCACGAAGTGGCCGCGCACCTGGGCGAAGTGCTGTGGGCCAAAGGCGATCAGCGCGAAGCTCGACAAGTCTGGGCCAAGGCCCTCGAACAACAACCCGACAGCACCGTCCTGCGTAGCACTCTGCGACGCCTGACCGGCTCAGAGAACCTTTGACGTTATGTTTTTGCGCCACGTAATCGTATTCAGCTTCATCGCCCTGCTCGCCGGCTGCGCCGGCCTCACCTCCCGCGAAGCGGTTCAGGGCAAGGGCGACCCCGCGCAATGGCGCGAACACAAACAGCAACTGAGCAGCCTTGACGGCTGGCAGATCAACGGCAAGGTCGGCATCCGCGCACCGAAGGATTCCGGCAGCGGCACGCTGTTCTGGCTGCAGCGTCAGGATTACTACGACATTCGCCTGTCCGGTCCGCTGGGCCGTGGCGCGGCGCGACTGACTGGCAGGCCTGGCGCTGTGGCGCTCGAAGTTGCCAATCAGGGCCGCTACGAAGCCCCGACCCCGGAAACGCTTCTGCAGGATCAATTAGGCTGGAAACTGCCGGTCTCTCACCTCGTGTGGTGGGTACGCGGCTTGCCGGCGCCTGACAGCAAAAGCAGCGTGACACTCGATGGCGACAGCCGCTTGGCCAGCCTTGAGCAGGATGGCTGGCAGGTGGAATACCTCAGTTACGTCGAACAGAACGGCTACTGGCTGCCGGAACGCATCAAGCTGCACGGCCAGGACCTCGACGTCACGCTGGTCATCAAGGACTGGCAGCCTCGCAAACTGGGGCAATGACGATGGTTGAAGCACAACTGGTCCTGCCTGCCCCGGCAAAACTTAACCTGATGCTGCACATTCTGGGTCGCCGTCCTGACGGCTACCATGAACTGCAAACCCTGTTTCAATTTCTCGATTACGGCGACGAGCTCGGCTTTGCGCTTCGCGAAGACGGTGTTATTTGCCTGCAGACCGACGTGCCCGGCGTCCCGCATGACAGCAACCTGATCGTCAAAGCCGCCCGCGCTCTGCAAAAACAGTCTGGCTGCACCTTGGGCATGGACATCTGGCTGGAGAAACGCCTGCCCATGGGTGGCGGTATCGGCGGTGGCAGCTCGGATGCGGCAACCACATTGCTCGGCCTCAATCATTTGTGGCAGCTGGGCTGGGATGAAGATCGCCTCGCACAACTGGGCCTCACACTGGGTGCCGATGTACCGGTTTTTGTCCGTGGACACGCCGCTTTTGCTGAGGGTGTCGGGGAAATTCTGACCCCCGTAGACCCGGAAGAACCGTGGTATTTGGTGCTCGTGCCGCAAGTCGCTGTAAGTACAGCAGAAATTTTTTCAGATCCGTTGTTGACACGCGACACTGCGCCCATTAAAGTGCGCCCCGTTCCCAAGGGAAACAGTCGAAATGACTGTAAGGCGGTTGTAGAGAGGCGTTACCCAGAAGTACGTAACGCTTTGAATTTGTTAGGTAAATTTACCGAAGCAAAATTAACCGGAACTGGAAGTTGTGTGTTTGGGGCCTTCCCAAACAAAGCTGAAGCTGATAAAGTCTCGGCCCTTCTTACAGAGACCCTTACGGGGTTCGTAGCGAAAGGAAGTAACATTTCGATGTTGCATCGCAAGCTGCAAATTCTGTAGCAGGAATTGAGTGCGAAACACTCGATTGATTCAATTACAGGGGCGTCGCCAAGCGGTAAGGCAGCAGGTTTTGATCCTGCCATGCGTTGGTTCGAATCCAGCCGCCCCTGCCATTTTCTATACTCATCCAGGTTACCCTCAGCCTCTAGGTACTGCGCGTGTCCAAGATGATGGTCTTTACGGGGAATGCCAACCCCGATCTCGCTCGGCGTGTAGTACGTCAGCTGCATATCCCACTGGGTGATGTCTCTGTCGGGAAATTTTCCGACGGCGAAATCAGCACTGAGATCAATGAAAACGTCCGCGGTAAAGACGTCTTCATCATTCAGCCGACTTGCGCCCCGACGAACGATAACCTGATGGAACTCGTCGTGATGGCTGATGCCTTCCGCCGCTCCTCAGCGTCCCGAATCACTGCTGTGATTCCCTACTTTGGTTATGCCCGCCAGGATCGCCGTCCGCGCTCCGCACGTGTTGCTATCAGCGCGAAAGTCGTTGCCGATATGCTGACCGTGGTGGGAATCGACCGTGTTCTCACGGTTGATCTTCATGCTGACCAGATCCAGGGTTTCTTCGACATTCCGGTAGATAACATCTACGGCTCCCCCGTTCTGGTGGATGACATCGAAGACCAGCGCTTTGAAAACCTGATGATCGTTTCCCCGGATATCGGCGGTGTCGTGCGTGCACGTGCTGTTGCCAAATCCCTAGGCGTCGATCTCGGTATCATCGACAAACGCCGTGAGAAAGCCAATCACTCTGAAGTGATGCATATCATCGGCGATGTCGAAGGGCGTACCTGCATTCTGGTTGATGACATGGTCGATACCGCCGGCACTCTGTGCCACGCGGCCAAGGCCCTGAAAGAGCATGGCGCTGCCAAGGTCTTTGCCTACTGCACACACCCTGTGCTGTCGGGTCGGGCGATCGAAAACATTGAAAATTCCGTGCTGGACGAACTGGTGGTCACCAACACCATCCCGTTGTCCGCCGCCGCACAAGCCTGCAGCCGTATCCGCCAACTGGATATTGCACCGGTAGTCGCTGAGGCGGTACGCCGTATCAGCAACGAAGAATCGATCAGCGCGATGTTCCGTTAAGGGCTTCCCTTAGCAGATATCAAGCCGACGAAAAGCGCCCCGCCCTGACATCCGGTCAGGGCGGGGCTTTTTTGCCCATACCACCCGAGCGCTGGTCGCAAACGCAACGGTGGATGTGGTTAATTTGGAGATACAACATGAACGATTTTACCCTGAATGCCGAACTGCGTTCCGACCTGGGGAAAGGTGCGAGCCGCCGCCTGCGTCGTCTCGCTAGCCTGGTTCCAGCTGTAGTCTACGGTGGCGACAAAGCCCCCGAGTCCATCAGCATGCTGGCCAAGGAAGTTGCCAAACTGCTCGAGAACGAGGCTTCTTACAGCCACATCATCGAGCTGAACGTTGGTGGCACCAAGCAAAACGTCATCATCAAGGCACTGCAACGTCACCCGGCCAAAGGCCACGTGCTGCACGCTGACTTCGTACGCGTTGTAGCTGGTCAGAAACTGACCGCTATCGTACCTGTACACTTCATCGGCGAAGAAGCGCCGGTCAAGAAAGGCGGCGAAGTTTCGCACGTAACTTCCGAGCTGGAAGTTTCCTGCCTGCCGAAAGATCTGCCTGAGTTCATCGAAGTAGACGTGTCTGCTCTGGAAATCGGCTCGATCGTTCACCTGTCCGACGTTAAAGCACCAAAAGGCGTTGAGTTCGTAGCGCTGGCGCACGGCAACGACCTGGCTATCGCCAACGTCCACGCACCGCGCGTCGTCAAAGATGAAGACGAAGAAGCTGCAGACGGCGCTGCCGAGTAATTCATTACTTGGTAACGCCGGAGTTGCTCAGGAAACATCGCGAGCGATAGCAGGCATAGCGGGCGAGATCGCGGAGTTTACATCATGGTAAATGAGCAGTTTTTGTCCACATTGCCGCTGTCGTCAGCGGTCTAACCCACAACTCCAAAGGAAGAGCCCCTGTCGTGACCGCCATACAACTGATCGTGGGCCTGGGAAATCCAGGCGCTGAATACGAACAGACCCGGCATAACGCAGGGGCTTTTTTTGTTGAGCGTATTGCTGCGGCGCAACGAGTCAATCTCGTTCCCGAGCGCAAATTCTTTGGCCTGACCGGACGCTTTACGCATCAGGGTCAGGATGTTCGTCTGCTGATCCCCACCACCTACATGAACCGCAGCGGCCAGGCTGTCGCGGCGCTTGCGGGCTTCTACCGTATCCCGGTCGAGTCGATTCTGGTGGCGCACGACGAACTGGACCTGCCTCCGGGCGTTGCCAAACTCAAAGTGGGCGGCGGTCATGGCGGTCACAACGGTCTGCGCGACATCATCGCGCAGCTCGGCAACCAAAACACATTTCATCGCTTGCGGCTTGGCATTGGCCACCCGGGCGATGCCAGCAAGGTATCCGGTTTTGTCCTGGGTCGAGCGCCACGCGCCGAACAGGAAAAACTGGACGCCAGTATCGACTTTGCCCTCGGCGTGCTGCCGGATATCTTCGCCGGTGAATGGAACCGGGCGATGAAAAACCTGCACAGCCAGAAGGCCTGACATCACTCGAGGGGAAACACCATGGGATTCAATTGCGGCATCGTCGGCCTGCCTAACGTCGGCAAGTCCACCCTGTTCAACGCCCTGACCAAATCCGGTATTGCAGCCGAGAACTTCCCCTTCTGCACCATCGAGCCGAACACCGGCATCGTGCCGATGCCTGACCCGCGTCTGGCGGCCCTGGCGGCCATCGTCAACCCGAAACGCATCCTGCCAACCACCATGGAGTTCGTCGACATCGCCGGCCTCGTGGCAGGTGCCTCGAAAGGCGAAGGCCTGGGCAACAAGTTTCTCGCCAACATCCGCGAGACCGATGCCATCGCCCACGTAGTGCGCTGCTTCGAAGACGAGAACGTGATTCACGTTTCCAACAGCGTCGACCCAAAACGCGACATCGAGATCATCGACCTTGAACTGATCTTCGCCGACCTCGACAGCTGCGAAAAACAGCTGCAAAAGGTCACGCGCAACGCCAAGGGCGGCGACAAGGACGCAGTGGTCCAGAAAGGTCTGCTCGAGCAACTGATTGCACACTTCAGCGAAGGCAAGCCAGCCCGCAGCCTGATGAAAAGCATGGGCAATGACGACAAAGCCGTCATCCGTGGTTTCCACCTGCTGACCACCAAGCCGGTCATGTACATCGCCAACGTCGCAGAAGACGGCTTCGAGAACAACCCGCTGCTGGACGTGGTGCGCGCCATCGCCGAAGAAGAAGGCGCCATGCTGGTGCCGGTCTGCAACAAGATCGAAGCAGAAATCGCCGAGCTCGATGACGGCGAAGAGAAAGACATGTTCCTTGAAGCCCTGGGCCTCGAAGAACCCGGCCTGAACCGCGTGATCCGCGCCGGCTACGAAATGCTCCACCTGCAGACCTACTTCACCGCTGGCGTCGAAGAAGTCCGCGCCTGGACCGTCCGCGTCGGCGCCACCGCCCCCCAAGCCGCAGGCGTCATCCACACCGACTTCGAAAAAGGCTTTATCCGCGCCGAAGTCGTAGCCTATGACGACTTTATCCAGTTCAAGGGTGAAGCCGGCGCCAAGGAAGCGGGTAAGTGGCGGCTGGAAGGAAAGGAATATGTCGTTAAAGACGGTGATGTGATGCATTTCAGATTTAACGTCTAAATTGTAGGTAACATTGCAGGTGATTGCATAAGCTAGCTTAAAAGCTTAAAAATCGCTCAGAAAGCCCCATTCTATGGGGCTTTCGTGTTTCTATGTGTTGCATGCGATTGCACGACCATGCAGAAAAAAAGCGACTACGCTGGTGTATATGTTTTTTGGACAAGCCGTTTTTAGGTGTATACGATGAATGCATCCTGTGAAAACCGAGTCATCCGATGCTCACCGACGCTCACTGCCGGGCTGCAAAAGCCAAAGACAAGCTGTATCGCATTAACGACGCTAGAGGCCTGTACCTTGAGGTAAAACCTAACGGGGTGCGGGCATGGCGATACCGCTTTAAGCTTTGTGGAAAAGCCTCCTGGTTCGCCCTGGGCGATTATCCCGACCTGTCGCTGGCAAATGCCCGAGAGAAGTGCGATGAGGCCCGCAAGCTGGTCAGACAGGGCATCAACCCAGTACAGAACAGACAGCTCACGAAAATCAAACGGGAGATGGATGCTTCCAACACATTTGAGACAATCGCCCAAGAGTGGCTTGCTCTTAAGAGCTGGGAGCCGGTGACGAAATCTCGGAGACTGGGGATGCTAAAAAGGGTTGTTTTCCCTTCGATAGGGAAGCTTCCAGTTCGCACCATCACATCAGCACATGTACTCGACATCCTGAATAAAACCGTGAAGCGCGGGGCCCCAACCGTAGCTGCCGAAGCAAAACGCACAATGTCAGGAGTTTTTGAGCTAGCAGTCGCTACTCTCAGAGCGGACACCGACCCCGTATGGCCTGTGAGGAAGGCTTTGCCACCAAACAAAACCCAACACAAAGCGGCGCTTACGTCAGGCCAAGTAGGCAATCTACTTAATGCCTTCGACTCCCACGGGGGGCATTTCCAGACACAGATGGCATTCAGGTTAATGTGGTTGACGCTGACAAGAGCCAACGAAAGCGTTCAGGCGAGGTGGGATGAATTCGACCTAGCCAATGGGCTTTGGAAAATCCCTAAAGAGCGCATGAAGGCACGTCGGGAGCATTTGCTCCCCCTCCCCCGCCAGGCAGTCTCAATACTAACGACAATGCAGCCGATCACCGGCCAAAGCACGTATGTTTTTCCTAACCGAGATGATCGCCACAAGCCGATGTCTGATGCTGCTTTCCGCCAAGCACTGAAAAAACTGGGTTGGGCAACGATATATAGTCCCCATGGAACTCGTACAACAGGAAGCACGAGGCTTAACGAAATGGGTTACAGATCTGATGCAATTGAGGCGCAGCTGGCTCATGCGGAGCCTAATTCGGTTCGTAGGGCCTACAATCACGCTATATATATGGTTGAGCGAGCAGAAATGATGCAGCATTGGGCGGACAAGCTTGATCTGTGGAAAAAGGAGGCTTCAGATGCTGCGATCTGACAACGATGCCGACAAGGAAAGATTTCGCAGTCTACTGATCGAAAGCATCATAATGCACCCATCTTTAAATCATCTATCGCCGGATAAAAAGAAATCCTTAATAGGATTTCTAACAGAGCAAAAAGATGGGCTTATTGTTCTCGACAAAAGTGACACTCAAATCCGGCTAAGAGCATTGACTAAAGCAGCTTCTGACGCTAAACGACTTGCACACTCCTTAACGCTATTAAACAAACATGACATTGACGTATTCAACCTCACAAACTCTGATAAATCAGACCTAAGCGAACGGACTACAAACCTAAAAAAAATGGCACAAGAGCTGGAAACAATAGCTCAACACAGAGTAGAAGACACGAGCAACTATGCAAGAAAAGCTAGAATGTTACGTGCATTATATGCATGGCCTTTGATAACCAAGCTACAAGAATACGAAATCTCAACAACTATTAGAAATGATTTCGCTTCAACATCTGCCTACGTCCAACCAAACGAAAGTGTGCAATATCTACCAGACGTCCAAGGCAACGCGACTGCGGCCATGAGGTGCATAATGCTCGCCCTCCACTCCTCAAATAGTAAAAACTTGGACTGGAGCTTAACCGTATCACTCATAAAACTCGGAAAACCACTAGTAGAACAAACAGTCATACAAACGAAGGCACTCTTAAAAGTTAAAGAGATAATGACCCCATACGTTAACCAGCTGCACTACGCCATGTCCCTTACCGTTGATGCTCTTGAGACTCATACAGACGATAAACAGTATTCAAATATATCTGACAGGCAAAACCAACCACAACCAACCCGAAAACCAAGGGCTGTCGATAATTGAAAGCACGGGCATATTAATCAGCCAATAGGGTAATCCGGTTTTTTATTGCCCTACCAAAAGCGCCTCCATCCTACGCGCTCGGAGTTTCCCGACCCGATCAAATTTGGGTGAATACCCACGAGGCAAGCGTAGTTATCATACTTTGATCGTTATTTTCAGAAGAAAAAGTAGACGTACTCTTTAAGCATTGGACTACGACACTAATTAAGTTACAGCCTAGCACGGTATGAGCTGGCTTATACGCCGGCTCCAATATTCCCTCGGGCGCTATCTCGAATCAGCCGGACAACGCGTGGAGGCCGGGTCAAGGGCCGCCGCACCGGCTCATCGGGCCTGCCCGATGAACGGAGCGCCGGGGCGAAGCCTTCACCCTTGATGCGGTTGGAACGACCCCAGCCTCTGCAAGGGTAGCTGATGGGTGCTCTTCCCGTCAGCTACCCGCCGCGTCGCAAGGCAGACTTGGGGCGTCCAGAGGGGCAAGGCCCCTTTGGCCCGAGCGGAGCGGATCACATTGTCTCGACGGGATTTCCGAGACGCGGCCTCACGAGCCAAAAACTGATCGGCAGCGTATTCCAGTGCGGCCCAATATGCTGGATCTAAAATCAGCAGCTCGCCTTGGACAAACTTATGCGCAATCATGCCTCCCCCCCTGGAAGCCAAAGTCCACGCTTCACAAACTGCTTGAATGCGCCTTCGACGTACAACGTTCCGGTGAGTACCTGCCAAGCTCGATAGCTCCACTTGATAGCAAGGATCGAGAAAGGCACTGCCATCGACAAGATGCTGATGCAGGTCATCGCCATGCTGCCTGTTGCGAGGCTGTACAAGGCGATCAAAGGACAAAGCGCAGCTAATACCCAAAACATCCGAGATTGTCGTGTGTGTGATTTAATCAAGCCCATCTGCTCTTCTTCACTCATGCCATTGAGGCGGGCACGACCCTTTTTACTAATAAGGGGAATCAGCACCTCATTGATTGAGTTTTGATCGCGCTTGGTAAAAACGCCGAACCCACAGCCACCCGAACAAGTCCATGGGTAAATCGCATTTTCGTCTGGTTCTGCGTCTTTGTGAACGAACATCACCCCCTTGTCGCACACAGGACAATGCGGGTTCCTGATCGTGCTCACCAAGTCTTTTAAATGTTGGTGGTTCGTTGAAATACTGCGCCACCCAAAGATCGAAAGAGGCATGGAAAAGAACATGAATTTTGCAGCCTTCTTTGCAGTTTTCACAATCTTCATTTCAAAGCACCTTACGCGCACGACGGCGACGTTTCACAGAGATATTGGACAGAACTTTTTCAGCTACAGCGATAAGCACCGCCATGATGTCCTGAGAGGGGAGTTCTTCTACCTTGCATCCTTGTTTCATGGTTCCGACTTCCGGGGTCAGTGGTACAAATTACCGGCCCGCAGGGGCCGGATAATTACAGCGACGGATCGCTGTCACCCTTATTATTTGGGGTTGCTGGTTTCGCGGTTTCTACCGTCTGATCCCACCATTTTTTCATGAGCGCTACCGTGTGGGGCGTGAGTTCTTGCAGCACAGGCTCATCAGCAGGCAGCACTCGGATATGTTTACCGCTTAACCAATTTTTAGACAGATCATAGTAATGCAAAACAAGCTTAGTGATCGTATCTTGTGGAGCATTTTTTAATACTTCCATTGTGCTCATGGAAATAATCGAAAGGCTAGATATTGCATAGTTTGCTTCTTGTATTGTCACCAAAAGATTAGCGTTCTCTTTTTGCAATGCGGCATAGCCAGCCTTCCATTTATTGTTTACCTCAATCCATTGGCTATTTGCGTCTTCAAACCCTGCGTCATAACCTTCATTACGCCCCTTTTGATAACCCTGCCTGCGGCCAATAATTACCCCAGTGGTTTCTGCGTTAAAGTCATAAGACATAGTTATAGTCCCCTTTAAGTAATAATCGGCTTTTCATTGTTAACGTTGCCATCTCGGCCACTAGTCTTCGGTGAAGTTTCAGAAGCAAACGATCCGCCACCAAATCCGATAGGCCCATCATCAGCAGCCCCGGACGGGGCGACCCCCTGCGGGCCTGAACTAAGCAACTTAGATGCACCGCTCTGGCCACTACGGCCACCGCCATCACCATCACCATCACCATCACCAACTTTATGTTGAAGGCCAGACGTCCCCCCACCGCGAATTGGCTTTTTCCCGCCACCGCTAGAGCCATTGCCCAAGCTGCTTGGCCCAAATTTTTCTGTGTTGCTTCGCATCTCACTAGTGTACTGTTTTCGAAAAAATCAGCCACCAACTAACGGAAAATTCAAATCTTATCAATAGCTTAGCTTGCAGGTTATGGGTAACTTATTTCGAAAA